>CALMEG010000288.1 GCA_937863185.1 uncultured Paracoccaceae bacterium | reverse complement strand
TATCGGTGCCGTCATCCGTGCCATGGTCATGGTCCATGCCGGTATCATCCATGTCATCCGACATATGGCTGAACGCGCCGCCACCGATCACCTCGCGGGCACCCTCGCTGTCAGGGCCTTGCCATTCCAGGCGCAGGCTCTGCTCGCCGTCACGCTCGAAATAGCGCACCTCGATCTCATGCGCACCAGCCTCGAGATCCAGCGTTACGCTCAGGTCCATCGTCCCATGCAGGCCGTCATTGTTCACGACGCGCTTGCCGTCGATATAAAGTGCCGAACCGTCATCCGACGTCAGATAGAACGTATACTGCCCCGCCTTCGAGACATTCAGCGCCCCCTGATAGCGGGCCGCGAAATGATCTGCCGTGCCTTCATCCCAGAACGGGTCGGTCGAGAGCAGCGTATCGAGTGAACCAACCATTCCCGAGGCGGAGGGCGTCGCGTCGAAGTCGATCTGGTCAAGCGACGATACTGCTGCCGGCAAAAGGAAATACGACGCGCGCAGCCCTTGCATCGCCATGCCCGACCCATTTTCCGTGCCGTCATCCGTGCCATGGTCGTGATCCATGCCCGTATCGTCCCCGCCGGTGCCGGCACCGTCGCCACCAGTACCGGTATCATCCCCATCGGTGCCCGTGTCGTCGCTGCCCGCGCCATCATCAGTGCCGTGATCGTGATCCATGCCAGAGTCATCGCCCCCCGCTCCGGCACCGTCATCCACCATCTCGGGCATGGCATGGCTTAGCGCATCGCCGTCAAGAACGACCCTGCGGCCATCGCTGTCGGGGCCGCGCCATTCGAGCCGCAGGCTCTGCTCGCCATCACGCTCGAAATAGCGCACCTCGATCTCATGCGTGCCGGCATCGAGATCAAGCCGCACCCGGCGATCCATCGTGCCATGCAGGCCGTCATTATCGATCACCAGCTCACCATCGACATAAAGCGCCGAGCCGTCATCCGACGTCAGATAGAACGTATAGCGCCCCGCTTGGGCCACTTCGACGCTGCCGGTGTAGCGCGCGGCGAAGTGATCGGTCGGACCACCTTGCCAGAACGCCCCTTCCGAGCGCAGCGTATCCAGCGACAGAACCGCACCGCTGGCCGTCGGCGCTGCGTCGAAATCAATCTGGGAAAGGCTGCTTACCCCGCTGCCAAGGGCGAAATACTCTGCATAGAAGCCCGGCATCCGCTCGGCATCGCCGGTCGCAACTTCTTGCGTCATGGCGGATGGCATGGACATCGAAACCGATTCGGCGCTGGCAGGCACAATCTCCGCCTGGGCGGGCTCGGACACGGGCTGCGTCACTTCTGGCTCCTTCGTGCGCGAAGGAAACAATCCGCTGAAAAGCTGATCGTAATTCAAAGTGAATCTTGCCATTGTTTCGCGTCCTATCTCATTTCGTCAGGGGCCGAAAACTTCCGCACACCCCTTTTTGTCCCGTGGTTTCAAAGCCAAAGCACGGCGCAAAACGGGCGAAACAGTGGCCCTGCCGCCCGCTTCCTGCAACCTGCCCTGACATCTGGCGACCCCGTCGACACTGCTTCCATCTCACACCGGCCGGACCGAGATCTTCCCGTATCGGTCACGTACCAGAAACCCCATCACCGCAAAAAGATCCCAAGGAATTGTAAAGGTTGAAACTTTTACCTAACCCATCCGAACACGGGCGCCTTGGACACCAATCCTGCGACGTCTTGTCCTCTTTATCGTTTCAGTGTGGAAGAAACGCAACACGGCAAGAGAATCTGCACCCCCGCTCGGCGGCATCATGCCAAGCCATTGCGCGGAAAAATGCCACAGTTACCCGCAACGCCCGGGAAGCAGGCTGTTTATCGACACGAAACAACCTTCTGCCCGGCCCCCACGCCAATCCGCAAAGACCACAGGCCGGCCGGATCAGGGCTAGCATCCCGGGCGGCGATCGCGGTATATGCGGCGCAATAGTTTTTTGCGGCGCGTCGCTGTCCCCGGGCTTCTGACGACGGATTACGAGGACATCGCGATGGGTCCGATCCAGACACTTGACGAACTTATTGGCATGCTGCGTCGCCGGTTACGGATGATCGGGACAATTTTCGGCGTGCTGATGGCGGCCGTGCTCTACTTCGCCTATATCCAGCCCCATACCTACGAATCCTCGGCGATCCTTCAGGTCGACAGCCCCTCGATTTCGGGGGATGCGGCATCTGGCGGTGTTACCACCGCGCAACGGTTGCAGCTGATCCAGCAGCGCCTGATGGCGCGCGACAGCGTTCTCGAGATGATCCAGAAGCATGGGCTGTTCCCCGAATTGCGGCAACTGCCCGAAAGCGACCAGGTGGCCGCCCTTCATGCCGCGACCCGGATCGAAAGCATTTCGGCGGTGCAACAGGGCTATGTCAACGACGGCCGCGTCGCCTCGCTGATCATCACGGTCAGCCTTGGCGACCCCGAGAAAGCCGCGGCAGTGGCCAACGATCTGGCCGCACGCGTCGTGGACCAGGATCTGCAAAGCCGTGTCGCGCAGGCCGAAGAATCGCTGAGCTTCTTTGAGGCTGAAGAGAAACGCATCGCGGACGAAATGACTGCGCTGGAATCCGAGATGTCGGAATTCAAGAACAAGAATGATGATGCCCTGCCTGACGGCCTGACCTTCCGGCGCGACGAGCTGTCCCGGCTTTGGGAAAACAGCCTGGATCTGGATCAGAAGATCCTGGAACTGGAACGCGAGCTTGCCGCGCTGGAAAGCGATACGGCGATGCGCATCGGCGAGGGGACGCCCGGCGCCAACCCCGTAGAGGAAGAGCTGCGCCAGCTTGAGGTGGAGCTTGCACAAGCGCGGCGCGTCTTTGCCCCCGGCCACCCGGAAATCCAGCGGTTGCAAACCCGGATTGAGGCCGTGACCAGCGGCTCGGGCGAAGCGCGCCTTGCCGCGGCCACGCGCCAGCGCCACATGATCGCCAGCCAGATCACCGCGCTTCAGGCCCAGAAAAGCCTGCTTGACGAACGCCGGGCCACGATCGAGTCCGCCATCAGCCGGATGCCCGAGGTCGAGCGCAACCTGAATACCTTCGAGCGCCGCCTGCGCCAGTTGCAAGACCAGCACAGCGTGGTGAACCGCCGCCGTTCCGAGGCGGAAACGACGCTCAAGCTTCAGGCCAGCCAGCAGACCGAGCGTTTCGAGGTTCTCGAACCCGCCCTGCCCCCGGCCCATCCCTCGAACTCGAAGCGCAAGAAGATCGCGGTGTTCGGCTTTGCGGCAAGCGCGGGCCTTGCCTTCGGCGTGGCCTTCCTGCTGGAAATCCTCAACCCGGTGATGCGCAGCGCCAGCCAGATGCAGCGGATGCTTGGCCTTCAACCGGTCGTCTCGATCCCCGAGGTCGTTCCTGCAACCAAGGGGGGCAGCACCCGCCGCCGCAGGCCGTCCGCCTTCCTGTCGGCCTGGCTTCCCGCAATGGTGTTGGCGGCACTTCCCGGCCTCACGGGCCCCTTCGCCTGAGGAGCTAGCCGCCCGCCTGCGCCACGCCGGTCTTGGGATAGTTCGTCACGATCCGCCAGACGGTTTCCTGCATCAGCCGCGCCAGTTCCGCGTCGGGCGCATCGGCGGCCGTGCCATCCGCGCGGCGAAGCTGATGCGGAAGGCCAACCGGGCTGCGATGGTAAAGCACCGCGTAATGGGTCAGCGCCATCAGATAGGCGCCCAGATCGTTGAAGTGGATCATGTCCTGCGTGCCATCGGCATTCAGCGCAAAAAGATCCTCACGCCGGGCCGCATTCCCGACACCACCGCGCGCCTCAATCTCGCGCACGAGGGCGGCGAAGACCTGCCCGCCCGGAATCACATGGATCGGCCCGCCCAACCCCTCGCGCGCAAGCGCGGGGCGCAGAATTTCGCCCTCCCAGTAAAGGTCAAGGTCCCGGTCCAGCCGCTCCAGCCAGCCTTCGGGATCGTCCAGCGGGTGCCAGGTTTCGTAAAGATAGACGCGGGCCTCGGGGTTGGCTTTCCGCGCGGCCTGCGCCCAGAGGAAAAGATAATCGCCCGAGTGGAAATACCGGATCGCATCGCGGATCTCGACCATCTCGGTCACAATGAGCGCATCATATGTGCCGCTTTCAATCGCCTTGTGCGCGGGCTGGTGATTCGGGTGCGCGTTCTCCCTCCGATAGCCGTTGATCCTCACCAAAGGCTCCCAATGCGCGCGCAGGGCCGTTCCCCAACCCAGCTGGCTGTCGAATGCGTGCCCCTTACCGGCCAGCTGCGCCAACATCGCGGGCATGTCTCGCCCGACAAGGCTGTGGCCAAGGTGATAGACGCGCAACGGCCCCTCCGGCGGCAAAATCGGGTCGAAATACACCGCATCGGCGAGATCGGCATCCAGCGCCACAATCGGGGCGAGTTTTTCGCCATAGCGTAGGTGCCAAAGTTTGGCCCCCAATACGACAAGAGCGGCGGCAAGCACCGCCGCGAAAACAAGCATCGACATGCGAACAACCGGATTGAGGCGTTTTATTTTCAACAGCATAGGGCGTATGATCTGAGAAAGAGACTTACAGATACTGCCGCATCCTCTATCTTATTGCCACCTTTCGAAAACCTTTTTGCCTTCATAAAATTGCCCTCTAATCGTGTCAGATATCCCCGAACGCCCATCTCGAAAGAATACCGCATGCCCCCCAGAATGATGCCCCGTCTTATCATGGTGGCGCCCGCCCCCGTGATCGAAAAGCCCGGGGGGCTTGTGACGCTTGACAAGAAATTCGTCGAAGGCATGCGACTGCATTGCGAACATTGGCCGGGGCCGTTTTCCTGCATCCTGCGGCGTGGCAATGAGGCGATGCCTTTCGGTGCGGATTTCCGTCGCGCAGACCTGTGCTTCGACCTGAAGCTGATCGACGCCAAGGCTCCGCTTTCAGCCGAGATGTTCGCCAATCAGGACATCGTGGTCCTTTCCGGCGACAGCCATCTGGAGCTGTTGCCGCCACGGCTGATCCAGAGCTTGCAGGCCAAGGTCGTCTATGTGGTGGAATACACCCTGCGCACCCGGCTTCAGACCGCTGCGCTGGATCGCGGGCGACCGGCGCTGAAACGGCTCTATTCCAAGCTGTGGCTGTTCTTGCAGGAGATTCGCCGCAAACGGGCCTTCCGCGCGGCAGCCGGGTTGCAGGCCAACGGCTATCCCGCTGACATGGCCTATGGTCCGCTGAACGAAAACCACCTGCTCTATCTCGACAACCGTATGACGACAGAGCTTTTCGCAACCGACGAAGAGATGCAGCGACGCAGGGCGCGCCTTGCCTCTGGCGCGCCGATCCGGCTGATCCATTCGGGCCGGCTGGAGCCGATGAAAGGCGCGCAGGATCTGGTGCCTGTCGCATTGATGCTGGCACGCGCGGAGATGGATTTTACGCTCGACATCTACGGTTCGGGCAGCCTGCATGACGAGATCGCAGCCGGTATCGTGCAGCACGGCCTGTCCGAAAGGGTTCGTCTGCATGCGCCGGTCGATTTCGAACGCGAACTTGTCCCTATCTCCCGCAGCCAGGCGGATATCTTTCTGTCCTGTCACCGCCAATCCGATCCGTCCTGCACCTACATCGAAAGCATGGGCTGCGGCCTACCGATCGCCGGCTATGAAAACCTGATGTGGGCCACGCTTCTCAAACGCAGTGAAGCCGGCTGGTCGGCCCCGATGAGCGATCCCGAGGCCCTTGCCGCGCAGATTCTGGCCCTTGCCTCCCGCCGCGAAGAGATTTCGGACCGCGCGGAAAAAGGGCTGACTTTTGCGCGGCAGCACGAGTTCGAAGCAACCTTCCAGTCCCGTATGCGCCAATTGGTAAACACTCTGTAAACTCGAAAATTCCCCCTAGCGCGTTTCGTGATTCGCGCGCAGAAGATCAGTTATTGTTCTCTCCGGAGCTTTCAAAAATCGTGAACGGTATCCTTGTCGAAGCGTCGTCTTCCGATACCACCCCACTTGCCCCCATGCGGGACGAGACGCTTTTGCTTTATGCCCCGGTTCCCTTGTATCCGAACCCGGATGGCGGCTTTCTGCTGGAAGATCAGGCCTGCAATGGCCTACGCCTTTGGGCCGAGAACTTCGCGAAAATCATTGTGATGTTCCCGCTGGCGGCCGAACTCCCGCCGCCGAACTGGGTTCCGATCGAGTTCGTTGGGGCCAGTCTCGCGCGAATCGAGATTGTGGCGCTGCCGATGGCCTATCGTCCCGATCAGTTCCTGCGTGCTTTCCGCACGACACGGCGCAAGATCCGTTCGCTGATCCAGCGGGCCGACCTGATGTCCTTCTCGATCGGCGGGCTTTTCGGTGACTGGGGGTCGATCGCCGGGTTGCAGGCCTTCTTCATGCACCGCCGCTTTGCCGTCTGGACGGATCGCGTCGAATCCGAGGTCACCCGCCGCACGATGCATTCCGGCCCATTCCGCCGCAGGCTGCGGGCGCGCCTGACGCACCGTCTGATGGCATGGTATGAGCGCGTCCTGATCCGCCGCGCCGCGGTGGGCATGTTCCATGGCCGCGACACCTTCGAAGCCTATGCACCCTACTGCGTGAATCCGCAGGTGGTGCATAACGCCCATGTCACGCATGGGGATCACATCCCCGCCGAGATCCTGAACCGCAAGATGGCGGATGCCCGGCACGGGCCGCTGCGGATCTGCTATGTCGGGCGGGTCGAGGCGATGAAGGGCCCCTATGACTGGCTGGCCGTTCTGGCCGGGCTGGCCGCGCAGGGGGTCGATTTCCGCGCCGTCTGGCTGGGCGAGGGCGAGGATCTTGAACCGATGCGCGCCCGCCTGAACGAGATCGGCTTGCAGGACCGTGTCGATCTGCCCGGTTTCGCGTGCGACCGCACCGAGGTGATGGAGCATCTGCGCAGCGCGCATGTCATGCTGTTCTGTCACAAGACCCCGGAATCGCCGCGCTGCCTGATCGAGGCGCTGGTCTCGGGCACGCCGATCGTCGGCTATGAAAGCGCCTTCCCGAACGATCTGATTGCCGGGAACAGTGGCGGCATCCTGACCCCGCTGGACGATGTGGATACGCTGACGAAAGCGCTTTGCGCGCTGGATGCCGACCGCGCACGTCTGGCCGATCTGTTCGCGCGGGCGGCCCGCGATGGCGTGCCCTTCGACGATGAAAGCGTGTTCCGGCACCGCTGCGAAATCCTGCGGCACTACCTGCTTGAGGCGCCCGAACGCGTCGCCGGAATCGCCACGACCGTCATCAACCAGCCGCCGCCGCAGGCAAGCTGACCGTCCAGCCGGTCGCCGGCCCGGAACGGGCCTGCGGACCCGGTGAAGCACGCGTCGAACCGGCCCGCCGCGAGATCGGGCACGATCTGCATGGCAGAGAACTCCAGCACCTGCCGGCTGAGCGGGTATTGCGCCTTGTAGGCGGCCTCTTTCGCGCTGAAGATCAGCCTTGCAAGGCCGCCCCGGTCCGGCGCCGGCTGCGCTGCAAGCCAGTCCCGTTCGGCCGGGATCAGGATCGCGTCCCGCAGATCCTCCGGCAGGGCCGCCCCCTCTTCCAGATCGACGCCCAGGCTTTGGAACCGCGCCGCATGCGCCACCACGGCCAAGCAGGCCGAGGGGATATGGCTCAGGCTTCCGACAATTCCTTCGGGCCACAAGGGCGCGCGGTCAGGGCCCATCGGCACCGCCGCGGGCGGGGCGCCCAGGGCGCGCAGCGGGGGGCGGATCGCGGCGCGCCCGGGGGCGAATTCACCCCGCCGGGCCGCAACCATTCCCGCCATGGCGGGGGCCTCTTCGGGCCAGACCGGCGGCGGCGCGATCCGGGGGTCCGCCACCGCCAGGGCAACATCGCCGGGCAAAAGCGCCCGGGCGACGCGCGCCAGTTCGGCGATCATCCCGACTGCGTTTCGCGGTTCATCCGCATCGCGCGGCGGCGCGACATCGCCTCGGCCCGGTTTTGCTCTTGCGCGGCGCGGGCGGCCTGTTCGGCGGCCGTATCCTTCGGCCGGTCGTCCAGATGCGCGGCAAGCGCCTGCAAGGTCGGGAAGCGGAAGATGTCGGTGATCGACAGCCGCGTGGCGCCCAGCTTCTCGCGGATTTCACGATGCGCCTGAACCGCCAGAAGCGAATGCCCGCCAAGCGCGAAGAAGTTGTCGCGCGATCCGACCTGTGTCACCCCCAGGACCCGCGCCCAGATCTCGGCGATGCTCTGTTCGACATCGTTCTCGGGCTTCACGAAGGTTTCGGCACGCGCCGCCCCCGTTTCGGCCGAAGGCACGGGCAGCGCCTTGCGGTCGACCTTGCGGTTCGGCGTCAGCGGGAATTCGTCAAGCGTGACGAAATGCGCGGGCACCATGTATTCGGGAAGTTCCGCCCCAAGGGCCTCGCGCATCACGGCCTCGGGGACGGGCTGCGTGGTGGTGACATAGGCCACCAGCCGGAGGTCGCCGGGCTGATCCTCGCGCACGAGGGCGACGGCCTGCCGCACGCCGGGCACGGCCTCCAGCTGCGCCTCGATCTCGCCCAGCTCGATCCGGTAGCCGCGGATCTTGACCTGATGGTCGGCCCGCCCGATGAAGTCGATCCGGCCATCGGCACGGCGCCGGACCAGATCGCCCGTGCGATACATGCGCGCGCCCCAGGGCGCGGCCGCATCCGCAGGCACGAAGGGATCGGGCAGGAAGCGTTCGGCCGTCAGATCCTCGCGCTGCCAATAGCCGCGCGTGACGCCATCGCCCCCGATATACAGCTCTCCGGGGACGCCAAGGGGCACCGGCTCGCCCGCCTCGTCCAGCACATAAAGCTGCGTGTTCGAGATGGGCAGGCCGATATTCACGATGCCTTCGCCGCCCTTCGCCGTCTCGGTCGAGGACCAGATGGTGGTTTCGGTCGGGCCATACATGTTCTCGATCGCGGCCTTGCTGACCGAGTTCAGGTCAGCCACCAATGCCCCCGAAAGCGCCTCGCCGCCGATCATCAGCTGCCTGACCTTGCCAAGCGCCAGCCGCGCCTCTTCGTTCATGGCGATCATGCGCGCCATGCTGGGCGTGCATTGCAGGTGGGTCACGTCATGGCGCACGATCTGGGCGGCCAGCGAATAGTCGTCATGCGCGGGCCCTGTGCCTTCATTGGCGCGCTTGCGCACCTCGGCCAGCGGGTAAAGCCCCTCCATGACAGTATCGGCGGCAATGCCGTAATCGATCAGGCAGGCGATCTCGTCCACGCCGATCCGCTTGAGCTGCTCAACCCGTTCAAGGCAATCCTCGACCGTGCCGAACAGGCCCGAATCTTCGAAATACCGCTGGAAGGCGAATTCGAGGATGCCCTCAAGCTCTTCGGCATTCAGCGACTGGATGTCGATCTCGGCCGGGTTCGAAATACCCTTGGGCTTCTTGAAGGCCGGGAACGCCCAGGCATATTGCTTGATCAGCCCCGCAGCAGAACGCAGGTAGTCTTTCATCGGGCCACGCGCAATCTTGCGTGCCAGTTCGCGGTCGCGCGCCACATAGGTGTGCAGCATCAGCGTGACCTTGAAATCGGCCGGATCATGGCCAGCCTCGCGCAGGGCCGCGTGATAAAGCCCGATCTTTTCGGCCACCTCGTCGATTGACTGCCCCAGAAGGTGAGTCAGCACGTTGGCGCCGGTCTTGCCTGCATCGATCCAGGTTTGCGGGTTGCCGGCCGTCGTCACCCAGATCGGCAGCTCCTTCGACACCGGGCGCGGTTGCGTGACCAC
>CALMEG010000287.1 GCA_937863185.1 uncultured Paracoccaceae bacterium | reverse complement strand
TCCAGATCGTGCGGAGGTCTGGCAGGCTGGCCAGGGCATCGTCCACAACCTCGGGCACGGCGTCCGGGCGGCGGAAGATATCGACCATGTCCACCGGGATGCCCTTGGGAATCGAGGCCAGATCGGCATAGACCGTCTCACCCAGGATCTGCTGGCCGGCATGGCCGGGATTGACCGGAACGATCCGATAGCCCTTCACCTGAAGGAATTCCGCCACCTCGTGCGAGGGGCGATCCGCTTTCGGCGAAATCCCTACCACGGCAATCACGCGGGTCGTCGTCAGGATCTCTTGCAGGGTTGCATCGTCAGGGGTCTGCATGGCGGCTCCGGTTCGGCGGCTGGGATGCGCGAGGCTTGCAGAAAAATGCGCCCAAGCCAAGGGCTGGGCGCAAAAGTGCGGAACGAGGGACAGTGAACCCGGGAAAGGCAGTTCCGGTGCCAGTCCCTTACCTTCCAGATAGGAAGCCGGTGGGCGCTTTTCATCCCCGCCTCGCACCCCCTCGCGCCTTTGTGAAACACCTATTTTCCGATCAGGTTTTGCCAGTTCTGCCTGGCCGCGCCGATCATCGCTTCGGGGTCGGCCAGAAAGGCCGCACGCTCGGCGTCCGATTGCAGCAGGAAAAGCTGGTTACCGTGAATCACGAAGATCGTCGGATCGCCCGGACTCAACCGCCCGCTTGCCAGCGCCACCACGCAATAGCCGCGAAAGCGCGGCGCGAAACGGGCCGGGTCCGCCTCGAAGGCCGCGCGATTCTCGGGGCTTGCGAAATGCCACATCTGGCCGCGCCATTTAACGACGAAATCGGCCCGGCCCGCGCGCGGAACGCCGTCGGCAAAGTAGGACACGGGGTCGTGCCCGGCCAAGCCCCAACCGTCATGCGCCGCGGCGGGCATGTCGGCACGGACCGCCTGGGCGGCAAGCAGCGCAAGAAGCAGCGGGGCAAAGGCTCGCAAGAACATGGACAGTCACCATTTCGGTGGCCCGATCGTGCCAGATCGCGCCGCGTGCCGCCAGAGAGCGCCGCCGCCGCTGGCGCAGATGTGACTTCAGCGCGTCACGGCCGCATAAAGCGCCACCGCCGCCGCGTTCGAGACATTGAGCGAGCCGAACCCCCCGGCAAAGGGAATGCGCACCAGCTGATCGCAGGTTTCGCGGGTCTTCTCGCGCAGGCCCGGTCCCTCGGCCCCAAGCACAAGGCCCACGGGCCGCGTGCCTGCCGCTGCCAACCCTTCAGAAAGCGAGGCAACGGCCGCGCCATCCAGCCCCAAAAGCACAAAGCCCATGGCCTGCAAGCTTTGCATTGCCTCGGCCAGATTGCCCACCCGCAGATAGGGCTGGCGCTCCAATGCCCCCGAGGCAGTTTTCGCAAGCGCCCCGGTTTCGGGCGCGGAATGACGCGCAGGCGCGATCACGGCCCGCGCGCCGAACACCTCGGCCGAGCGCAGGATCGCGCCCACGTTATGCGGATCGGTCACGCGGTCGAGCAGCACCACAAGCGGCGCCCCCGCGCCCGTCAGGCAGACCTCTTCAAGACGGCCCCAGTGCAGCGGCTTCACCTCGAGCGCGGCACCCTGATGGACCGAGTCGGGGGCCAGCGGCACATGGCTGTCGAATTTGCGCGGATCGACGATCTCGGGAGGGATCTCGCTGCCCCCGAGCGTGTCTGCCAGCCGGTCGGCGGCATTCTTGGTCAGGACCAGGCGCAGCTTCTGCCGCGCGGGATTGGCAAGCGCGTCGCGCACCGCGTGCAGGCCGAACAGCCACACGGTTTCGGATGCGGCCGCACGGCGCGCGCGTTCCTTGTCGATGACCCAAGCCGGTTTCTTCATGCCTGCCCCCTTGCGATTACCCCCTTCCTGCGCTGCGCGCGGCAGTTTGGCAAGACCCGTTCGGGAACC
>CALMEG010000286.1 GCA_937863185.1 uncultured Paracoccaceae bacterium | reverse complement strand
CTGCCTCCCCGCCAGGTCGCGGGGCAGGGGGAGCGGCCCTCGGGTTTGGGTGCGGCCCCACCCCCGGCTGGGCGCCACCTCCCCCCCGCCATATCGAGGACGGAATGAAACCGTTGCCCGCCGCCGTCCAGGGCATGAAAGAGATTACCGGCCCGGTCATCGCCATGACCATCACGCTGGCGGCCGTGCTTGCGCCTCTGGCCTTCACCGGCGGGTTGACGGGCACGCTGTTCACCGAGTTCGCCTTTACCCTTGCGGGCGCGGTGATCCTTTCGGGGGTGATCGCGCTGACGATCACACCGATGATGTCGGCACGGCTTCTCAGCCACGATCATACCTCGAAGCTGCAACAGTGGGTCGACCGCAAGTCGGACTGGCTGGCGGGGTGGTATGGCCGGCGCGTCGGGTCGTCGCTCGATTACCGTCCGGTTACGATCCTGATGGTGGCGGTTCTGGTGGGGGTGACCGGGTTCATGTTCGTGAACACCTCGTCCGAACTGGCCCCGGAAGAGGATCAGGGCGCGCTGTTTGCCTTCCTGAACGGGCCGCGCTACGCGACGAACGAATATACACAGATGTATATCGACCAGATTGGCGAAAAGACTGCGGACATCGAAGAGGTCCGCACAGATTTCTCGATCGCGGGTTTCAACGGCGCAAGCAATACCGGCATCAACATCTGGGCGCTGAAGGACTGGGCCGACCGGTCGCGCAGCCAAGCCGAGATCCAGCAGGATATCCAGGCACGCCTTGATACCTCGCCCGGCGTGCAGGGCTTTGTCTTCGCTCCGCCGACGCTTCCGGGCACCGGGGGGGGCTTGCCGATCTCGGTGGTGATCCAGTCGATCCATTCGGCCGACCGCGTGGCGGAGGTTGCCGATGAGATCAAGGCAAAAGCCATGACCTCGGGCAAGTTCATCGTCGTGCAAAGTTCGCTGGCCTTCGATGCGCCCGAAGTGCGCGTGACGATCGACCGCGACCGTGCGGCCACGCTCAATGTCCCCGTCTCGGAGATCGGGGCGACGCTCGGGCTTCTGGTGGGCGGTGGCGCGGTGGCGCAATTCGACCGAGATTCCAACAGCTACGACATCATCACGCAGGTCCCGCGCGAGGATCGCGGCAATCCCGAACAACTGGGCAAGTTCTATGTTCGCACGGCCACCGGCGACATGGTGCCGCTGTCTTCGGTGGTGACCATCGAAACCGGCGTCGCCGCCGCCTCGATCGAGCAGTTCAACCAGCTGAACTCGGCCACGATCACTGCCCTGCCGATGCCCGGCCAGTCCACCGGCGACGGCCTGACCGAGATTGTGAACGCCGCGCAGGAGGTGATGCCCGACGGCTTCTTCATCGAGTATTCGGGTCAGTCGCGGCTTGAGGTGAAGCAAGGCAACACCATACTTCTGGCCTTTGCCGCCGCGATTCTGGTGATCTATCTGGTGCTTGCCGCGCAGTTCGAAAGCTTCCGCGATCCCTTCATCATCCTGATGTCGGTGCCGCTGACGATCTTCGGCGCGGTGCTGCCGCTCAATCTCGGTCTCGGCACGCTGAACATCTATTCGCAGGTTGGCCTGATCACGCTGATCGGCCTGATCACCAAGCACGGCATCCTGATGGTGGAATTCGCCAACCAGCAGCGCGAGGAACACGCCCTGTCGCGACGCGATGCGATCGTCGAGGCCGCCAAGATCCGCCTGCGCCCGATCCTGATGACCACCGCCGCGATGGCGCTTGCGGTGGTGCCGCTGATCCTGGCCGAAGGGGCGGGTGCGGCGGCGCGTCAGGCGATGGGGATGGTGATCTTCTCGGGCCTCTTGATCGGCACCTGCTTCACGCTTTTCGTGGTGCCGATGTTCTACACGCTGATCTCGCCCTCCGACAAAGCCTGGCGCGCCACGCGCGAGGCGCGTCTGGCGGCAGGCTGATACAGCGGCTGTCGCGGCCGGTTAACCCCGGCCGCGATGCCCCTTATCCCCGAGCATCCTCAAGCATCATCGCCGCGCATTTCTCGGCGATCATCATCACGGGCGCGTTGGTATTGCCCGAGGTGATGGTGGGCATGACCGAGGCATCCGCGATGCGCAGCCCGTCAATCGCCTTCAGCCGCAGGCGCGGATCGACCACGGCACCGTCATCCGCCCCCATCCGGCAGGTGCCCACGGGATGGAAGATCGTGGTGCCGATGTCGCCCGCCGCGCGCACAAGATCCTCTTCGCTGCTGTAATCCGGCCCGGGCCTAAACTCTTCGGGGGAAAAGCGGGCAAAGGCGGGCTGCCGCACGATCTCGCGCGTCTGCCGGATCGCCTGCGCGGCGACGCGCCGGTCACCATCGGTGGACAGGTAGTTCGGGGCGATCGCCGGGGCATCGCGGAAACTGGCGCTGCGCAGATGCACCGAACCCCGGCTTTCGGGGCGCAGGTTGCATACGCTGGCGGTCATCGCCGGAAAGTCGTGCACCGCATCGCCGAACTTGTCGAGGCTGACCGGCTGGAGGTGATATTCCAGATCCGGCGTGTCCTTTTCGGGGAAAGAGCGTGTGAAGATCCCCGCCTGACTGGGCGCCATGGCCATGGGGCCGGATCGAAAGGCCACATATTGCAACCCGATCATCGCCTTACCGAACAGCGAGTTGGCCATCGTGTTCAGCGTCCGCACACCCTTCACCTTGTAGATCAGGCGCAGTTGCAGATGGTCTTGCAGGTTCTCGCCCACACCCGGAACCTCGATGCGGGGGGTGATGCCGTGCGCGGCAAGCACATCCCCCCGCCCGATCCCCGACAGCTCGAGCAGATGCGGGCTGCCGATGGCCCCCGCGGCCAGCACGGTTTCCCCGGCCTGCACCTCGTAAGGGGCATTGTCGCGCAGGTAGCGCAGGCCCGTCACGCGGCCCTCGGCGATCAGCAGCCGTTCGACCTGCGCGCCGGTCACGATATGCAGGTTGGGGCGGCGGGCGGCGGGGCGCAAAAAGGCCTTGGCCGCGTTCCAGCGCCAACCGCTGCGCTGTGTGACATGGAAGTAACCGCCCCCCTCGTTGTTGCCACGGTTGAAATCGGGGGTGCGGGGGATACCGGCCTCTTCGGCGGCGTCGAGGAACGCATCGAGCACGTCCCACCGTACGCGCGCGCGTTCCACCCGCAGCTCTCCGCCCGCGCCATGCAGGTCCGAGGCGCCTTCGAAGAAATCCTCGTGGCGGGTGAACATCGGCAGCACGTCGTCCCAGCCCCAGCCGGTGCAGCCCGCCTGCGCCCACTGGTCGTAATCGCGCGCCTGTCCGCGCATGTAGATCATGCCGTTGATCGAGGAACAGCCGCCAAGGATGCGCCCGCGGGGATAGATCAGGCTGCGCCCGTTCAGGCCCTTGTCGGCCTCGGTCCTGAAACCCCAGTCGGTGCGCGGATTGCCGATGCAGTAGAGATAGCCCACCGGAATATGCACCCAGTGGTAATTGTCGCGCCCACCCGCCTCGAGCAGAAGGACGCGGTTGCGCGGATCTTCGGACAGCCGGTTGGCAAGCACGCAGCCCGCGCTTCCGGCGCCCACGACGATATAATCATACCGGTCCAATCTTCCCCCCTTCGGCATTTCCCCGACTGTCCCAATCCCTGCGGAACATGGCAAGGGGCCAGCGACATCTGGCCACATGCTTGCATATGCCGCGCGCGGCGGCTTCTATGGCGCAACCTTGCCCGGATGGACCCGATTTGACGATCTATCGCCTGCTTCTCTCTGTCGTTTTCCCGCTTTTGCTCGGGCGGCTTGTGCTGCGCGTCCTGCGCGGCAAGGAAGGCCTGCGCGACCTTGGCGAAAGGCTGGGGGGCGGGCAAGCGGCCGGGGGGCGGGCGGTTTGGCTTCATGGTGCTTCGAACGGGGAACTGGCCTCGGTCCGGCCGCTGGCCGAGGCGCTGCTGCGCGCCGATCCCGGCCTTGCGCTGCTGATCACCGCCAATACGCTGACGGGGCGGGATTTCGCGCGAAGCTGGGGGCATGAGAGGGTCCGGGTGGCGCTTGCGCCGCTGGACCACCGCCTTGCCGTGGCGCGGTTCCTGCGCCGCCACGATCCGCAAGCCCTGCTGATCGTCGAAAACGAGCTTTGGCCCAACCGGATCGAGATGGCGGCGGCCCGCGGCCTGCCCGTCATCGTGCTGGGCGCGCGCATGTCCCAAAGCTCGGCCCGGAACTGGGCGCGGCTTGCGGGCCTTGCACGGCGCCTGATGGAACGGATCGGCGCGCTGTCGGCGCAGGACGCGGCGTCCGAGGAACGCTTCGTCTCGCTCGGGCTGGACCGGGGGCGGCTCTTGCCGCGCACCAACCTCAAGACCGCCTATGCCGCAGCACCGCCGGACACGGCCTTCCCCGGCCTGCCGCGCGCGCGCACCATCCTTGCCGCCTCAACCCATGAGGGCGAGGAAGAGGTGGTGCTGCGCGCCTTTGCCCTTGCCCGCACGGCGCGGCCCGACCTGCGGATGATCCTTGCCCCGCGCCACCCCCGCCGCGCACGCCAGATCGGGGCCGAGATCCGCGCGGCGGGCTTTTCCTTCGGACAAAGGTCCACGGGGGACGCGCCGGGGGACGCGCCGGTCTACCTGGCCGACACGATGGGCGAGATGGCGAACTGGTATGCCGCCGCGGGGGTCTGTTTCGTAGGCGGCTCGCTGGCCCCGCGGGGCGGCCACACCCCGTTCGAGCCCGCCGCCTATGGTACGGCGATCCTGCACGGCCCGGACGTGTCAAATTTCGCCCCGGTCTATGCCGCGCTGGATGCGGCCGGCGGCGCGCAAGAAGTCCGCGATGCCGAAAGCCTGGCCCGCGCCCTTGACGCGCTTTCCGATCCGCAGGCGCAGGCCCGCATGGCAGAGGCCGCGCGCGTGGCCCTGTCGTCCCTGTCGCAGGACGCCGATCAGGGCAGCCTCGTGCAGGCCGTCCTTGCCCTTCTCGCCGGGGGCGCGCCCCGCCCCTGAGATGCCGGCCACGGCACCTGCGGGCTTGCATTTATCCGGCCAGGGAATAGATCATCAGGTATCAGACAGGTGCAGAAATGATCCGGTTTTCGCTCAGATGCGATCAAGGCCACGGCTTCGACAGCTGGTTCCAGTCTTCCGAGGGCTTTGAGAGGCTTGCGGCGGCCGGGATGGTTGCCTGCGCGGTCTGCGGCTCGGCCAGGGTGGAAAAGGCGCTGATGGCCCCCGCCCTGCGGACCGAGCGGCAGGATCAGCCCGAAGGCAGCGATCCGGCCGGGCAGCTTTCCAGGCCGGAAACCGAGGTGGAACAGGCCATCGCCGCCCTGCGCAAGCACCTTGCCGACAATTCCGATTATGTCGGAATGAACTTCGCTGCCGAGGCCCGCGCCATGCACGAAGGCACCGTGCCCGAGCGCCCGATACACGGCGAAGCCAAGGCCGAGGACGCCCGCACCCTGATCGAGGACGGCATTCCCGTGACGCCACTGCCCTTCCTGTCGCCGCGCAAGACGAACTGAACGCTTGCACCCTTCGCCCACTGCGCCATCATGAACGGGGGCACGGCAATCACGGAGGGTCCGACATGGCAGTTCTCATTACCGGGGCGAACCGCGGCATCGGCGCGGCACTTCTGTCGCATTACCGGCAAGAGGGCCGCGCGGCCTTTGGCACCGCGCGCAAACCCGTGGGCGACCAGCTTCCGCTTGATGTCACCAGCGCCGAAAGCCAGCACGCGCTTGCGCGGCGGCTGAACGGCATGCCGATCTCGTTGCTGGTCTGCAATGCCGGGGTCTATCCCGACAAGGGCCAATCTCTGGACAGGGGCTATCCGCCCGCCCTGTGGCAGGCCGCCTTTGCGGTGAACGTGACGGGCGTGTTCCTGACCATCCAGTCGCTGCTGCCGAACCTGCGCGCGGCCACGGGCAAGATCGCGATCCTGTCCTCGACCATGGCCTCGGATGCGAATGCGCCGGGCGGCAGCTATATCTACCGCGCTTCGAAGGCGGCGGCGCTGAACCTCGGGCGCAACCTTGCCGCCGACCTTTCCCCCGAGGGGATCGCGGTGGGGATCTATCACCCCGGATGGGTCAAGACCGACATGGGCGGCCCCGGCGCCGAAATCGCGCCAGCCCAGAGCGTGGCGGGCCTTGCGGCGCGTTTTGCCGCACTTTCCCCCGCCACGACAGGCTGCTTCGAGGCATGGGACGGAAGCCCGATTCCGTTCTGAACACGATTTCCCCTTGCCGCGCGGTGTCACGATCTCTTGCATGCGCCCGCCCCTTCCGCTAGCAGAAGCGCAATTCTTTCGGGCGGTCCAGGGGGGTATCCATGCCGCTTCTCGTGATGAAATTCGGCGGCACCTCGGTGGCCGATCTGGCGCGCATCCAGAATGCGGCCGAAAAGGTCCGCCGCGAGGTCGAACGCGGCTATGACGTGATCGTCATCGTCTCGGCCATGTCGGGCAAGACGAACGAGCTGGTGGGCTGGGTCGAACAGACCTCGCCGCTGTTCGACGCGCGCGAGTACGATGCCGTCGTGGCCTCGGGCGAAAACGTCACCGCCGGGCTGATGGCGCTGACCCTGCAAGAGATGGGCGTGCCCGCGCGTAGCTGGCAGGGCTGGCAGGTGCCGATCAACACGACCTCCGCGCATTCGGCGGCGCGCTTCGTGTCGATCCCGCGCGACAATATCGACACGAAATTCGCGGAAGGCATGAAGGTCGCCGTGGTGGCAGGCTTTCAGGGTGTTTCGCCCGAAGGGCGCATCACCACGCTGGGGCGCGGCGGGTCGGACACCACGGCCGTGGCCTTCGCCGCCGCCTTCGGTGCGGAACGCTGCGACATCTACACCGATGTGGACGGCGTCTATACCACCGATCCGCGCATCTCGGCCAAGGCGCGCAAGCTTGACCGCATCGCCTATGAAGAGATGCTGGAACTTGCCTCGCTTGGCGCGAAGGTGCTGCAAACCCGCTCGGTCGAGCTGGCGATGCGCTATGATGTGCGCCTGCGGGTGCTGTCCTCGTTCGAGGATACCGACGAAAACTCTGGAACCCTGGTCTGCGGCGAGGAAGAACTCATGGAATCGAAAGTCGTCTCGGGTGTCGCCTATTCGCGCGACGAAGCGAAAATGACCCTCGTCACCGTCGAGGACCGCCCCGGCATCGCCTCGGCGATCTTCGGGCCGCTGTCCGAGGCGGGCGTGAACGTGGACATGATCGTCCAGAACATCTCGGAGAAAAACTACGAAGGCCACCCCGAGCCGGTGACCGACATGACCTTCTCGTGCCCGATCAACCAGGTCGCGCGCGCGAAAAAGGCGATGGAGGATGCCCGCGCCAGCGGCAGCATCAAATATGACGACCTGAACGTGGATACCGAGGTGGCGAAGGTTTCCGTGGTGGGAATCGGCATGCGTTCACACGCAGGGGTTGCGGCGACGATGTTCAAGGCACTTGCTGCTGAAAACGTGAACATCAAGGTTATCTCCACGTCCGAAATCAAGATTTCGGTCCTGATCGACCGGAAATATATGGAACTGGCGGTTCAGGCACTCCATGATGCCTTTGAACTGGAGAAATCGGCCTGATCTTGCAGGCCCTTGGTCCGTGGGGGCTGACCGCGCAACATGCCAGACCGCAGTAACAGCGACAGCCGCACCCTGCTGCGGCGTCTGCGCGACACGCTTGCGACCCCCGGCAAGGGGCAGGAGCGGCTGGACCGGATCACCCATCTGATCGCCGATTCCATGGGCACGCAGGTGTGCTCGATCTACCTGTTCCGCGACCCCGAGACGCTGGAACTCTGCGCGACCGAAGGGCTGAACCCCGACTCGGTCCACCAGACGCGGCTGAAACTCGGCGAAGGACTCGTGGGCCGCGTCGCCCGTTCGGGCCTGCCGATCAACACCGGCGATGCCCCCTCGGCGCGCGGCTTCCGCTATATGCCCGAAACCGGGGAAGAGGTGTTTTCCTCTTTCCTCGGCGTGCCGATCCAGCGTGTGGGCGAAAGGCTGGGCGTGCTGGTGGTGCAGTCCAGATCGGCGCGCGAATTCTCGGAGGACGAGGTCTACGGGCTTGAGGTCGTGGCCATGGTCCTGGCCGAGATGACCGAGCTTGGCGCCTTTGTCGGCGACGGCGAGGGGATCGGCGCCGCGCATCGCTTTCCGATCACCTTCCGCGGCGCCACCGGGCAGGAAGGCGCCGCCGAGGGCCGCGTCTGGCTGCACGAGCCGCGCGTCGTGGTCACCAACCCCGTCGGCGACGACCCCGAGACCGAGCTTCAGCGCCTTGACGAGGCGGTGGAAAAGCTGCGCGCCCAGATCGACGAGATGCTGGCCGACAGCGCCGGGCTGGACAAAGAGCATCGGCAGGTTCTGGAAACCTACAAGATGCTGGCCCATTCACGCGGCTGGTTGCGCCGCATGGCCGAGGATATCGGGCTGGGCCTGTCGGCCGAGGCTGCCGTCGAAAAGGAACAGTCGACCGCGCGCACACGCCTTGCTCAGGCGCCCGACCCCTATCTGCGCGACCGGCTGCACGATATCGACGACCTGTCGAACCGGCTTTTGCGGATCCTGACGGGTCAGGGCAAGGATACCGGCGCCGAACTGCCCGAGAATCCGGTTCTCGTGGCGCGCAATATCGGCCCGGGCGAGCTTCTGGAATATGGCCGTGCGCTGCGCGGCGTGGTGCTTGAGGAAGGGTCCGTCGGATCGCATGCCGCGATCGTGGCACGCGCGCTGTCGATCCCGCTGGTGATCCATGCCGAGCGCATCCTGGCCGAGGCGCTGAACGGCGATGCGATCCTTGTCGATGGCGATCAGGGCGTTGCCCATCTGCGCCCCGAGGACAGCGTGGCCGCCGCGTTCCGCGACAAGATCGCCATGCAGACCGAGGCGCAGAAACGCTACGCCTCGCTGCGTGATCAGCCCGCGCAGGCGCTGTGCGGCACCACGGTGTCGCTGATGATGAATGCGGGGCTGATGGCCGACCTGCCGTCGCTTGCGGGATCGGGGGCCGATGGGGTCGGGCTTTTCCGGACCGAGCTGCAATTCCTGATCCGCACCCGCGTTCCGCGCCGGGGCGAGCTGGCCGCGCTTTACAGCCATGTGATGGATGCCGCACAGGGGCGGCGGGTCAATTTCCGCACGCTCGACATCGGCTCCGACAAGGTCCTGCCCTACATGAAGCCGCAGGACGAACCGAACCCCGCGATGGGATGGCGCGCGATCCGCGTGGGGCTGGACAAGCCGGGCGTGCTGCGCATGCAGCTTCAGGCGCTGATCCGCGGCGCGAAGGGCCGCCCGCTGACGGTGATGTTCCCCTTCATCGCCACGCCGGACGAATTCCACGAAGCCCGCGCGATGCTGCTGCACGAACGCGACCGGGAACGCGACAACGGCCAGCTTGCCCCGTCAGAGCTTTTGATCGGGGCGATGCTGGAAACGCCCTCGCTGGCCTATGCGCCCGACAGTTTCTTCCAGGCCTGCGATTTCATCTCGATCGGGGGCAATGACCTCAAGCAGTTCTTCTTTGCCGCCGACCGCGAGAACGAGCGCGTGCGCCGCCGCTACGATACGCTGGACACCGCCTTCCTGAACTTCCTTGAAACCATCGTGACGCGTTGCGCGGCCACGAATACGCAACTGTCCTTCTGCGGCGAGGATGCCGGGCGGCCGATCGAGGCGCTTGCCCTTGCGGCCCTGGGCTTTCGCACGCTGTCGATGCGGCCCGCCTCGATCGGGCCGGTCAAGCACCTGATCCGGCGCACCGATCTGGGTGCGTTGCGCGCGGTGATGGACGAGGCCCGCGCCCGCGGCGCCACGTCGGTGCGCGGCGATGTGATGCGCCACCTGGCCAATCCCTGACGCAAGGGCAGCGGCGCCCTAGCGCAGGATCCGCTGGCGCAGTTCCTCGCGCAGGTGTCCTTCGTCCTGACCGGCATCGCGCGCAAGGCGCTTCAGGCCGAAATGCACGCGCGCGATTTCCTGATAATAGCTGGTGAAGGTATAGTTGACCGCCGCCCCCGCCACGGCTCCCAGCACCGGCGCCGTCTGCGCCGCAAGCTTCTGGCCCAGCACCGCCGACAGCCTGGGCGCGACGCGCGCGATCAGGCCATTCACGCTTGCCCCGGTAATGGTGACGCGCGCGGTCAGAAAGCCCATATCCGTGCCGTCATCCTTGTCCAGCGGCCCGGCCGAGGCAAAGACCCGCAGGCATTCCACGCGCACCTCTTCCGAGGCCGGGTCGAACCCGTGTTCGGCGGCAATGCCCTGGATCGTGCGCAGCAGCATGGTGACGGTCAGGGGGCCGACGCCGCCGGGGACCGGAGTCA
>CALMEG010000285.1 GCA_937863185.1 uncultured Paracoccaceae bacterium | reverse complement strand
GGCCCCCCGCGGCCCACGGGCAAAGGCCGTCCCGGCGCCGAGGGAGGCGGTGATCTTCGCGGACCGCACGGGGTAGACCGAGCCGCTGCCTCCAGCCCTGCATCGCCCGCCACAGTCGCCATTCGCCCGGCGCCGTCACGATGATCTCATCGGGGGCGTGGCGGGCGATCGCATCTTCGACGGCCGCCGCGAGGTCGGGCAGGCCATCGTCCAGCCGGCGGTAGTCCACGCGCCAGCCGTCCGCGCGCAACTCTTGCGCGAAATGGCGCATCGCCGCAAAGACGAGCGCCAGTTTCTGCTTGTGATGATCGACATAGCGCGCCTCGGCCAGAACCTCGGCCATCAGCACGATGTCGCGCCCGGGATCGGCGCCGTCCAGCGCGGAGATGCCGGGCGAAAGCTGATCGCCCAATATCAGGATCAGGTTTCTGGTCACGAGCCGGGCAGAAGGGGGGCGAAAGCTCCGGTGATCGCGCCCGACTGCGGATTGGTCAGCGCCCCCCAGGTGCCGACCACCTGCCCCTCGCCATCCAGAAGCACCTTGTTGAAGTTCCAGCCGGGGGTGAAGCCCCGGGTTTCCGCGAGCCAGCGATAAAACGGATGCGCCTGTGGCCCCTTGACCGGCAGGATGTCGGTCATCGGCAGGGTGATGCCGAATTGCAAGGTGCAGAATTCCTTGACCTGTCTTGCGTCGTCGTATTCCTGCGCGAAGCTGTCGGAGGGCACCGCCAGAACTACAAGCCCGCGCGGCCCATGGGTTTCGTGCAGTGCCTGAAGATCCGCCAATTGTCCGCTGAAGCCGCACAGAGAGGCAGTGTTGACCACCAGCACTGGCCGGCCCCGCCAGTCGGCGGTGTCCAGTGTTCCGCCGTCGATTGAGGGGAAGCTGAAAGCGGGTGCGAGTTCGGCAGCGCGCGCGCGCGTCTGCGTCAGGCTCAGCAGACCAGCCGCGGCACTTAGCGAAAATTGACGTCTATTCATTGGTGCCCCCATTTTTTGACACTACGCGTGTTCGAGTGGATCGGATGACTCGCGGCGGAAAATTTGCGCGCATTCGGCGCGATCTCGGGCCAAGGCCTCGAAACGATGCGATCCTGCCCCAATGAAGTGGTCCGTCGTTATGCTAAGGAAAACGGAGGATCAGAGTAGGAACGAAACGGCACAAACCCGGAGAAATTTTCGTGAAACTGCGGCAGGTTGAGATGCTTGTCGGTCAAGAGATCAGGCGGATTGATACGATCCGCGAAGTGCCTATCATCGTGCAGTCCTACGACCGCTGGCGCAAGCAGTATGGCGGGATGGGAACCGACTGTTTGGGGGAACTCAAACGGCCGCAGAAGGGGCGCGAGCGCCCCAGGAATGCCGTCTCGGACTTGATGCCGGACAAGCTGATCCTGACGAAGGCAGCCAAGGGAAACTTCTATGCTCCGCTCGGCGCCGGCCCTTGGGCGGGACTTCTCTTTCGATACTCAACAGATGGGATGACTTGGTGACTCAATTGTGAGGTCTTGCTACTCTTGACGAGAACGGCGCACAATTTTGGTAGCTCAATGAGGCTTTGTGATTTCGTTCTCGGCATCTCGACTGTGGCATTCGTCTGCGCTCCCATCATGGGCCGGGCCGATGTGGCCGCCCCCTACTGGGTGCGCGACGCTCAGGTATCGCCGGACGGGAATACCATCGCCTTTACCTATCGCGGGCAGATATGGATCGTTCCGAGTGACGGCGGCGACGCCATCCCCCTGACCGAGCGCCAGTTCCGCAGCACGGCGCCGGTTTGGTCCCCCGACAGCCGCCGGATCGCCTTCGCCTCGGACCGCTTCAATATCTCCGATGTCTTCGTGATGCCCGTCGACGGTGGCGAGATCACGCGGTTGACCCATCACTCGGGCCCCGAGCGCCGCTGGCCTTCTCTGCCGACGGCGATGAGGTGTTGTTCAGTGCCGCGCGGCTCGGCACGGTCGAGGCAGATTACCTAGACGGGCTCGGTCAGCCGATCGGCGTGCTGATGAAGGTGCCCGTGACCGGCGGGAGGGAAAGGATCATGCTGCCCCTGCCGATGCCCCAAGCCGACCTGAGCTCGGACGGTCGTAAATTGGCCTATGTCGATCGCAAAACGGTCGAGAAATTCTGGCGCAAGGGCGAGATCTCGGACAGCACTCCGGATATCTGGCTTTATGATTTCGAGAGCGGCAACCACGAGAAGCTGACAAGCTATCGCGGCGTCGACCGAAGCCCAGCCTTCGCACCGGATGGGCAGAGCCTTTACTGGACCACCGAGATGCCACAAGCCGGGGTCAAGGACGTTGACGCCAAGCCGCAAACCTTCAACGTCTGGCGCATGCCGCTGGATGGCGGGCCGCCGGAACAAGTGACGACGCACGACACCCTGCCGGTGCGCTTCGCATCGGTCGCGGATGACGGCACGCTGGTCTACACTTGGGACACGCAGCTCTGGCGGCTGGATCCCGGCGCGAAAGAGCCGGTGCAGGTGCCGGTCAATATCCGTCAGGGCACGCTCTATACCGGCGAGGTCTTCAGCGATCTTGCGGGCCAGGTTTCCGAGGCAGTCGTGTCGCCCGACAGAGCAGAGATCGCGTTGGTCGCGCGCGGGGAGGTGTTCGTCGCCTCACCCGAAACAGGCGAGGTCCGCCGCATCACCGACACGCCGCAGGCGGAACATTCCGTGAGCTACGCCCCGGATGGCAGGCGGCTGCTCTATGCCGCCGAGCGCGACGGTGACTGGGATATCTACGAGACCGAACTGGGTGCCGACGACAAGGGCTTCATGACGGCGGCGACGTTGTCGGAACGGCGCGTGATAGACACGCAAAGCGACGCCCTGCAACCGGCCTATGCACCCGATGGTCGGCGCATTGCCTACCGGGACGACCGCAACGCGATCCGTATCTTCGACCTCGACACCGGGAGGAGCACCGAGATCCTCCCCGATAGTGCGAGCTACTTTTACAACGTCGATCAGTTCGATTTCGAATGGGCGCCGGACGGCCGCCACATCCTGACCACGACCGGCTTCATCTCGACCAATACCGAGATCGAGATGATCGAGACGATGGGCGCTCACCGCCGCCAAAACCTGAGTGACAGCGGTTTCGGTGACGACAAGGCTGGGTTCAGCCCGGATGGCAGCGTAGTCTTCTGGGCGAGCGACCGGTTTTCCCAGAGGAACCTGTCCTCCGAAGGCGCGATGGTCGACATCATGGCGACCTGGCTCACGGCGGACGGATATCTCGCCCGCGACCTGGGGGAGACGGCGACATCCGACGAGGCGGCAGTCCTGGATTTTGACGGCGTGCCATATCGCACCTCCCGCGTCACGGGCTCTCCTGTCCTGCCGGTTCTGATACGGATGACCGCCGATAACAGTGGGCTGCTGCTGGTCATCTTCCAGCCGGGCTCCGGCATGGTCGAGGCCGAGCTGATCGACCTTGCCACGGGCAGGGCCCGACAGGTCTTTGCCAAGCCCGCAACCGGCATCGAACAGATCATCGCCGACAGGGAAGCCTCTACCGTCTACCTCGTCAAGGCCGGTGCCATCGAGACCGTTCAGGTTGCCAGCGGGGCTACATCCTCCGCGCCGTTTTCATTGAAGGCCGACTTCGATCCGGCCGCCGAGATGCGCTACATCTTCGAGCACCATTGGCGTTTCGTGCAGTCGAAATTCTACGATCCGAACCTGCATGGCGTCGACTGGGCCGCGATGCGGGACGCCTATGCAAGATATCTGCCGCACATCACCCACTGGGAAGATTTCGTCACCCTGATGAACGAATTCCAGGGTGAGTTGAACGCTTCTCACATGACGGCGCGCTTCGTTCAGGAGAACCCGGGCTGGGACAGCACGGCGGAGATCGGGATCTACTATGATACGGCCCATGAAGGCGCGGGGGTGAAGGTCGCCGCCGCGCTGCCGGGCGGTCCCGCGGCTCTGGCGGGCGATCCGCTCGACACGGGTGCCGTGATCCTTGCGGTTGACGGTGTGGAGATCGACCCGGGTCGTGACATCTACCCGCTTCTCAACCGCCAGGCCGGACGCAAGCTGCGCCTCACCGTTGCTCCGGCGGATGGTAGCGCCGTCCGTGAAGTCACCCTGCGCGCGGCCGCTCCCGGCAGTGACGGTGAGCTGGCTTACCTTGCCTGGGTCGAGCAGCGACGTGCCATGGTGCTAAAGCTGTCTAGCGGGCGGCTCGGCTATACCCATGTTCGCCACATGATGGACGATTCATACCGGCAGGTCTATTCCGACCTGATGGGGCGCGACCGTGACCGGGAAGGCGCCATCATCGACACACGTTTCAATCTGGGCGGCAACCTTCATGACCAGCTGAGCGCCTTCCTTACCGGCACCCGCCATTCGGGTCTGGTGACCCGGAATGGCGTGGACCTTGGGCCAACCCCATATCTCCGCTGGGCCAAGCCGAGCGCGCTTCTGATGAACAGCTGGAATTACTCGGACGCCTCGGTCTTCCCCTACTACTACATCCGTGAGGGTATCGGTCCTGCGGTCGGCGACCGCGTGCCGGGCACCGGGACGGCGGTGCTGCGCCCCGACCAGCTTGACACGCGGGTCGTCCTCGGGGGGCCGCAGCTGGGCTTCCGGACGATCGAGGGAGATTTCTTCGAGAACCGTGAGGTTGTCCCGGACGAGGTTGTCCATACGCCGCCGGATGCGATGCTGCGCGGTAGCGATCCCCAGCTCGAGGCGGCGGTGGCTGCGCTGTTGCGGGAACTGGGCGAATGACCCCCAATTGACGGAGGACATGACGATGATGGCACGATCAATGCGCGAACTTGCTCTTGGCCTGATGGTGGCGCTTGCGGGGCCGGTCGCAGCCCAGAACACCAGCAGCGTCGAAGTGCGTTTCGCGCCAGGGAAGACGGGTGCGACCTATAAGGGCGAGATTACCGGTTACGCAGCGGTGGACTATTATCTTCAAGCCGGTGCCGGTCAGACCATGCAGGTCATGCTGAACACGTCCAACCTGTCGAACTACTTCAACGTCTGGGCTCCGGGAGCGGATGCCGCGATGTTTGTTGGCGCAAGCTCCGGTGACCATTTCTCCGGGCAACTGCCTGTGAGCGGGCGCTATCGCATCCAGGTGTTCCTGATGCGCAATGCCGCCCGCCGCGAGGAATCAGCGCGCTACAGTCTCGAGATCTCGATCACCGATGGCGCAGCCGTGCCCGCTGACGAATTCGCAGACGGCCTTTCAGGAGGTCCGGACTGGTACGTCGTCGGTGATCTACCTCCGCAGGACAGCCTGAACGTGCGGTCCGGGCCGGGGACCGGATACGATGTCGTAGGAACCGTGTCCAACGGCGCCGAGTTGCGCAACCTCGGATGCCGGCGTGCCGACAGCTCGCGCTGGTGCCAAATCGAGAATGCTGCAGGCAGCCTGCGCGGATGGGTAAATGGACGATACCTGCGTGAAGGCGCTGCCCCCGCCACTCCCGGCGGCGCTGCCGGGGCTCCGCCGGAACTGGTGCGTCGGGATAGCGGAGAGTTCGAGATCCGTTTCGACACCGGCTGTACCCTTCTGTTTGCGCCTGTGGGCAGCTTGATCACCGCCGGGTCCAGTTGCACAGCAGAGCAATCCATCCGCGCAAGCAAGGCGGTCGATGCCTATCGCCGCGAACAGGGCTTGTGACCGTTCCGCGCCTGGGATTCTGCTGTAGCTGTCGGTGGCACGCGTGCGCCTGACCAAAGGCCCCTGACGGTCGAAGATCTCCTCGCCAGGACTGTTCATCGTGCTGGTTGCGTGGGTCATGATCTTCGAAGCGAAGGCGTTCCACCCGAGCCCGCAGCCGCGACCAGAGCTGCTGCCCAGCAGTCTGGTCTGGCAGGTGCTTCCTGCCGGGATCCTGCTGGCCGCCGTCGTCACATGGCTGGTCGGATGGCGGCGGATCAGGTTCAGGCACCCGCGCGGGCGCAATCTCCCGCTGCTTTGGTTTCCGGTCATCGCGCTTCTCTAGGGAGCGTGGCTTCTGAAAAAGGGCAGGAACGCGCCCGCTTTTGTGTGGACGGATTCTTTGAATGCGCGGTCTCCGTCCCTTGGAAGAAGGAAAAGTAGACAAGGCCGGAGCGATTGCATTTCAGCCTTTGCCGTCTCGTGTGACCGACAACTGATCTCGGTCTTGCCGCCCTTCTCCACATTTGGCCGGATATTCTAGGAATCGGGACGCGGTACTGACGACGACAATAACCTGCTTGACGTTCTGAGGTGGGTGAGACCGGCGCGGGAGCATTCTGCGGGGCATTGCTGGACGCTTGCATCCATCAAACCCATGGCCCGGATCGTCGTCGATCTGCGTGGAAAGGATGGCTGGGGCGGTAGGATTCGAACCTACGGTGCGCGGTACCAAAAACCGGTGCCTTACCACTTGGCTACGCCCCAACGTGGGGGGGTGTTTAGCCAAGCTGCGGTGGCGCCGCAAGAGGAAAAAGAGGCAAATGCGATTGCCGGTGATCTGCGCGCAGGATATGGCGGGGGGCATGGGGCGATGCGAGGGGGTGGTGGGTTGGGGGGGGGGGGGCGGGCGGGTGGGGGGGGCCGGGGGGGCGATGCGTTGTGCTGGTGCTTGGGGCCGGGGTTGCCGGTTTGTTCTCGGGGGCCGAGGCGGCGCGGCGCGGACGGCGTGTCATGGTGCTGGATCATGCCGCCGCGCCGGGAGAAAAGATCCGGATTTCGGGCGGCGGGCGGTGCAACTTCACCAACCGCGACCTGACCCGGCAGAACGCGCGCGACAGGTTCCTGTCGGAAAACCCGCGCTTCGCGCTTTCCGCATTGTCGCGCTTCACGCCGGAGGATTTCATCGCGCGGGTGGATCGCGCGCGGATCGCCTGGCACGAAAAGACGCTTGGCCAGTTGTTCTGCGATGGCAAGGCCACGCAGATCATCACGATGCTGACCGACGATCTGCGCGCGTCCGGTGGCGTGCTGCGCCTGTCGACCGGGATCGAAGAGGTTGCGCGCGCGGGGCAGGGTTTTGTCACCCGCACCAGCGCCGGGCCGATCGCCTCGGAGGCGGTGATCGTGGCCGCGGGGGGCAAGTCGATCCCGAAGATGGGGGCCTCGGGCCTTGGCTATCGCATCGCAGAGGATTTCGGGCTACGCGTGACCGGGACGCGCCCGGCCCTTGTGCCGCTGACCTTCGCGGCGCAGGACCTGGCCCTGACCGCGCCCTTGGCGGGCGTCAGCACGCCTGCGCGGGTGCGCCATGGCCGCACCGCGTTCGACGAGGCGCTGCTGTTCACGCATCGCGGCCTGTCGGGGCCCGCGATCCTGCAAATCTCGTCCTATTGGCGCGAGGGCGACGCGATCACGATCGACCTGATGGCGGGGCGCGACATCGGGGCCGAGCTTGCTGCGATGCGGGCCGGGGGCGGGCGGCTTGCGCTGCACAACGCGCTTGCGCGGCTGATGCCGGACCGGCTTGCCGCCTTCGTGGTGGCGCAGGCGGGGCTTTCGGGGCGGCTGGCCGATCAGGGGAACCGGGCGCTTGGGCGGCTGGCTGAACAGGTGCATGGCTGGCAGATCCGCCCCGTCGGGTCCGAGGGTTACCGCACGGCCGAGGTCACGCTTGGTGGCGTGGCCACCGACGGGCTGGACGCGCGGACCATGCAGGCCCGCGCCCATCCGGGCCTGTTCTTCGTGGGCGAGGTGGTGGACGTGACCGGCTGGCTGGGGGGCTACAACTTCCAGTGGGCATGGTCGTCGGGTTGGGCCGCGGGGCAGGTGGCCTGAACGGCCGGCCGCCCCATTCACAGCCGGATCGGATCGGCCTTGGCAAGGGCGTCGAACGCCATGAGCGAGGCCACAAGGGCCGGCATCTGCGCCAGCGGGATCATGTTCGGCCCGTCCGAGGGCGCGATATCGGGCGCCTCATGGGTTTCGATGAACACGCCCGCGATGCCCAGGCTGACGGCGGCGCGCGCCATGACCGGGGCGAATTCGCGCTGCCCGCCCGATGCCCCGCCAAGCCCGCCGGGCTGCTGCACCGAATGGGTGGCGTCCATGATCACCGGATAGCCGGTGCGCGCCATCGTGGGCAGGGCGCGCATATCCGCGACAAGGGTGTTGTAGCCGAACGAGGTGCCCCGCTCGGTCAGCAGGATGCGCTGGTTGCCCGTGGCCTCGACCTTGGCGAGGACATTCGGCATGTCCCATGGGGCAAGGAACTGGCCCTTCTTGATGTTCACCACCGCGCCGGTTTCGCCCGCGGCCAGCAGAAGATCGGTCTGGCGGCACAGGAAGGCGGGGATCTGGATCACATCGGCCACCGTCCCGGCAAGGCGCGCCTGCTCGATGTCGTGAATATCGGTCAGGACGGGGCAGCCGATGCGGGCGCGCACCGTCTCAAGCACCTTCAGCCCGGCCTCGATCCCCATCCCGCGCTTGCCCGAAAGCGAGGTGCGGTTGGCCTTGTCATAGCTGGCCTTGAAGATGAACTGCGCCCCGGCATCGGCGCAGGCCGCGGCCATCGCCTCGGCGATCATCAGGGCGTGCCCCTCGCTTTCCAGCTGGCAGGGGCCCGCGATCACGGTCAGCGGGCGGTCGTTGCCGACGGTCAGCCCGCCGATCTGCACATCCTTCATCGGCTTCTCCGGTCCTCAGCTCGACACCTGCTCGCGCAGGATCGAGACGGTCAATGAAAGCATCAGGTAAATACCCGAAAAGATCAGGAAGGCCAGTAGCGTGCTTTCAAAAGCGCGTGGATAGGTCGGCTCGTCCGGGGCCACGGGGCGCACGCCCATCTCGAGGTAGCGGACCTGCTTGTTGGCCTCGATCCGCGCGTTCTCAAGCTGTTGCACGGACGAAGACAGCATCAGTTGCCGGGTTTCAAGGTCGGCCTCGGCGATCCGCAACTGCCCCGTCACCGCCGCAAGCGAGGCATTCGCCCCGTTGGCCTGGGTCAATGAGGCGCGCAGGTCGGCCACCATGCTTTCCATCCGCGCGATATCGCCGCGCACGCCCTCGACGCGTGCCGCGTTCGGGCGGGCATTGTCGAGAAGCTGTTGCAGTTGCAGGCGTTTTTCCTGCAACTGGGTCTCAAGCGCGGACACCTGGCTCATCACCACGTTGGATTCGGTGATCGGGTCCAGGATCCCAAGCTGTTCCTGAAGTTCAAGCACGCGGTTCTGCGCGTTGAGCACGTTCTGCTCGGCCTCGGCATAGCTTTCGCGCGCGCCCTTCATCTGGTCTTCGCGCAGCCGGTGGGTGAGCTGGTCGACCTGCTCTTCGGCATAGCCGATCAGGGCTTCGGAGAAGCTGCGCGACACGTCGGGATCGGCGGCGATCACCTCCATCTTCACCAGGCCTTCGGAGGGGTCATAGCCGATCTTGACGTTGCGGTTGTAAAGCTTGAAGGCCTTTTCGTTGCTGGCGTTTTCGGGAAGCCGCTGCAACGGGTCGATGAAATCCTGCGAGAAATGCGCCTTGAAGCCGTGATCCCCGTCCAGCCGCAGCATCGCATCGCGCGATTGCAGATAGCTTTGCACGGTGATCGAATCCTGGCTGGTCGCAAGCTGCGTGCCCGAGAAAAGCCCGCCAAGGCCGCCCGCGCCGCCCATGCTGTCGGCCTTCTGGATCACGAATTCGGTCTTGGTGGCGTAAAGCGGCGTGGCGATGACATAGTAATACCATCCCGCAAGGAAGGTCGGCAGGAACACGAAGAAGGCCAGCCGCGCGAACAGCATGGCAGGCTTTTGCCGCCGGCGCCGCGCGATGTCGCGTTGCAGGCGCATGATCTCGCGCGCGCGGGTGTCTTCGTCCAGAAGGCTGGGGCCGGGCAGGCCGGTGCCACTGCGGGGTGCTGCGGGCAACTGGACGCGCTTGCCTTCGGCCTCGGCCGCTTCGGCGGCGCGGGCCTGCGCCACGGCCCCGGTTTCCGATTGCACGACCTTGAGCACCTGGTTGCGGTCGAACGGGTCGATGCCCTTGCGGCGCAGAAGGCGCACCGCCTCATAATCCGATGAGGCCTCGATCCCGTGTTTCTGCGCCACCCGGCGGGCCAGGCGCAACTGCCGCCCGGTCAGCCCCTCGGCGCGGATGCGGGTGATCTCTTCGGCGATGTCGGTGGTGTCGGGCGCGGGGTCGGATGTGCCGCGCGCGGTCTCGAAGCGGCCGGGGCCGAACCCGTCATCCTGCGGCCCGAACAGCTGCCCGACCTCGCCCATGGGATCGGCCGGGGCGGCGGCGGGCGCCTCGGGCAGGCCGGGCTTGGTGCGGAACTTCCTAACCTTTGGTCTGGTAGTCATAAAGACGCTTCGCTTCTTCCAGGGTGTCGAACATATATAGATGACCGTCGTGTAGAACGGCAGCCGAACGGCAGAATTTCTCAAGCGTCGCGGGCTGGTGCGACACCACGACCACGGTCGCGTCGCGCAGCCGGTCGCGCAGGATCGTGCCGGCCTTGCGGTTGAACTCGACATCGGTGCTGTTGGGCATCCCCTCGTCGATCAGGTAGATGTCGAATTCCAGCGCCAGCATCAGCGAGAAGGTGAACCGCGCGCGCATGCCCGAACTGTAAGTGCCCACCGGCATGTCGAAATATTCGCCAAGCCCGCAAAGCCAGCGGCAGAACGCCTCGAGGTAATCGGGATCAAGCCCGTAGAGCCGCGCGATGTAGCGCGCATTCTCGCGCGCGGTGTGCTTGGTGACGACGCCGCCCATGAATCCCAGCGGAAAGGACACCCGGCAGGTCTTGCGGATTTCCCCCTCGTCGGGTTTTTCCAGCCCGGCCATCATGTTGATGATCGTGGTCTTGCCGGTGCCGTTCGGGGCAAGGATGCCAAGCGAATTTCCCAGCTCTACCCGAAAGGAGGCGCGGTCAAGGATCACCTTGCGCTGCTGGCCCGTCCAGAAGGACTTGCTGACATTGTCGAATTCGAGCATTCGCCCCGCCGTCTCTGCCTCGGTCCGGTTTGCGCAGTCTGGGCCGGACAGGTTAACAAGACCCACCGCGGTGCCGGTTTTGGCGCCATTATGTCCGATGTGGCGGGGTTTGCACACAGCAAACATGTGCGGCATCGGCGCAAGGAAACGGAACAGCGATGCCGGAACCGGCCCTGAGCGAAACGATCCGAGCGTGCCGGCTGTGTGCCGCGCGCTTTGCCGCGACCGCGACGGCGCATGAACCGCGCCCGGTGGTGTGGTTCCGGCCCGGCGCGCGGCTTCTGGTGGCCGGGCAGGCGCCGGGTGCGCGGGTGCATGCCTCGGGGCGGCCGTTCAGCGATCCGTCGGGGGACCGGCTGCGCGACTGGATGGGGATCGGGGCCGAGGCGTTCTATGACCGCGCGCGCGTGGCCATCATCCCCATGGCCTTCTGCTTTCCCGGCTATGATGCGCGCGGGGCCGACCTGCCGCCCCCGCCCGTGTGCGCGCAGACATGGCGCGCCCCGGTTCTGAAGGCGCTTGGCCCGGTCGATCTGACGCTTCTGGTGGGCGGGGCGGCGCAACGCTGGCACTTGGGCACGCGCAACGTGACGCAGACGGTTGCCGCATGGCGCGCGCACGCGCCGCACGTCTTTCCCTTGCCCCATCCGTCCTGGCGCAATACGGGTTGGCTGAAACGCAATCCGTGGTTCGAGGCCGAGCTGATCCCCGCCCTTCGCGCCCGTGTGCAAGAGGTACTGCGATGACCCCCTATGACCGCGCCCATGCCGCGATGGAAGCCGCCCCCGAGGATGAGCGGCTGCGCCTTGCCGTCTATGACCGGCTGGCCGATGCCGAGCTGTTCGTCCTCTTGGAGGCGGAACCCGAGGGCGCGGATATCACCCCGCAGCTTTTCAGCACGGATGAGGGCGATTTCGTCCTTGCCTTCGATCTGGAAGAGCGTCTGGCCGCCTTCTGCGACGGCCCGGTGCCGTATGCCGCGCTGCCGGGCCGGGTGATCGCGCAGAACCTTGCCGGTGAGGGGATCGGGCTTGGCATCAACCTGGGGGTTGCGCCCTCGGCCATGCTCTTGCCGCCCGAGGCGCTGGAATGGCTGGCCGATACGCTCAGCCATGCGCCGCAGGCCGCGGCGGGCCGCCCGGTGGCGTTTCACGAACCGGCCCTGCCGCCGGCGATCCTGGGCGCGCTTCTGCCCGCCTTCGAGGCCAAGTTCGCGCAGCTTGCGGGCCTGGCAAGCCATGCGCTTCTGGGCGGCGTCACCTATGAGGACAAGCGACGCGGCCATGTGCTGGCCTTTCTGGGCGCGCCCGAGGCCGCGCAGCCCGGCATCGCCAAGGCCATGTCCGAGGCACTGGCCTTTTCCGGGCTCGAGGCCGGAGAGATCGACGTGACCTTCCTGTCGACTGAAGATCCCGCCGCGCGGGCCCTGCTGGAAAAGGCGCTGGTGCTGGCCCTGCCCGAGCCGGAACAGCAAGAGGTGCAGGAACTGCGCGCGACCGCGCCGGGGATGGACCCGGCGCGGCCGCCGATCCTGCGCTAATAGCCCCGCCCGCGATCCACGAGATAAAGGAACGGCTCCCCGGCTTCGCCGCGGCGGATATTCTCGGCGATGATGCGCGCGGCCGAGGCCGGGCGCGTATCCGCCGCGATATGCGGCGTGACGGTCACGCGCGGATGGGCCCAATAGGGATGATCGGGGGGCAGCGGCTCGGTGCGGAACACATCGAGCGTGGCCTGCGCCACATGGCCGGTCTCAAGCGCCTCCAGCAGGGCCGCATCGTCGATCAGCGTGCCCCGGCCGGGGTTCAGGATCACCGCCCCGCGCGGCATCCGGGCAAGGGCGGCCGCGTCGATCACGTTCTCGGTTTCGGGCGTGTGGGGCAGGACGGTGACAAGGATCTCGGCGCGCGCCAGGGCGGCCTTCAGCCCCTCGGGGCCGGACAGGCAGTCGATCCCGGCCAGCGATTTCGGGCTGCGGCTCCAGCCGGTCACGCGGAAATTGAGCGTGCCGAGCATGGCCGCGCAGGCCGCGCCCAGCTCGCCCAGCCCCAGAACGACGACTTGCCGATCGCGCGCGAGGGGTGGGGTTTCTCCGTTGCGCCAGATGCCGTCCTGCGCCCCCAGCCAGCGGTCGATCCCGAGATGGCTGCGCAGCACATGGCCGGTGACCCATTCCACCATGCCCTCGCGCAGGCCGGCATCGACCATGCGGCACAGCGGCTGGGTCAGGGTGGCGTTGCCCACGATCCGCTCGACCCCCGCCCAAAGGCTCAGGACGGCGCGGGCGCGGGTGAAGGGGGTGAAATCGGAAACCGGGCCGTTGGGGGCATAGATCAGATAGTCGACCTCTGCGGGGGCGGTTCGGGGGCCGGCCATCGTGACCGAAAGCCCCGCTTCGGCGAAGGCTGCGGCAAGGGCCGGTTCATAGCTCGGCCAAAGCCGTTCGGGCGCGGCGAAAAGGACGGTGGGCATGTTACCTCGGGCGGTGGATATGGGCGCTTTGCACAAGCCCGAAGGCCATCAGCAGGATCATCATCGCCGTTCCGCCATAAGATACAAGGGGGAGCGGCACGCCCACCACGGGCATCAGCCCCGTTACCATCGCCATATTCACCGCGAAGAAAAAGAAGAACGTGCCCGCAATGCCAAGCGTCAGCAGGGCGGCGAAGCGGTCCTTGTTGCTGAGTGCTGAATGGATGCAGAAAGCGATGATCCCGGCATAGATCAGCAAAAGCGCGATCGCCCCGAGAAAGCCGAACTCCTCGGCCAGCGTGGTGAAGATGAAATCGGTGTGCTTTTCGGGCAGGAAGTTCAGCCGTGACTGGGTGCCCTGCATGAAGCCGCGCCCCGACCAGCCGCCGGAGCCAAGCGCGATCTGCGCCTGGGTGATGTTGTAACCCGCGCCAAGTGGGTCCGAGGACGGGTCGAGAAACGTGTCGATGCGGCGGAACTGGTAGTCCTTGATCAATTGCCAGCTGGTGCCCCGGCTTTCGAGCACGGCGAAAACCAGCCCCACCCCGGCCGCCATCACGGTGCCGAAATACCAAAGGCTGACGCCCGCGCAGAACATCACCAGCCCGCCCCCGGCCAGCAGCAGGATCGCGGTGCCGAGATCGGGCTGCTTGAGCACGAGGGCCGTGGGCAGAAGGATCAGCGCAACCGGGATAGCGACCCAAAGCGGGCGTGACACCTTCGAGACATCGAGCCAGTCGTAATAGGCCGCAAGCAGCATCACGAGCGCGATCTTCATCAGCTCCGAGGGTTGCAGGCGCAGGGGGCCAAGCTCGATCCAGCGCTGCGCCCCCATCCCGATCGAGCCGAACAGCTCGACCGCGATCAGCAGCAGAAGCGAGACGATATAGGCAAGGGCGGAAATGTTGCGCCAGAACCAGATCGGCACGAAGGCCACGATGAACATGGCCGCCATGCCGAAGCCGAAGCGCTTCATCTGCGGCTCGGCCCATGTCTCGATGCGTCCGCCGGCCACCGAATACAGCATCAGGAACCCGGTGCAGGCCACCGCCGTCAGCAGGATCACCAACGGCCAGTTCAGGTAAAGCACCTTACGAAAACCGGTGGGAACCGTCTTGAGGTTGGACTCGAGATAGCTCATGCGCGGGTCTTTCCGTCGCCGACGGTCTCGGGATCGACCAGATCGAGGCTTTCCTGCATCGAACGGATCCGCCCGCGCTGGCTTTCGGGATAGGCGGTCAGTGGCGGCACACCCCCGTTCAGTGCGAACAGAAGGATGTCGCGCGCGACCGGCGCGGCCGCGGTCGAGCCGCCGCCGCCATGCTCGACCACGACGCTGACCGCATAGCGTGGATTGTCGACCGGGGCGTAGGCCACGAACAGGCCATGGTCGCGCCGGTTCCAGGGCAGCTGGTCGTTGGAGATGACGCCGCGTGCACGCTCGGCGGCGGTGATGTTGCGCACCTGGCTGGTGCCGGTCTTGCCTGCCATGGTCCATTCCGCGGCGACGATGCGCGAACTTTTTGCCGTGCCGCGGCGGGAATTGACGACAGCGTCCATCCCCTTGCGCACATTGCCAAGCCAGGCCGGATCAAGGCCCAGATCCGCGGCCTGCGGCACCGGCACCTCGACCCCGTCGATCGAATGGATCAGCCGCGGCACCACCGCCTTGCCCGAGGCGATACGCGCCGCCATCACCGCAAGATGCAGCGGCGAGGATAGCACGAAACCCTGTCCGATCGAGGCGTTGATCGTATCACCGATCAGCCAGTCCTTTCCGTAACGCTCGGATTTCCAGGCCTTGGTCGGGGCGAGTCCTTCGGCCACGGCGGACATTGGCAGATCGTGGCGCACGCCCAGGCCAAGGCGCTGCGCCATCGCCGAGATCCGGTCGATCCCGACACGCTGCGCGATGTCGTAGAAGAACACGTCGCAGGATTGCTCGAGGCTCTGGATCAGGTTCATGCGGCCGTGGCCTGCGCGTTTCCAGCAATGGAATCTGCGCCCGCCGACCTCAAGGTGGCCGGGGCAATAGACGGTTTCCTCGGGGGTGATGACGCCGGCCTCCAGCGCGGCAAGCGCGGTGACCATCTTGTAGGTCGAACCGGGGGGATAGACGCCCTGCACCGTCTTGTCGGCCAGCGGGCGGTGGTCGTCTTCGGTCAGCGTGCGGTAATCCGCGCTCGAGATGCCGCGCACGAACAGGTTGGGGTCGAAGGACGGCGCCGAGCTGATGGCGATCAGATCGCCGTTCTGCACATCCATCACTACGGCGGCGGCGCTTTCCTCACCCAGCCGGGCAAGAGCGTAGTTCTGCACGCGGTAATCGACGGTCAGTTGCAGGTTGACGCCGGGCGCGCCCTCGCGCCGGCCCAGCTCGCGCATCTCGCGCCCGGCCGAGTTCACCTCGACCCGGCGTTGCCCGGCGCGGCCGCGCAGCCGGTCTTCCAGCTTCGCCTCGACCCCCAGCTTGCCAAGCTGGAACTTGGGGATGTTGAGCAGCGGATCGGGATTCTCTATCTGGCTCAGGTCATAATCCGAAACCGGGCCGACATAGCCAAGGATATGCGCGAAATCCTGCGCGCGCGGATAGAGGCGCGACAGCCCCACATCGGGCGTCACGCCGGGCAGGGCAGGGGCGTTGACCGCAACGCGCGAGAACTCTTCCCAGCTCAGCCGGTCGGCCACGGTGACGGGGGTGGTGGGCGCGCGGCGGCGAAATTCGGCCAGCAGCTCTTCGGTTTCGGCCTCGCCGATGGGGATCAGACGGCGCAGGTCGGACAGAACCTGTTCGACATCGCCCGCATCCTCGCGCGTGATGGTCACGCGGTAATTCTGCTCGTTTCCGGCCAGAAGCACGCCGTTGCGGTCATGCACCAGCCCGCGCGCAGGGGGGATCAGCCGGATCTTGACCGAGTTGCCCTCGGCCAGAAGGCGGAACTGATTGGCGCGCTCGACCTGCATGGTGTGCATACGCGTGCCGAGCACTGCCACCATCGCCGCCTGCGCCCCGCCCAGCATCAGCCCGCGGCGAGTAATCATGCGGGCGCTTTCCTGCGTGTCCTTGGGCGAGCGTCTCATAGCCGGTGCCCCAATGCATCCACCTCGCCCGGTGCCGCGCGGCGCAGGCCAAGCGCCAGGCGCGAGGCCACGACCACCAGCGGATAGGCCGCCAGCGTCACCAGAAGGCGCAAAAGCTCCATCCCCAGGGGCGGCTGCTCGATCATGACCAGCGCCAGAACCAGCCGCCGGGCAATCAGCATCGCCACCATGAGCCCGCCGACCACCGCCAGTTCAAGCACATGCGGCAGGTCCCGCAGGCCCTGTTCGCGGGCGCGCAGAAGCTCGGTCCCCAGCAGAACGATCAGCGGCCAGAGCCCCGGCGGGCGCATATACATCAGATCCTCCAGCAGGAAGACCGCGACGATCAGAAGCGCGGGCACATAGTCGGGCCGGCGCAGCACCCATGCAAGCGTCAGGGCCAGCATAAGGTCCGGCCCCGGAATGCCGCCCGCACCGGAGGACAGCGGCAGAAGGTGCAAGAACAGGATCACCGCGGCGATGCCGGCGAACAGCGCGCGGTGCAGGATGCGGCGGGTGGTCAGCGGATCAACCATCGCCCTCGCCCTCCTGGGCGGTCTCGGCGGTCAGGTCGGAGTCGGGCAGCGTGGCGGGCGGGATCAGCGGGCCTGCGTCATGCAACTGCTCGGCCGGGTGAGAGCGCAGCACGCGCAGGAAATCCAGCCGCTCGTAATCGGCCGACAGGCGCACGCGCAGGCGCTTGTCCTGGCCCTGAAGCAACTGCCCCACCAGAAGCCCGGCGGGAAACACCCCGCCATCGCCCGAACTGATGACCCGGTCGCCCGGCCGCACCTGTTCGGGGCTTTCGAGAAAGTCGATCAGCGGCAGCGCGGTATTGTCGCCCGCAAGGATGGCGCGCTGTCCCGACGGCTGGATCGTGACGGGGATGCGGCTGGAGGGGTCGGTCAGCAGGATCACGCGGCTGGTGGTGCGCCCCACGCCCGAGATCCGCCCGACAAGGCCCAGCCCGTCCATCGTCGCCCAGCCATCCACGATCCCGTCGCGCGACCCGACATTCAGCAGCACCGACTGGCGGAACGGGCTTCCGCTATCGGCCAGAACGACGCCCGAGACCGAGGTCAGCTTGGGGTCGAGCCGCACCTGGTTCTGCGCCAGCAGCTTGGCGTTCTGCTGCTCAAGCTGGACCGCGGCTTCCTTCCAGGACTTCATCTGCTGCAACTCGCGCCGCAATTCCTGGTTCTGCTGATAGATGCGGGCGTAGGACTGGAACCCCTCGACCATGCCAAGGAAATGCGTCACCGGCACCATGGCCCAGTCGAAGGTGGGCACGAAACGGTCGATGAAGGCCGCGCGCAGCCGCTCGACCCGCGGGCTGTCGATGCGCCAGACCACAAAGGTGGTGGCCAGCAGCAGAACCAGCACCGTCACAAGGATGCGGCGCAGCGGTCCTGCATAATCCTGATCGTCGCGATCTCTGGCCAAGGCGTCCTCGCGTCAGGCGCCGGTGCGGCGCTCAGCTGTCGTAGTCGATCACATGCCGGAGTTGCTTTTCATATTCCAGCGCCTTGCCCGTCCCGAGGGCCACACAATTCAGTGACTGGTCGGCGATGGAGATCGAAAGTCCGGTCTGTTCGCGCAGGCTCAGGTCCAGCTCGCCCAGAAGCGCGCCGCCGCCCGTCAGCATGACGCCGCGGTCGACGATATCGGCGGCCAGATCGGGGGGGGTGGCTTCAAGCGCCTGCATCACCGCATCGCAGATCTGCTGCACGGGTTCGGCAAGGGCTTCAGCAACCTGCGCCTGATTGATCTCGGTTTCCTTGGGCACGCCGTTCAGCAGGTCGCGCCCGCGTACCAGAAGGCTGGCGCCGCGCCCGTCATCGGGCATGCGCGCGGTGCCGATGGTGGTCTTGATCCGCTCGGCGGTGGATTCGCCGATCAGAAGGTTCTGGTTGCGGCGCAGGTAAGAGATGATCGCCTCGTCCATGCGGTCGCCCCCCACCCGGACCGAGCGCGCATAGACGATGTCGCCAAGCGACAGCACCGCCACCTCGGTCGTGCCGCCGCCGATATCCACCACCATGCTGCCGGTGGGGTCGGTGATCGGCATGCCCGCGCCGATGGCGGCCGCGATCGGTTCCGCGATCAGGCCCGCGCGGCGCGCCCCCGCCGACAGGACCGATTGCCGGATCGCGCGCTTTTCCACCGGGGTCGCGCCATGGGGCACGCAGACGATGACCTTGGGCTTGGAGAAGGTCGTGCGCTTGTGCACCTTGCGGATGAAATGCTTGATCATCTCTTCGGCGCTGTCGAAATCGGCGATGACGCCGTCGCGCATCGGGCGGATCGCCTCGATCGAGCCCGGCGTCCGGCCCAGCATCAGCTTGGCATCCTCGCCCACGGCCAGCACCTGCTTCTTGCCGTCCTTGACGTGATAGGCCACGACCGAAGGCTCGTTCAGGATGATCCCGCGTCCCTTCACATAGACCAGCGTATTCGCCGTTCCGAGGTCGATCGCCATGTCAGACGAAAAGATACCGCCAAAGCCCGCCATTTGATTACCGTCCCCGAATGTCTGCTACAGGAAGATCCGGGGTCTGCTGGCGCGGGCCCCGTCATTCATCCCTGCACGATATAGGCAAAGCCCGCGAAATCTGGAAGGGGAAACCCTTTGGGGCGCCGCATGGGCAGCGGCGTTCCGCTTGGGGCAGGGGGGTAAAGTTTCATTTATCAATTAAAGATGGTGATTAGTGGGAAGCTTGACGCACTGAATGTCACTTATCGAACAACTCACGAATCCGCGCGCAAAGCGCCGCATTCCGGGGGCATGGCGTTCAGGCAAGGCGCGCGGCCGAATCGGCCATGTCCGCAGGCATGAAAAAAGGGGGCCGCCGGCCCCCTTTCCGCGTCGCCATTGCCCCGGATCAGAGCTTGTAGCTGACCTGTTTCATGTCCGCGTCGGGCGCGGTCTTCTCGCGGCGCAGGCGCAGCCGGTTGAGCGCACCGACATAGGCCTTCACGCTGGCCAGGATCGTGTCGGTATCGGCGGCCGAGCCGGTGACGATCCGCCCGTCCTCTTCCATCCGCACGCTGACGGTGGCCTGCGCATCGGTGCCTTCGGTCACGGCATGCACCTGATAGAGCTGCAACCGCGCGTCATGCGGATAGATCTGCTGCACCGCGCGGAAGGCGGCATCGACCGGCCCGTCGCCCGAAGTGTCGGCATAATGCTCGACCCCGTCGACCAGCAGCTTGATCTCGGCCGACTGCCCTTCCGAGCCGCAGATCACGCGCAGCCATTTCACCTGCAGGTAATCGCTGTCGGTATTGGCGGCCTGATCGGCCATCAGCGCGACAAGATCCTCGTCATAGATCTCTTTCTTGCGGTCGGCGAGCGCCTTGAAGCGCACGAAGACATCGTTGAGCTGGTTTTCGGCCATCTCGAAGCCCAGCTCCTTGAGCTTGGAGCGCAGCGCGGCGCGGCCCGAATGCTTGCCCATGGCGATGTTGGTTTCGGTGATGCCGATATCGGCGGGCTTCATGATCTCGAAGGTCTCGACATTTTTCAGCACGCCGTCCTGATGGATGCCGCTTTCGTGCAGGAAGGCGTTCTTGCCCACGATCGCCTTGTTGAACTGCACCGGAAAGCCCGAAACCTGCGCCACGCGGCGCGACAGGTTCATGATTTTGGTGGTGTCGATGCCGGTCTGGTAGGGCATGATGTCCTGGCGGACCTTCATCGCCATCACCACCTCTTCCAGCGCGGTGTTGCCCGCGCGTTCGCCCAGGCCGTTGATCGTGCATTCGATCTGGCGCGCGCCCGCCTCCACGGCGGCCAGAGCGTTGGCCGTGGCCATGCCCAGATCGTTGTGGCAGTGGGTGGCGAAGACGATCTCGTCCGCGCCGGGCACGCGCTCGATCAGCATGCGGATCAGCGCGGCCGATTCCATGGGCGCGGTATAGCCCACCGTGTCGGGGATGTTGATCGTGGTGGCGCCCGCCTTGATCGCGATCTCGACGACGCGGCACAGATAGTCATGCTCGGTCCGCGTTGCATCCATCGGCGACCATTGCACGTTGTCGCACAGGTTGCGCGCCTGGCTGACCGTGTCATGGATGACCTGCGCCATCTGGTCCATGTCCAGGTTCGGGATCGCGCGGTGCAGCGGCGAGGTGCCGATGAAGGTATGGATGCGCGGCCGGCGGGCGTGTTTCACGGCTTCCCAGCAGCGGTCGATATCGGCGGGCTTGGCGCGGGCGAGGCCGCAGATCACCGCATTGCGGGCGTTTTTCGCAATGTCGCTGACTGCCTCGAAATCACCTTCCGAGGCGATGGGGAAGCCGGCCTCGATGATGTCCACGCCCATCTCGTCCAGGAGCTGGGCGATTTCCAGCTTTTCGTCATGGGTCATGGTGGCGCCGGGCGATTGTTCGCCGTCGCGCAACGTGGTGTCAAAGATCAGAACGCGGGATTTGTCGGTCTTGGTCATGGGAATCTCTCTTGTGTCCTCAGCTGTGGCTGTGGGCGCTGGTCACCTCTGAGCGGTCGCACCCGGGGGCACGCTCAGAGGCAGCTAAGGAGAAGCAGACCACGGAGAGACGGGGCGCGGGATGCGCCCAAGGCTGCGATGATATGCAGGGTCCGTGTCATGGAACCGGACTATAGGCCCCCGAACGGAAAAGAAAAGACCAAAACCGCAGCGGGAAGGGAAAGACCCTGGCGCGCAGCTATGGCTCAATTCGCGGGGGCGGGGCCTTCCGGCCCGGTCTCGGCGGGGGCGGGCGAAGGACTCCCGGGGGCGGGACCCGCCGGCGGGGGGGCAGGCGCGGGGGGTGACGTAGCCGCCGAGGTTTCGCGCAGCGTGTTGTCCGACCATGTTCCCGAGGCGACCTCGCCGGTCTTGTAGCGCATCACGCCCGCGCCCTGCCGTTTGCCGCGCACGAAGCTGCCCTCATAGACATCGCCATTGGCATAGGTGGCCACGCCCTCGCCGTCGATCTCGCCATCGGTCCAGCCGCCCTCATAGACGAAGCCGTCGGGCATGGTGATCCGGCCCTGGCCTTCACGCTGGCCGTTCTGGAATCCGCCTTCGTAGACGGTGCCGTCGGCATAGGTGGCGCGGCCCTGTCCGTGGCGCTGCCCGTCGGCCCAGTCGCCCTCGTAGACATAGCCGTCGGGATAGGTCATGCGGCCCTTGCCATGGTTGCGCGCGGCCAGGAACGCGCCTTCATAGACAAGGCCGTTGGCATAGGTTGCCATGCCCTCGCCCTCGATCACGCCCGAGACCCAGCCGCCTTCATAGCTTGATCCGTCGGGATAGGTGATCTTGCCCCGGCCATGCGGCACGTCCTGCGCGAATTGCCCCTGATAGACCGAACCGTCGGGATAGGTGACGGTGCCGACGCCCTCGATCCGGCCCTCGGACCAGTCGCCATCATAGACATAGCCGTCCGTGCCGCGGAAGACGCCCTTGCCGTGGCGGCGGTCCAGCACGAAGCCGCCTTCGTAGATGTCGCCGTTGGTATAGGTCACCTTGCCCGGCCCCTGCCGCTTGCCGTTGACCATGGTGCCTTCGAAGACATCGCCATTGGCCTGCACAAGGCGGCCCGCGCCGTCCATCTGGCCCTCTTTCCAGCTGCCCTCATAGGTCAGCCCGTCGGCCATCGTCAGCGTCCCCTGACCGGCGCGCGCGCCTGCCAGCATGTCACCCTCGTAGACCGCGCCGTCGGGATAGGTGATCCGGCCCTTGCCCTGCTTCACGCCGTTGACCCAATCGCCCTCGTAGCGGTAGCCGTCGGTGCCCTCCATCACGCCGGTGCCGTGATGCAGCGCGTTGCGGAAGCTGCCGGTATAGCGCGTGCCGTTGGCATAATGCGCCACGCCCTCGCCCGAGATTTCGCCGTCAAGCCAGTCGCCTTCATAGGTACCGCCATCGGCGAAGGTGATCTTGCCCTTGCCGTTGGGTTTTCCCTGCGCGAACTGGCCCTGATAGACCGAACCGTTGGGAAAGCGCGCCTGGCCTTCGCCAAGGATCTCGCCCATCACCCAGTCGCCTTCGTATTCGTAGCCCGAGGGCAGGGTGTATTTGCCACGCCCGTGCTGCTTGCCGTCCTTGAAGGTGCCGGTGTAAAGCCCGCCATCGTCATATTGCTTCGTCACGACCTCTTGGGCCGTGACCGGCGCGCCCGCCCCCCCCGCCAGAGCGGCCGCGAGTGCGATGCTTGCAAGCTGCCTGCGCAACATGGATGACCCTTTCCCGTTTCCTTGCGGCACCGCGCGGGGGCAACCCCTTGCGCCGCCGGTGAGATCAGAGATTAATGGCAGCGCGGGACAGTGACAAGCGCCGCGGCCCGCCGGGTCATGCTTGCGCTTTCCCTTGCCGAAGCATCTGCTAAATCAGGGGGGATGTGAAAGGACCGCGCGCATGACCGACCGTTTCCGCCTGACCCTGGCCCAGCTCAACCCGACGGTTGGGGCCCTTGCCGCCAATGCCGAGAAGGCGCATGAGGCCTGGCTTGCCGGGCGCGCGGCGGGGGCCGACATGGTGGCCCTGCCCGAAATGTTCCTGACCGGCTATCAGACGCAGGACCTGGTGCTGAAACCCGCCTTCCTGGCCGATGCCATGGCGCATCTGGACACGCTGGCCGCGCGCATCACCGATGGCCCCGCGCTCGGGATCGGCTGCCCCTATGTCGACGAGACCGGCAGCTACAACGCCTGGTGGGTGATCCGCGACGGCAAGGTCGTCGCCCGCATGCTCAAGCATCACCTGCCGCATGACGATGTGTTCGACGAGATGCGGCTGTTCGATGCCGGGCCGATTTCGGGGCCCTACCGGATCGGGCCGCTCAGGATCGGCACGCCGGTGTGCGAGGATGCCTGGCACCCGGACGTGGCCGAGACACTTGAGGAAACCGGGGCCGAGATCCTTCTGGTTCCGAACGGCTCGCCCTATCGGCGCGAAAAGCTGGGGCTGCGCATGAATGTCACCGTGGCGCGGGTGGTCGAGACGGGCCTGCCGCTTGTCTATCTCAATGCCGTGGGGGGGCAGGACGATCAGCTCTTTGACGGGGCAAGCTTCGTGCTGAACCCGCATGGCGCGCTTGCGCTGCAACTGCCGCCCTTCGAGGAGGTGATCGCGCATGTCGATTTCGTCCGCGGGGCCGATGGCTGGCGGGCCGAGCCGGGGCGGCGCGACCCGCAGCCCGACGGCTGGGAGCAGGATTACCGCGCCATGGTTCTGGGGCTGGGCGACTATCTGCGCAAGTCCGGTTTCTCCAAGGTCTTGCTGGGTCTTTCGGGCGGGATCGATTCGGCGCTGGTGGCCACCATCGCGGCGGATGCGCTTGGGCCGCAGAACGTGCGCTGCGTGATGCTGCCCTCCGAATACACCTCGCGGGTTTCGCTGGACGATGCGGCCGATGTGGCGCGCCGGCTGGGATGCCGCCTGGATACCGTCTCGATCGAAGGCGCGCGCGATGCGGTCGAGGGCGCGCTGTCACATCTGATGGAGGGCACGGCGCCCGACGTGACCGAGGAGAACATCCAGTCGCGCCTGCGCGGGCTGATGCTCATGGCGATCTCGAACAAGTTCGGCGAGATGCTGCTGACCACCGGCAACAAGTCCGAGGTCGCGG
>CALMEG010000284.1 GCA_937863185.1 uncultured Paracoccaceae bacterium | reverse complement strand
CATGGTGAAGGCGGCGGTCAGCGCGGTGACGGGGGCGGCGGTCTTCTTCGTCTTCAAGATGGCGGGCTTCGGGCTGGCGATGCCGGTGGCGGTGCTGACCTTCGCGCTGAACTTCATCCCCTCGCTCGGCTCGATCATCGCCACGGCGGTCGCGGCGCTTGCCGTCTATGTGCTGACGCAGGATGCCTCGTCCGCGCTTGGGGTGCTGCTGGTCGTGGGGCTTTTGCAATTCGTGATCGGCAATGTGATCGACCCGATGCTGATGGGCCGCGCGCTGCGGCTGTCCTCGTTCGGGATCATCATGTCGCTGGCCTTCTGGGGCGCGGTCTGGGGCTTGCCGGGGATGTTCCTTGCGGTGCCGATCATGGTGGGGCTGATGATCGTGTGCGCGCAATCGCCGGCGCTGCGGCCGCTGGCCATCCTCCTGTCGCGCGAGGGCCTTCCCGAAGAGGACGGTTGAGGCCCCTGCCCGCCTAGGACAGGTGCAGGCTGACGCGCCGGTTCTGGCGGCCCTTCTTCTCGATCTTGCCCAGGACCACGCGGCCGATCTCGGCGGTCGAGGCGACATGCGTGCCGCCGCAGGGTTGCAGGTCCACCTGATCGACGCCCTGCCCGATCCGGATCAGTCGCACCTTCCCCTGCCCCGTGGGCGGAGCCACCGACATGGTCTTGACCAGCCCCGGATTGGCGGCAAGCCCGGCATCGGTGATCCAGTCCTCACGGACCGGAAGATCGCGCGCGATCAGGGCGTTCAGCGCCGCCTCGATCGCCGCAGGGTCGGCGGGCGGCTCTGGCATGTCGAAATCCAGCCGCCCCTTTTCGGGGCCGATCTGGCCGCCGGTGACCGGGCGGGGAATGACGACCGACAGAAGGTGCAGTGCCGTATGAACGCGCATGTGCCGGTGGCGGCGCTCCCAGTCCAGTTCCTGCCGGACCTCGGCGCCGACGGGGGAACTCGGCATCGGCGGGGGGGGCACAAGGATCACCGCGCCCCCCCCGCCTTCCCCCGCCGTCGCAATGCGGATCGCCCCGCCGGGCCAGGACAGGTGGCCCGCATCGCCGGGCTGCCCGCCGCCGGTGGGATAGAAGATCGAAACATCGCAAACGATCCCGCCCTCATCGGTATGGGCGATCACGCGGGCGGCGGCATCGCGCAGATAGGGATCGGTGCGGTAAAGCGGGGCCGTGGTCATGTGGTGCTTTCTCCGTCGCCGTCATCGCCATCATCATCGTCGTCACGGGCCAGGGGCACGGGGCGTTCGCGCATGGGATAATCGCTGGGGCCCGGCGCCGTGCGGGCGATCCCCTCGCCCGGCTCCGGCGCGCCCGCGGGCGGCAGCACGGCGCCGCCCGGTGCGGCGGGGCCACGCGCGGCCGGCGCGGGACGCAGCGCCTCGGGGTTGCGCAGCCAGATGTCGCGCTGTGCGAAGGGGATCTCGATCCCTTCCGCAGTGAAGCGGGCGGCGATCTGGTGGTTCATGTCGGACAGGACCTGCATCTTGAAGTTCACATCCGACAGGATCGCGCGGATCTCGAAATTCAGGCTGTCCGCGCCAAAGCCCACGAACAGCGCGCGCGGCTCGGGGTTCATCATGACCAGCGGGTGGTTTTCCGCGATCTCGCGCAGGATGCCCTCGATCTTGCGGGTGTCCGAGCCGTAAGCAACCCCGACCGGTACGATCACGCGGCCGGTCTTGTTGCCCCGCGTCCAGTTCGTCACCTGCCCCGAGATCAGGTCGGCATTGGGCACGATGACCTCGGCGCGGTCGAATGTCTCGATCCGGGTGGAGCGCACCGAGATCGCGCGCACCACGCCCTGCTGGGTGCCCACCTCGATCCAGTCGCCCTCGGAGATCGGGCGCTCGATCAGCAGGATGATCCCCGAAACGAAGTTCGACACGATATTCTGAAGGCCGAAGCCGATCCCGACCGACAGCGCCCCCGCAACGATAGCCAGCGAGGACAGGTCGATCCCGGCCGAGGAAATCGCCAACAGTGCCGCAAGAAAGATCCCGACATAGCCCAGCCCGGAGATGATGGCGTTCTGACCGCCCTTGTCGATCGTGGTCTTGGGCAGGATCGAGGATTTCAACGCCCCCTGCAAAAGCCGCGTCACCATGTAGCCGATGGCGAACACCACCGCGAAGGTCAGGAACACCGTGGGCGAAATGCGTACGCCGCCGAAGGACACGCCCGTGCGGAACGAAGTCCACAGCTCGGCCATGTCCTCGATCCGCGCCCCCCAGATCAGAGCCAGGATCGGCATCGCCGCCAGCATCAGCACAAAGCCTGCAAGCACCGGCACAAGCCCCTCGCGCCGGGTTTCATCGCCCCGGCCAAACATCACATAAAGCTCGGCCAGGAAGCTCTGGATCACCGCGACAAGGGCCAGCAGGCCAAGCGACAGGATCGCAGGCCAGATCAGCGCATTGGCCGCGCTGACATAGCCGATCACCCCCAGCACCGGCGCGCAGATCCCGATGACGATGGCGGCGTAGCCCACCCAATGCAAAAGCTTGTAGCGGAAGGCGGTATCTTCGTCCTGCTCGCGCCGCAGACTGCCTTGCTTGCGCAAGAGCTGCCCCATGCGGAACAGCACCAGCGCCGCGAAGATCTGCAACGGCACCTGCAGGACCGAAATCGCCGCATCGGCACGCTGCGCGACCTCTTGCGCCTTGTCCGCGCTGACGTTCCCCGCGCCGCCCAGATAATCCTGCGCGCGCGGCACGATCCAGTCGATCAGCAACACCTGAAGCCCGGTCGCAAGACCCAGCATCACGGCGTGAAAGCGCCCCTCGGTGCGGCCTTCCTCGGCAAGGTTCAGCGCGCTTGACACGCCCGGGCGGGTCGGGAACACGCGCCCGCCCAGCCACCATGCCTGAAGAATGATCAGAAGGACCACAGGCATCAGCTCGAACAGGCGCAGCATGATCGGACCGAAGAACGCCGTGCTTGAAAGCGCCGTGGTCAGAAGCACCGCCCCGATGACCGGCAACACCACCTGCCCGATCGAGACGACCCCCGAAATCAGCTCGCGCCCGCGCATGGCCGTCTTGGTAAGAAGCCATTCGTTCAGCCAGCCCATCCAGCGCCCGCCGCGCGCCAGAAGCAAGCCCGCTACGATCAGCAGCCCTACGATCAGCGGGGCGTTGTTGCGGAGCGTCTCGAAGTTGATCGGACGCGTGAAACGCCAGACGGTCTCTTCATAGATCCACACGCCCATCCAGCGGAACAGCGACACCGCCGCAGGCCAGTTGACCGGGTTCGCGGCCGAGGGCGACAGGCGCAAAAGCTTGTCTGCCTGCCGGTCGCGCGTGATCCGGTCGATCTTGCGGATCACGCCATCGGCATGGCTCGCGGCCTCGCCCGCGGTAATGCCGGGCGCCTGCAACCGGGCGAGCCGTTCATTCAGCTCCTCGCGCCGCGCGGCGATGGTAGCATCCTCGCTTTCGCCCTCGGCAGGCGCGGGGCCAAGCGCCGCGATCTGGTTGCGCAGCGTCTCGATCTGATCGGCATTCGCGCCCTGCGCAGCCACGAATTCGTTGCGCGCCTTCACGATCTGGGCGCGCAGGTCCGACAGTTGCGCATCCGTGGCCGTGCCATCGGCAAGGATCTCGTCTGCGCGCGCGGCCGTCTGCTCCCACGCATCGTAATCGGGGCCGACAGCCTCTTGCGCGGCGGCGGGAAGGGCCAGGAACAGCGCCAGAAGGAGGATGCGCAGGGCGGATATCATCCCTCGAACACCTCGGGCAGGTCCTGCGCGGCGCGGTCAAGCCATGCCGGAACCGGCAGGTTCCTGGCGTGCAGGAATTCGGGGTTGAACAGCTTGGACTGATAGCGCGTGCCATAATCGCACAGGATCGTCACGATGGTGTGGCCCGGCCCCATGTCGCGCGCCATGCGGATCGCACCCGCGACATTGATCCCGGAAGAGCCGCCAAGGCACAGCCCTTCGTCCGAAAGCAAATCGAACACCACCGGAAGCGCCTCTGCATCGGGGATCGAATAGCTGTAATCGGGGCGGATCCCTTCAAGGTTGGCGGTGATACGCCCCTGCCCGATCCCCTCGGTGATCGAGCTGCCTTCGGATTTCAGCACACCCTCGGTATAGAAGGAATGCAGCGCCGCGCCCTCGGGGTCGGCAAGGCCGATCTTCACGCCCTTCGGTTGCAGCGCCATCGCCAGCCCCGCAAGCGTCCCGCCCGAACCGACCGCGCAGATCACCCCGTCCACCTTGCCGCCGGTCTGTTCCCAGATCTCGGGGCCGGTGGTTTCCAGATGGGCCTGGCGGTTGGCCACGTTGTCGAACTGGTTGGCCCAGATCGCGCCATTCGGCTCGGTCCGCGCAAGCGCCTCGGCCAGGCGGCCGGAATAGCGCACATAGTTGTTGGGGTTCGAATAGGGCGCGGCGGGCACTTGGACAAGCTCTGCCCCGGCAAGGCGCAGCATGTCCTTCTTTTCCTGGCTTTGCGTCTCGGGGATCACGATCACCGTGCGGAACCCCATCGAGGCCCCCACCAGCGCAAGCCCGATGCCGGTATTGCCCGCGGTGCCCTCGACGATCGTGCCGCCGGGCTTCAGAAGCCCCTTCGCCACCGCGTCGCGGATGATGAAAAGCGCCGCGCGATCCTTCACCGACTGGCCGGGATTCATGAACTCGGCCTTGCCCAGGATCGTGCAGCCCGTCTCTTCCGAGGCCTTGCGCAGCCGGATGAGGGGTGTGTTGCCGATTGCCTCGGCCAGATCGTTACAGATGCGCATGACTCTCCCCGGATTGGACCTGTCTCAGGCAACCAGACTTAAGCCGCGCGCGCCGAACCCTCAACCCCCGTGAGGGGCATCGGGCCGGGCGCGCAGATCGTTACGGATACGGGCCAGCCAAAGCGCCAGGATCACCAGCGGCGCATTATCGGCCTCGCCGCTGTCGACAAGCGCCATGAGCGCCTCGAAGGACAGCACATGGGCGCGGATGTCCTCGCCCTCATCGGCCAGCCCGCCGGGCTGCGCGGCCACATCAGGAATGTCTGCCAAGCCAATGAATGTATAAAGATATTCCGATTTCGCACCGGGCGAGGGATAGAAGTTCGGCGCCGCGATCATCTGCCCGATCGCAAGGCCCGCCTCTTCCATCGCCTCGCGCAGTGCGGCCTCTTGCGGGGTTTCGCCGGCGTCGATGCGCCCCGCGATCGGCTCGATCAGCCAGGGATTGAGATCACCGCGCGCGAATGGCCCCACGCGGAATTGCTCGATCAGCAGCACCCGGTCACGCACCGGATCATAGGGCAGCACAACCGCCGCATCCCCCGACACGAAGGCCTCGCGGTGCAGGACGGGGCTTTGGCCGCCCGCGAAAAGGCGGTGCGAAAGCCGGTATTCCTCAAGCGCGAAATAGCCCGAGAACGCGGGCACCCGCTGGTGGACCTGCACGTCCTCCGGCGCCGCCTGCCGTCGGATGCGCGCGGGTTTGCCCTCTTGCGCGCGTAGGCGCGAGGCCGCGCGCACCAGCATCATCGGATAGCGCCGCAGCGCGGCCTCGGGGCTGAGCCGCCCCATCCCGGCGATGAATTCGCCCGCGGCCTCGGTCACGATCGCGGACCAGTCGCGCGCCCAGGCCGCAAAGTCCCAGGGCGCACCGGGCTGCCAATGACCGGGCTGCGGAAGATAGACCCGTGCGACCGCTGATCCTGTATCAGTATCGACCTTCAGCCCTTTGATATCGAAGGCAAAACCGGCCTCGTAATAGTCAAGGCGCGCAAGGTCTTCTGGGGTTGCATCGAACAATACGCCCTCGGCGCCCGCGCCGCCCGCAACCAGCAGAGGAAAGGCCTGCGGGGCATCGCCGATCATCGCCTCGCGCACCTCATGACCGGCCAGGCGCGCCGGGCGGACATGAACATCATGGCCCACCACCCGCGCCAGAAGCGACAGGTGGCGCAACGTGCCATAAAAGAAGCAAGACGTGCGCAAGCCGGGCCCCTACACCCAGCGCCGATGCGCCCATTCCGACAGAACGCCTGCAAGGGCCCCGCCCACCAAAAGCACGATGATCACATCGGGCTTGAGCGCGGCCATGCCGAATTCGATCCCCTGACTGACGATATCGGTCAACGCGTCCATCGGCCCGTCATAGCGCATCCGCACCGAAAGGCGGATCATCTGGACAAGCCCGAGGAAGAACAGCACAAGGATCACCATATAGACCGAGGCCCGCATGCCCGCCTGTGCCGTCATCCACATCCCCTTGCCGACCGCGCGCCCGATCACCCGCCAGCCAAGGAGCAACCCGAAACATCCGGCTACGACAGGCAACATGCCCGACTGCGCGACCGCAGGAAGGTAAGGAAGAACAAGGGCGCCGGTGAAAAACCCGGCCGCGGCAAGGGCCAGGGCTGCAAAGAGTTTGGCGGCTGTCGGCATCTAGTCTTGCGGCCTCATGTAACTGAACTGTGTCACATCGCAGTTTCCGCGCTGAAATGCCCCCGCGCAAGAGCTAAGGTATAAATTCCACATTCTGCGGAAACGTGTGTCGAATCCCATCGCCTCGATGTCCGGCCAGCGGGCGTTGAAGCGCCGATACCACTCGTGCAGGGTGCGCGCGTAATCGGGGCCGAAGGACAGGGCGCCCGCGGGGCGTAGGCCGGCGTCTTCGGGCAGGATTCGCATCAGCGAGGGGGGCGGAAGCATCCCACCTGGAAATATGTATTTCTGAATGAAATCAGGTCCTTTCCGGTATATCCTGAAGCGTTTTTCCTGCACCGTTATGGCCTGGATACAGGCCCGCGCACCATGCCCGAGGCGCGCCTGCACCGTACGGAAGAAGGTCGGCCAGTATTTCTCGCCCACGGCCTCGAACATCTCGATCGAGGCGATGGCGTCGAAGGTGCCGGTCGTGTCACGGTAGTCCTGAAGGCGGATCTCGACCCGGTCCGACAGACCGGCCCGTGCGATGCGCCGCGTGGCGAATTCGTGCTGTGCGCGAGAAATCGTGAGACAAGTCAATCTCAGGTCGCGCTCGGTGGCGGCATATTCCGCGAATCCGCCCCAACCGCAGCCGATCTCAAGCACATGGTCGCCCGGGGCGACATGCAGCGCATCGACGAGGGCGGCGTATTTCGCCCTCTGCGCCTCTTGCAGCGTTGCAGCGTTGCGATAAAGCGCCGAGGAATAGGTCATCGAAGGATCGAGCCAGAGCGCGTAGAACTCATTCCCCAGGTCGTAATGCGAAGCGATGTTGCGCCGTGCCTGCGCGCGCGAGTTGCCGCGCAACCAGTGGCGAAACGCTTCGTAGCGGCGCAGCACCGCCATACCCGGAAAGCCGTCGTAAAGCTCGTCATTATCGGCATGGATCAGGTCCATGAAGACCATGAGGTCGGGGCTGGACCAGCCACCTTCCAGATAAGCCTCGCAAAAACCCAGATCGCCTTCGCGGATCAGCCGCGCGAACACATCCGGATCATGGATCCGCAATTCAGCCTGCGGACCGGGATGCGCGCCTTGGGCACGAAAGCGGCGGCCATCCGGCAGCACGAAATCAAGCCTGCCGTTACGCAGATCCTTCGCAACGGCGAAGACCCGCGCGAACCACCGGGGCAAGTTCGCCTGTCCTGTCGTCGAGGTCAGGATATCCTTGGACAAGTCATACATATGCGTGTCCCCCCAATGCGGTTCTCAAGGATACCCGAAGCCGTATAAGGCGGTTACCTTACACGATTTTCATATGCTGACAAAGCGCGCCGACGCCCTTCGTCAAGCCCGATCCTCCGTTCGGGATAGGGCTGGCCCGCCGACAGGCCCCATGCGCGCGGACAGGCGGCGAAGAACTGCAGCGCGTCGGGTGCGGGCGCGCGCGCGCCTTCGGCTATGAACTTTGCCCGGTAAGCCCCTTTCATATCAAATTTTTTCGCCTGCGTTTCTGGGTTGAACACGCGGAAATAAGGGGCCGCGTCCGGACCCGACCCCGCAACCCATTGCCAACCCATGGCATTGGCGGCCGGATCCCAGTCGGTCAGGCATTCCGCGAACCAGCCAAGCCCCACGCGCCAGTCGGTCAGCAGGTGCTTGGTCAGATATGAGGCCGCGATCATGCGCGCCCGGTTGTGCATGGTGCCGGTCACATACATCTCGCGCATGGCGGCGTCGACGAAGGGCTCTCCGGTCATGCCGCGACGCCAGGCTTCGGCGTCGTCATTGTCGCCCCGCCATGGGAAGCCGTCCCATTCGCTGCGCCAGTTCTGCCGGTCAAGCTGTGGAAAGTGATAGAAAAGATGCCAGGCGAACTCTCTCCAGGCCAGCTCTTGCAGGAAGGTTTCCGCCCCCTGGGCGCCTTCCTCAAGGCGGCGCCAGCCGGCCTGCCAGATGGCAAGCGCAGAGATCTCGCCATAGGTCAGGTTTTCCGAAAGGCCCGAGGTGACGGGTTCGGCGGGGGAATCGCGCCGCATGCGATACTCCCCCGTGCCCCCCTCAAGAAAGGGGTCCAGACGGGCAAAAGCCCCCCCCACCCCCATCCGGGCGTGGCGTTCGACGATCGCGGCGCCGCGATTCATCGCCGTCCCCATCTGCCAACGCTCCAGATTTTCACTTTCTGGCCATTTGGTTGGGGGGCGAAGCGCAGAAACGGTGTGGACTCCGGACCGTGGGTTTCGTCCCTTCAGCGCGCGCCAATAGGGGGTGAACACCCGATACGGGCCGCCTGTCGCGGTCTCGACACGCCATGGCTCGAACAACAGATGCCCCGGAAAGCTCTCGGCACGCAGCCCCTCGGCACGCAGCGCCGCTTTCACCGCGCTGTCGCGCGCCTGGCTGGCCGGATCATAAAGCCGCGACCAGCACACCGCCCCCGCCCCGGTTTCCGCCACCAGAGCGCGCAGCACGGCAAGCGCGGGCCCGCGCCGCAGGATCAGCCGCGATCCTATCCCCTCAAGCCGTTGCGCGAAGGACGCAACCGCCCGGCCCATCCGCCAGCGGGCCGCCGCGCCAAGATCCGCCACCGTTTCGTCGTGAATGAAGATCGGGATCACGGGCCTTCCCGAACCGGCCGCAAAATCCATCGCGGGATGGTCATGCAGACGCAGATCGCGCCGCAGCCACAAAAGGATCGGTCGTTCCGCCATGGCTGCCCCCGTCCCCGCATTGTCCCCGTGGCATCACGCCACCAGGCTTGCCTCAAGCGCCTCGTCCAGCGCGCCGATCAGCCGGGCGACATCCTCGGCCGAGGTATAATGCACGAAGGACAGCCGAAGCACACCCTGTTCGGGATCCACCCCCATCGCGGCAAGCGGACGCTTGGCATAGAAATGCCCCGCCCCGCAATCCAGCCGGCGCGCGGCAAGCGCCTGTGCCACCGGCCCCGCCGGACGATCGAGCGCAAGCGCGATGGTGGGCGCGCGCCGCGCGGCATCGGAGGGCCCAAGCAGCCGCAGGCGGGGATGATGCCCAAGAAAAGTCAGCAAGGGTTGCAACAACGCGATTTCCTGCCCCCGCATCAGGTCATGCACCCCCCCGCCCCGCTGGCGCGGGTCATCCGCCCGTTCGAAATGGTGATCGTGCAGCGCATCGACGTAATCGGCCATGCCGCAACAGGCCGCAACCTGCGCATGATCGGGCCCGGCGGGCACGAAACGCTTCCACAACGGCTCGGCGTTGAACCAATGGGCCTGATTGGGCAACCGCTCGGCCAGCGGGCGGCGCACCACCATGATCTCCTGATGCGGCCCATAGGTCTTGTAGGCCGAGAACAGGTAGATATCGGCCCCAAGCGCGCCGACATCAGGCAGGCCATGGGGCGCATAGCTGACCCCGTCGACACAGCAGACCGCCCCGGCCTCATGCACCAGCGCAACGATCTCAGCCACGGGATTGATCTCTCCGATGACGTTCGAGCAATGCGGAAAGCAGACCAGCCGCACCCGGCCATCCGCAAGAAGCGCCTTCAGCGCCGCCGGATCGAGATGGCCGGTCTTCGCGTCGATCCGCCATTCGCGCAGCTCGATCCCGTCTTCGGCCAGACGCCGCCAGACACCGGAATTTGCCTCGTGATCCTGATCCGTCACGACGATGGCATCGCCGGGCTCAAGCACGCGCCGAAAGGCCTGCGCCAGCACATAGCTATTGGCGCTGGTCGAGGGACCGAAGCTCAGTTCGTCGGTCTCCACCCCCAGAAGGGCCGCCAGGCGCACGCGCGCCTCGTCCATCTCTTCGCCACCCGCGCAAGAAGCAGGGTACACGCCGTAGGGTTGCACCTTGCGCTGCCGGTAGAACCGCATCAGCCGGTCGATCACCGGCGCACAGGCATAGGACCCGCCCGCATTCTCGAAAAACCCGCGGCCTTGCAGCGCCGCTTCCGCGAAGGCCGGAAACTGTGTGCGCACGAAGGTCAGATCGAGCTTTGGGGTGGACATCTGCGGCTCCTGTAATTCGCGCTACGGTTGATCCGGCGTCTGCGCGGCAGGATGCCCGTATCGGTAGCGCAACGTCAAGCGCCCGCACCTGTGCAAGGCATGGGCAGGGCAAAAGGATTTTGCTCTTGTCGGTCCGCACGACGCGCTTTAGCGTCATGATCAGAAACACTGAAAACCACGGGGATGACATGAAGAAAACCACTGTTCTGCTGGCCGGTGTGGCCCTTTCGGCGCTGAGCCTGCCGGCGCGCGCGGGCGACCCCGAGCTGCTGGTCTTCGACTGGGCCGGCTTCGAGGAAGAGGGCCTTTTCGCAACCTATGTCGAGAAATACGGCGACCGGCCGTCCTATGCCTTCTACGGCGATGACGACGAGGCCTATCAAAAGCTGGCGTCCGGCTTCAAGGCCGATGTCGCGCATCCCTGCTCTCAGATGGTGTCGAAATACCGCGATGCCGGCCTGATCGAGCCGTGGGACGTCTCGAAGATTCCGGAATTCGACAATATCGCGCCGCGCTTCCTTGATTCTCCGATCTTCAAGGACGACCAGGGTGTCTGGTATATTCCGGCCGACTGGGGCGTGACCGCGGTTGCCTACAACCCCGATGAGGTGCCGGCCGAGGACGTCGCCTCGCTCGACGTGTTCCTGAACCCGAAATATGCCGGGCGCACCTCGATGCCCGACAGCTCGGACGATGTCTGGGCGCTTGCCTATCTGGCCACCGGCGTGACCGACTGGACCGATATCAGCGACGAACAGTTCGCCGCCGCCGCCGCCTGGCTGCGCGAGGCGCACAAGAACATCCGCTCCTACTGGTCCGATCCGGCCGAGATGTCGCAGATCATGGCCTCGGGCGAGGTTCTGGTGGCCTGGTCCTGGAACGACGGCGTCGCCTACCTTCAGGACGACGACTATCCCGTCGCCTTCCAGCGCGAGGCCACGGAAGGCTCGTCCACCTGGTTCTGCGGTTTCGTGAACCTCAAGGACGGCCCCGGCTCGGAAGAGAAGGTCTATGACTTCATCAACGCCTGGCTGCGCCCCGATGCGGGCCCCGAACTGCTGGATGCGATCGGCTATGGCCACACCAACACCGCCGCGATGGCGAAGGTGTCCGAAGAGGACCGCGTGACCGCCGGCCTGACCGAGATCTCGGCGCCGATCCTTGCGCAGACGCCGAACGACCCCGGCCTGCGCGAACGCCAGCTGGCCGAGTTCGAGAAGATCAAGGCCGGGTTCTGATCCCGACGGATCAATGCCCTGCACGATCACGACGCCCGGACGGAAACGTCCGGGCGTTTGCCGTTGCGGACCGCTTGCAGTCCCCCCGCCGCCTTCCTATATTCGAACCGTTCGGGTTCGCCCGGACTATGGGCATAAACGCGCTCGTAATAAACGGATCGGACCCGGGGGCGGTACCCGGCGGCTCCACCAAAATCCCTCGTTGGGGGCGAATGGGGCCGAAACAGGATCGACGAACGTCTAAAGGGGTTATGCTTTGCCTCGGTGAGCTACCACCGTTATCGGTGCAAAAGTACAGTTGCCAACGACAACCGTGCTCCGGTCGCTCTGGCTGCGTAAGCAGCTCGGGTAACCGAAACCTTAAGCCCTTACGCCTAGCAGCCTAAGGCGGGGCCCGCAGGAGCCTGGCAACAGAATCCTGCACCTTTCCCCGGTTTTTGCAGAACGCACTCTCGAATTGCAACGCGTTAACCCTGTGGCAACCCCTCTGTGGCAGCGTGTTCCCAAGCGACTGAAATCAGGGAAACGAAATGTCCAGCAAAACCGAGATGTTGCAAGACTGGTTTAACCGGGTCTGGATCGGCGGTGATCTGTCCGCGATCGACGACTTTTTTGCGCCCGCCCCCGTGGCAAGCGGCCTCATGAGCGGGCTGAACATGCAGCCGGCCGAATTCCGGGAGTTGATCCCGGCGCTGCAATACATGCTGACCCCACCAGAGATCACCATCGCCCGTGCCGTCGAAACCGAGGACTGGCTCTGGGTTCTTGTGATGGTGCGCACGAAGGCCGCACACAGCCAGAAACCGGTGGAGTTTTCGGGCCAGATGATGATCCGCTTCGAAGACGGCCGCTTCGCAGAGGCCTATAATCACTTTGACATGATGACCATGTTCGAGCATGTCGGCACCCTGCCCCCCGAGGCCATGGCCTTGTGCCTTTCCGGCGAACGGCTTAGCTGATCTTGTGGCTTCCGCGGGGCCATTTCCTTCGTCGGACACCACTCCCGAGCGCCGGCGAACGGCGCAGGCACGGCAGGTTCGGCGCCTCTTCCCTTATGCAACGAATCCCCTATGCTGTGCGCGAAAGCGGGAAAGGGCAGCGATGACGCGCAGCATTGACTACGGCAACCTGATGCACCGTGCCATGCGCGGGCTCATCCAGACCGTGCTTGAGGATATTGCGCAAAACGGCCTGCCCGGCGAACACCACTTCTTCATCACCTTCGACACCCGCCACCCGGACACCCGGATCGCGGACTGGTTGCGCAACCGCTACCCGCAGGAAATGACCATCGTGATCCAGCACTGGTTCGAGGATCTCGACGTGGGCATTGACGGGTTCTCGATCACGCTGAACTTCGGCGACAGCCCCGAGCCGCTTTACATCCCCTATGACGCGATCCACACCTTCGTCGACCCCTCGGTCGAATTCGGGCTGCGCTTCGAGGCCCCCGAATACGACGAGGCGGAGGACGAACCCGAAGACGCCCCGGCCGAACCGGCCGAGCGGACCGAGGCGGAAGTGGTCAGCCTCGACAAATGGCGCAAGTAGCGGGCCGGGAACGGCCCTGACGCTGTATACCTCCGCATACCGATTGCAAAACGGCCTTCGGCGTCTTATGACGCGCATGACATTTTCATGGAGGCCCCCATGTCCGCTACCCGCACCGAAACCGACAGCTTTGGTCCGCTTGAAGTTCCTGCCGACAAATACTGGGGCGCGCAGACGCAGCGCTCGATCATGAACTTCCCGATCGGCTGGGAACGCCAGCCGGTTGCGATCATCCGCGCGCTTGGCGTCATCAAGAAGGCCTGCGCGCAGGTCAACAAGGCGCAGGGCGACATGGAGCCCGAAATCGCCGAGGCCATCGCCGCCGCCGCGACCGAGGTGATCGAGGGGAAATTCGACGACAACTTCCCCCTTGTCGTGTGGCAGACCGGATCCGGCACGCAATCGAACATGAACGCCAACGAGGTCATCTCGAACCGCGCGATCGAGATGCTGGGCGGGGTGATGGGCTCCAAGAAGCCCGTCCATCCGAACGACCATTGCAACATGGGCCAGTCCTCGAACGACACCTTCCCCACCGCGATGCATGTGGCCATCGGCATGATGGCGCGCGATGTGCTGCTGCCGGGCCTGCGCAAGCTGCACGCGGCGCTGGTGGCGAAATCCGAAGAATTCAAGGACATCATCAAGATCGGGCGCACCCATACGCAGGACGCCACGCCCCTGACGCTTGGCCAGGAATTCTCGGGCTATGCCCATCAGGTCGCGCAGGGCATCAAGCGGGTGGAGATGTGCCTGCCCGACATCTACGAACTGGCCCAGGGCGGCACGGCCGTCGGCACCGGGCTGAACACCAAGAAAGGCTGGGACAGCCGCGTCGCGGCCGAGATCGCCGCGATCACCGGCCTGCCCTTCGTCACCGCGCCCAACAAGTTCGAGGCACTGGCCGCGCATGACGCGATGGTCATGTTCTCGGGTGCGCTGAAGACGGTGGCGGCAAGCCTGTTCAAGATCGCCAACGACATGCGGCTTCTGGGCTCGGGGCCGCGTTCGGGCCTGGGCGAGCTGATCCTGCCGGAGAACGAGCCGGGCTCGTCGATCATGCCGGGCAAGGTGAACCCGACGCAGGCCGAGGCGCTGACCATGGTCTGCGCCCATGTCATGGGCAATGACGCGGCCGTGGGCTTCGCAGGTTCGCAGGGCCATTTCGAACTGAACGTCTACAACCCGATGATGAGCTACAACGTGCTGCAATCCATGCAGCTTCTGGGCGACGCGGCGGGCAGCTTCACCGACAACATGGTGGCGGGCACCCAGGCCAACACC
>CALMEG010000283.1 GCA_937863185.1 uncultured Paracoccaceae bacterium | reverse complement strand
GTGCCGGTGAAGGAAACCTCAGCCAGGGCCCCCGGCAGCCCGCCGAACCCGCCGGCCGCCCCCATCGCGGTTGTCAGCGCGCGGTTCATCCAGTCCTTCTGATCGGCCAGCACCCCGCGCGAGCGCCCCGCCGCGTCCATCGCGGTTTCAAGCGCGCGCGCCGTCGCCCCTTCAAGCCCGTCACGCACCGGCGCGGGCAGTTTCGCCATCAGGTTTTCGGCCGATCCGCCTATATAGGCCAACACCTGCATGCCCAGACCGCTTGCCCCGCGATGGCGCGCGGCAAGGGCGTCAAGCTCGGCCAGGACCTGCGGATCGGTCACCGGCAAAAGGATCTCGGGTTCGGCGGGCATGGTGCGGCGTCCTTCTGATCTGTCGAAAGGATATGGGAAGCCGCGCGGGGCTGCACCAGATCAGGGCGCGGCCTTTTTGACCTCGCCCCGCACGCCGTCCCATGCGCCGGGCACGAGTTCGATCCCCAGAACGCGGTCCGGGTTGGTCGGCGGCGGCATGATCACGCCGTCCAGCCGTTCGAAGCCGAAGCGCGCGTAATAAGGGGCGTCGCCCACCAGAAGCACCCGCTCCCATCCCAGGCGGCGGGCCTCGGCCAGGCTTTCATGGATCAGAAGGCCGCCCAGCCCCTCGCCCTGACGGGTGGGGTGCACCGCGACCGGGCCCAGCAGCAGAACGCGCTTGCCCCCGACCTGCACGGGCCAGTAACGGATCACCGCGCCCAGCACCCCGTCTTCGCGCAGGGTCAGGCACAGCCCGGCCACCTTCGGCACCCCCTCGCGCAGCCGGTAAGAGGAAAGCGCGGTCCGCCCCGGCGCGAAACAAAGGTCGTAAAGCGCCTCTACCTCCCACCAGTCGGCCTCGGTCTCTTCCTCAAGCTGATACATCCATCCCCCCGGAATCATCTGGAAACGCGGGTAGCATGTGGTTAGGTCATGGGCAAACAGCAAAGGAGCGCGCATGTTCTACCGCCCGTCCGACGGTCACGGCCTGCCCCATAATCCGTTCAACGCCATCGTGGCCCCGCGCCCCATCGGCTGGATCGCCACGCGCGGCGCGGCCGGCGACAACCTTGCGCCCTATTCCTTCTTCAACGCGACGGCCTATGTGCCGCCGCAGGTCATGTTCGCCTCGACCTCGGCCAAGCCCGACCGCGGCGAGACCAAGGACAGCGTGGCCCAGATCCGCGAAACCGGGGTGTTCTGCGTCAACCTTGTGGATTCGGCGCTGAAGGACGCGATGAACGCAAGCTCTGCCCCGCTGCCGGCGGGGGGGGACGAATTCCGGCATGCCGGCCTGGAAAAGGCCGAATGCGAAACGATCGCCTGCCCGCGCGTGGCCGCGGCCCCCGCCGCGCTCGAATGCCGGATGACGCAGATCATCCCGCTTCTGGGCGCGCATAATTTCCTTGTCCTGGCCGAGGTGACCGGCGTCCACATCCGCCCCGACTGCCTGCGCGAGGGGCGGTTTGCCCCGCCCGACAGGCTGTCGCGGCTTGGCTATCACGATTATGCCGCCATACGGGACACGTTCGAGATGATGCGCCCCTAACCCTGCCGGGCCCGGCGCTGCCGCACAAGCGTATAGACGCCGCTTGCGATGATGATCGCAGCCCCGATCAGCGTGGCCGCGTCGGGGCGTTCGCCAAAGACCAGAACGCCCAGGATCAGCGCGAAGATCAGGCGCGTGTAGCGAAACGGCGTCACCACCGCGACCTCTCCGATCCGCATGGCCGCCGTCAGCCCCCAATAGGCCGCCACGCCGAAGGCCGAGGCCGCAAGAAGCTGGCCCGCCGCGGCCGTCCCCGGAACGGCCACCCCGCCGGTATAGGCCAGGATCGCCCCGCCCGTGGGGATCAGCATGGCGAAGCCATAGATCCCAAGCTGCATGTTCGACAGGACCGGCGGCGCCGCGCGGGTGGCCAGATCGCGCCCGGCAAAGCCCAGCATCCCCATCACGGTGAAAAGTGCCGCGGGCACGAACCCCTCCATCCCCGGCCGCAACACGATCAGCACGCCGACGAACCCGATCAGGATCGCGCTCCAGCGCCGGGGGCCGACCTTCTCGCCAAAAAGAAGCGCCGCCCCCGCAACCACCACAAGCGGCGTGGCCTGAAGGATTGCCGAGGCATTGGACAGCGGCGTCAGCGCGATCCCCACCGTATAGCCCAGGCGGACCATCACCTCCATCACCGCCTTGACGATCATCGGTCGGCTGAGGACCGCCGGATGCACGATCCGCTGCCCGCGCATCCGCGTCAGCACCATGAAGGCCAGCATGCCGCACAGGCCGAAGATCATCAGCACCTCGCCCACCGGAAGGCTTTGCGTCGCGCGCTTGATGAACATGTCCTCAAGCGCGAAACCCGCCATCGCGGCGACCATCAGCACCGAGCCCCGGATGTTCTCCAACTTGCGCGCCCTCCCTGCGGTCTGCCGCTTCTCTATAAGGCCAATGCGCGGGGGGTGACAGTGCGTCGTTCCGGGGGCTTTTCGCCGCCGCGATGCGGGCCTAAGCTGCGGCACGGCAAAGCTTTCGGGGGATCTGGCATGAACAGGATGATCGGCGTCATCGGCGGCTCGGGCGTCTATGAGATCGCGGGGCTGCGCGATGCCGCCTGGATCGGCGTGGACACCCCCTGGGGGGGGCCTTCGGACCAGGTGCTGAAGGGCATCCTGGACGGCATGCCCATCGCATTCCTGCCCCGCCACGGGCGCGGGCATGTCCACAGCCCCTCCAGCGTGCCCTACCGCGCCAATGTCGACGCGCTCAAGCGCCTTGGCGTGACGGATGTGATCGCCGTCTCGGCGGTCGGCTCGCTGCGCGAGGATCGGGCGCCGGGCGATTTCGTCATCGTCGACCAGTATGTCGACCGCACCTTCGCGCGCGAGAAATCCTTCTTCGGCCCCGGCCTTGTCGGCCATGTCAGCCTGGCCCACCCCACCTGTGCGCGGCTGTCGGCGCATTGCGCCCTTGCCGCCGAAGGGGCCGGCGTCATCGTCCACCGGGGCGGCACCTATCTGGCGATGGAGGGGCCGCAATTCTCGAGCCTCGCGGAAAGCCGGATGTATCGCGCATGGGGCTGCGACGTGATCGGCATGACAGGCATGCCCGAGGCCAAGCTCGTGCGCGAGGCCGAGATGTGCTACGCCTCGGTCGCCATGGTCACCGATTACGACTGCTGGCACCCCGATCACGATGCGGTCGATGTCGCCACCGTCATCAAGACCCTGACCGCCAATGCCGGCGCGGCGCGCAGCATGGTCGCGCGCCTGCCCGCGCTGCTGGCCGGCGACGTTCCGCCCTGCCCCTGCGGCTGCGACCGCGCGCTTGACGCCGCGATCATGACAGCCCCCGAGCGGCGCGACCCCGAGCTTCTTCAGCGGCTCGATGCCGTTGCCGGACGCGTTCTTTCCCCCTGACCCCGGAGCCTTGATGAAAACCGTCAAAGACTACATCCGCACCATCGCCGATTTCCCCCATGAAGGGATCATGTTCCGCGATGTGACCACGCTGTTCGCCGATGCGCGGGGCTTTCGCATGGCGATCGACCAGTTGCTGCACCCCTGGGCGGGCGAGCGGATCGACAAGGTGGTGGGCCTTGAGGCACGCGGCTTCATCCTGGGGGGCGCGATCGCGCATCAGCTTTCCAAGGGCTTCGTGCCGATCCGCAAGAAGGGCAAGCTGCCGGGCCAGACCATCAGCCAGAGCTACAAGCTGGAATATGGCGAGGCGATCATGGAAATCCACGAGGACGCCCTGCAACCCGGAGAGCGCGTCCTGATCGTCGACGACCTTCTGGCCACGGGGGGCACCTGCGAGGCCGGGATCAAGCTTGTCGAACGGCTGGGTGCGGAAATCGTCGGCTGTTCCTTCGTGGTGGACCTGCCCGAGCTGGGCGGGCGGCGCCTGCTGGAAAGCCTTGGGGTGCCGACGACGGTCCTGTGCGAATTCGACGGCGCCTGACCCGCCGGCCGCCGCTAACGCTTCGTCAACGCGAATCGCGCTAATCCGGCAGGGCCGTCCGGTTCGGCTGCTTGCAACATGTGAACCGAAGGCGCCGCGCCCTGCCGTTTCCCTCGGCGGGGCGCCTGTCGTTCCCTGCGCCCCCCGCAGCACCCCGCCCGGATTCATGATCCCCCCCGGGTCCCGCGCATCTTTGATCTCCCGCCCCACCGCCAGCTTGGTGGGATCGCCGTATCGCTCCAGATCGGGCACCTTCATGCGCCCCACCCCATGCTCGGCCGAGACCGAGCCGCCAAGCGCATCGACGATCTCGTGCACGCACTCCTTGATGCGGCCCCGCGCGCCTTCATATTCCGCGCGGCTGCGGCCGGGAACGGGGAAGACGTTGTAATGCAGGTTGCCGTCACCGACATGGCCAAAGCAGTTGATGCGGAACGTCCCCAGTGCCGCAAGGGCGGCATCGGCACGCGCGATGAACTCCGGCAGGGCCGAAAGCGGCACCGAAATGTCGTGGCTGGAGATTGCGCCAATCCGGCGGTTCGCCTCGGGCAGGCTTTCGCGCAGGGCCCAGAAACCGGCGCGCTGCGCCCCGCTTTGCGCGATCACCCCGTCAAGGACCAGCCCGGCCTCCTGCCCTGCCTCGAACAGCCCCGAAAGGGCGGCCTCGGGGTCGATCCCCTCGGGCAGGCCAACCTCGACCAGCACCATCCATGCGGGGCGTTCGGCAAAGGGCTGGCGCAATTCGGGGCCGACCTCGTCAAGAAACAAAAGCCCCTGCCGCGCGATCAGCTCGAACGCCGAGACGCAGCCCGCCAGGCGCGCCTCGGCCATCGCCAGAAGCGCGAGCGCCTCGGCCGGGCCGGGCACGACCAGCATCGCCGTGCCGGTCGCGGCGGGGGGCGCATGAAGCCGCAGGGCGGCGGCGGTGATGATGCCAAGCGTGCCTTCGGCCCCGATCAGAAGATCCTTCAGATCGTAACCGGTATTGTCCTTGCGCAGCCGCTTCAGCCCGTGAAGCACGCGCCCGTCGGGCAGAACCGCCTCGAGCCCGAGGCACAGATCGCGCGCATTGCCATAGCGCAGCACGTTGACGCCCCCGGCATTGGTCGACAGGCAGCCGCCGATCCGCGCGCTGCCCTGACTGGCCAGCGACAGCGGGAAAAGCCGGCCCGCGGCCCCGGCAGCCTCCTGCACCTGTTGCAGGGTCGCGCCGGCCTCGACGATCAGCACGTTGCCCGCCGGATCGCAGTCCCGGACCGCCGCCATCCGCTCGGTCGACAGGATCACGCAGGGCGGGCCGTCTGCGGCGATCTGGCCACCGACCAGCCCCGTGCCACCGCCATAAGGCACGATGCCGACCCGTGCCGCCGCACAGGCACGGACCACGGCGGCCACCTCGTCGGTCGCGCGAGGCCGGACAAGAAGGCCGCCCCCGGCGCGGTAGCGGCCGCGCAGCTCTTCAAGGTAGCGCGGCGCGGGAACCTCGGCCGAAAGCCCCGGAACGGCGCGGCGCAGCTTTTGCGCGAATGTCTCGTCGGCAGGGTTCAGCATGGATCTTTCGCCCCTTTCGTCCGGGTCCGGGCACGGGCCGGATCAGCAGATATCGGTCCGCCCCCGGCGGTCGCCGCGCAGGTTGGCGTAAAGCACATGGTTGCGCCAGCGGCCGTTGATCTGAAGATAGCTTTGCGCGACGCCTTCGTATTTGAAGCCCGACTTTTCCAGCACCCCGCGCGAGGCGGCGTTTTCGGGCAGGCAGGCGGCCTCGATCCGGCTCAGGTCCAGAACGGTGAAGGCGTAATGCGTCAGGGCGCGGATCGCCTCGCGCATATAGCCCTCTCGGGCGTGGCGCGCGCCGACCCAATAGCCCAGGGTGCCCGCTTGGGCCGGGCCGCGCCGGATATTGTCCAGCGTGATCGCGCCAAGCAGCACGTCGTCTTCCCGGCGGATCAGGAACAGCGGCAGCGCCGTGCCCGCGCTTTCCGCCCGCGCCGCCCAGTAGACCCGGTTCGAGAACGCCTTGCGCGCCAGATGGTCCGGCGACCAGGACGGCTCCCACGGGGTGAGGAAGGCGCGGCTTTCCTCGCGCAGGGCCGACCAGGCGCGATAATCGCCATGCACCGGAAGCCGCAGCGTCAGACGCTCGGTCTCGATCCGAGGCTTGCGGCGGCGCGTCAGCATCAGTGCGCAAGCCGCCCGCAAAGCGCATCCAGCGCAGGCGCGGCCCCCACCGGCCCGTAAAGCGCAAGGGCCGCGCGGTTCGATCCCGCAATGCGGGCGGCATAGTCGCAAACCGCCGCGCGGCTGACCGCGTCGATCTTTTCGGTAACCTCTTCCAGACCGGGCACGCGGCCCCAGATCGAAAGGTTGCGCGCCATGCGCTCGGCCCGCGACGACGGGCTTTCCAGCCCCATCAGCATGCCCGCCTTCATCTGCGCCCGCGCGCGGGCCACCTCGGCTTCGGACATGTCCTCGGCGGCGCGTTTCAGCTCGTCAATCGTCAGCTCGCACAGCGCACCGATCTCTTCGGCCGAGGTGCCGGCATAGATCGTCAGCATGCCGGTATCGTCATAGGCCCCGGCCTGCGCAAAGATCGAATAGCAAAGCCCACGCTCCTCGCGGATCTTCTGGAACAGGCGCGAGGACATGCCCCCGCCCATCGCCGTAGTATAGACCTGCGCGGTGTAGATATCGGGGTCGCGGTAGCCGGGCCCCTCGAAGGCAAGCGCGAAGTGGACCTGCTCCAGATCCTTGATCTCGCGCCGCTCGCGGCCCA
>CALMEG010000282.1 GCA_937863185.1 uncultured Paracoccaceae bacterium | reverse complement strand
GAGGGCAACTATTCGGCCTGGCTGGAGCAGAAGGCCAAGCGGCTGGAACAGGAAGCACGCGAGGACAAGGCCCGCCAGAAGGTTCTGGAACGCGAACTGGAATGGATCCGCGCCGGCGCCAAGGCGCGGCAGGCCAAGCAGAAGGCGCGGATCAATGCCTATGAGGAAATGGCCAGCCAGTCCGAGCGCGACAAGCTTTCGCGCGCGCAGATCATCATCCCCAACGGTCCGCGCCTTGGCAGCAAGGTGATCGAGGTCGAGGGCCTGTCCAAGCATTACGGCGACAAGCAACTGATCGAAGGGCTGTCCTTCAGCCTGCCGCCGGGCGGCATCGTGGGCGTGATCGGCCCCAACGGCGCGGGGAAATCGACGCTGTTTCGCATGCTGACCGGGCAGGAACAGCCCGACAACGGTGCGATCAGCTATGGCGACACGGTGAAGCTGTCCTATGTCGACCAGTCGCGCGATGCGCTCGACCCGAACAAGACCGTGTGGGAGGAAATCTCGGGCGGGGCCGAGCAGATCGAGCTGGGCGATGCGCAGATGAACAGCCGGGCCTATTGCTCGTCCTTCAACTTCAAGGGCGGCGATCAGCAGAAGAAGGTGGGTCTGCTGTCGGGCGGGGAACGCAACCGCGTGCATATGGCCAAGCTGCTGAAATCGGGCGGCAACGTGCTGCTTCTGGACGAGCCGACGAACGACCTGGATGTCGAGACGCTTCAGGCGCTCGAGGCCGCGCTGGACGATTTCGCGGGTTGCGCGGTCATCATCTCGCACGACCGTTTCTTCCTTGACCGCCTGTGCACGCATATCCTCGCCTTCGAGGGCGAGGCCCATGTGGAATGGTTCGAGGGCAACTTCGAGGCCTATGAGGAAGACAAGATCCGCCGGCTTGGCCCCGATGCGGTGGAACCCAAGCGCGTGAAATACAAGAAATTCACGCGCTGAGCCCCGGCGTCGCCCGGCGCAGGGATATCGGAAGGCCGCGCCCCGCGGGGCGCGGCCTTTGCATTGGCTCAGAACTCGATCACCTGGATGATCTTCGCCTTCGGCTGATCGGCGCGGCGCACGCTCAGCGCCTTGCGGGCGGTGCCAAGCGTGCCGGGCAGCGCATTCTCGATCTGGGCAAGATGCGCGTCCGAAACCCGCTCGGCCGCGCAGGCGCCCGTGCTGTTCCACAAGCTGCGCGAAATGGACCCCGCCACGGCCGAGGAAATCGCGCGGGGCGCAAGGTCGTTCGGCTGCACGTCCCCCGCCGCGATCAGCGTCTTGATCGCCTCGGCGGCCACCTCGGCGCTATCGGCGAAGGTCATGTCGCGCACGGCCTCTTCCGCAGGCGTCGCCGCCCCGTCATTGAGGCATTTGCGCGCCGTGAACAGCCAGTCATGCACCATATAGGCCGGGGCATAGCCCCAGGGCGAAAAGCCGTTGAAGACCTGCGCAAGCTGCGGAACCGAGCCGCCATCGGTATACATGATCTGCGGGCGGATCTGCTGCACGGTCGCGTCGGGATTGTTGCGCGTGAAGGTCAGCGGGTTCTTCGAGGGAACATAGACGAAGCTGCCATCGCCCATCCCGTCCTGCGTCTCGCCCACCCACATGACGATCACCGAGCCGTCGAACCGCCCCACCGGGGCGGCGTCGTAATCCACAAACCCGCAGGCGGGCAGCATCGTCAGGCCAAGAACGGCAAGGCAGCGCATGGGCGTCTCCGCATCCGGTTGACCCATGCTAGCGGATCGGGGCAGTTTCGCAAAGCAGGCGCTGCAGCCGCAGCCGCACAAGTGGTCTTAACCCTGCAAGGAGTGCCAGGACATGCACAGGATCGCCCGCCTTCTGACGCTTTGCCCCGATCTCGCCACGGCCCGCGCCATCGCGCAGGCCCTGCTGGAGGCGCGGCTGATCGCCTGCGCGAATATCGGCGCCAAGGTCGAATCGCATTATCTGTGGAACGGCACGCAGCAGAACGAGCCCGAAGTGCAGCTCTGGCTCAAGACCCGCGAGGATCTGGTCGAACGGGCCTTCGCCGCGATCCGCCGCCATCACCCCTACGAGGTGCCGATGATCGCGGCCGACACGATCCGCGTGAATGCCGATTATGCGGCCTGGGTAAACGAAACCACCCTCTGAACAGCAGAAGGGGCGCGTGCCCCACGCGCCCCTTTCAGGTCTGCATCCCGAATGGATCGGGTGAATTATGTCATGATTGTGGCCATCCGGCCCTGCCCGCGGCGCGAGACAAATGTGACCGGATCATGGCGCGACATCGCCCGATTACGCGGCGTTTCACCACCTCCGGCGGTCAGGCTGGAAAGGGCGTTGGTCCGCCCGGCACGCGCTTTTTCAATGAAATTGGTCATTTCCAGAGTTCCCTTCTGTTGATCCGTTTGGCGTCCCACGGTCGCCACATTTGCGCCATACAACTTACGATTGTATCAAGAAGTGTCCGAAAGATGGCGCAGGCGGGACGGAATTGTGTCACTTGAGGGGCGGAAACAAGGCACCCTTCGATGCAAACAACAGTCCACTCCATCGGGGCGTTTATTGTTCCAACATCAGCAACAATGCAGGCGCCATCCCCGCATTGCCAGCGGTCCGGCAAGACGCTCTACCGTTGCGTGTATTGCGGAATGCGAATCGCCTCGTGCCGGGGAGCCACCCCCGGCACGGCAATCAAAATGTCAGAAAGTTTAGCGCGCCCAGTCCCAGGCGACGGCAAATTCGCCCAGCTTGCGGGCCAGGGCCTCTTCATCGGGGGTGCCGGTGGTCGCAACCTGTGCAACGAGACCACGCTTCTTGTCCTCGACGACAGCGACGACATGCGCGGCGATCCCGGCCTCGGCCAGCGTGGCATTCAGAACGCGGGTGATGGCGCGCTTGCGCAGATCGGGCTTGAAAATCTTGCCCACGGCGGTCTTGGGCAATTCCTCCATCACCTCGATATGCTTGGGAATGGCGGCCCGCTCGTGAATATGCTTGCGGGCATGTTCGACCAGTTCGGCCTC
>CALMEG010000281.1 GCA_937863185.1 uncultured Paracoccaceae bacterium | reverse complement strand
ATCCTTGGCGTCGATCTGGCTTCCTGCCGCGACGTGGATGGCCTTGATCGTGGCGGGGCGGTCGGGGTGGGTGCCGGTTTCCATCTTCATCCCCCCGATGGTCAGCAGCAGATCGCCCGCATTGACCTTCTGGCCGCTCCCGACCGCAAGCGAGGCGACGGCGCCGGGCATGGGGGCCCCGATATGGTTGGGGTTGCCTTCCTCGGCCTTGGGCTTTGCGGCGGTGGCGGGCTTCGGGGCCCGGTTGGGCACGCGCCCCACGCGCGGGTGGCCGTTCAGTTCAAAGACCACATTGACGTCCCCGCCCTCGCCGTTTTCGCCAACCGCCTGCAACCGGATCTCCAGCGTCTTGCCGGGGTCGATCTCGGCCGAGAACTCGTCCGCGGGCTGCATACCGTAGAAGAAGACCGGGGTGGGCAGCGTGCGCACCGGACCATAGATGCGGTGGCGACCCATATAGTCGAGGAAGACCTTGGGATACATGAGATAGCCCGCAAGATCCTCATCATCCACGGCAAAGCCGTTCAGCTCGGCCGAGAGCTTCGCGCGGGTCGCCTCCAGGTCAACGGCGGGCAGGTGCCGGCCCGGACGCTCGGTCGAGGGTTTCTCGTCCTTGAGCACCTTGCGCGTGATGCCTTCGGGCCAACCGCCCGGCGGCTGGCCGAGATTGCCGCGCAGCATGTCGACGACCGAGTCGGGGAAGGCCACGTCGACCGCCGGATCCTCGACCTGTTCCCGGCTCAGCCCCTGCGCGACCATCATCAGCGCCATGTCGCCCACCACCTTGGACGAGGGTGTGACCTTCACGATATCGCCGAAGATGCGGTTCGCATCGGCATAGGCCTGCGCCACCTCGTGCCAGCGTTCCTCAAGGCCAAGGCTGCGCGCCTGCGCCTTGAGGTTGGTGAACTGGCCGCCCGGCATCTCGTGCAGATAGACCTCTGAGGCGGGCGCCTCTAGGCCCGACTCGAAGGCGCGATACTGGTGGCGCACGGCCTCCCAGTAGTTCGAGATCTCGCGGATCGCGCCGACATCGAGGCCGGTGTCGCGCTCGGTATGGCGCAGGGCCTCGACGATCGAGCCGAGGCAGGGCTGCGAGGTGCCGCCCGAGAACGCGTCCATCGCCGCATCGACCGCGTCCACGCCCGCATCGGCGGCGGCCAGGACCGTGGCGCCGGCAACCCCGCTTGTGTCATGGGTGTGGAAGTGGATCGGCAGGCCGACCTCTTGCCTGAGCGCGCCGATGAGCGCGCGCGCGGCGGCCGGTTTCAGAAGGCCCGCCATGTCCTTCAGGCCCAGCACATGCGCGCCCGCGGCCTTCAGCTCCTTGCCCATGGCGACGTAATAGTTCAGGTCGTATTTCGCGCGGTCGGGATCGAGGATGTCGCCGGTATAGCAGATCGTGCCTTCGCAGACCTTGCCGGCCTCGACCACGGCATCCATCGCCACGCGCATGTTCTCGACCCAGTTCAGGCTGTCGAACACCCGAAACACGTCCACGCCGGTTTCGGCGGCGCGCCTGACGAAGAACTGCACCACATTGTCGGGATAGTTGGTGTAGCCCACCCCGTTCGAGGCCCGCAGAAGCATCTGCGTCATGACATTGGGCATGGCCTTGCGGATGTCGCGCAGCCGCTGCCAGGGGCATTCCTGCAAGAAGCGGTAGGCCACGTCGAAGGTGGCGCCCCCCCAGCATTCGACCGAGAAAAGGCCCGGCAGGTTCGCCGCATAGGCCGGTGCCGCCCCGATCATGTCGATCGAGCGCATGCGGGTGGCCAGAAGCGACTGGTGCCCGTCGCGCATCGTGGTGTCGGTGATCAGAAGCTTCGTCTGCGCCGCCATCCAGTCGGCCACCGCCTGCGGGCCCTTGGCGTCCAGCAGGTCGCGCGTGCCCGGTGCCACCGGGTGTTTCGGCGCGGGCGGGCGGGGCTGGCGCGCCTCGGCCGGGGGGCGGGGGCGCCCGGCGGTCTCGGGATGGCCGTTGACGGTGATGTCGGCGACATAGGTCAGGATCTTGGTCGCCCGGTCGCGGCGCTTGCGGAACTGGAACAGGTCGGGCGTGGTGTCGATGAATTTCGTCGTATAGCTGTAATCCAGAAATGTCGGATGTTTCAGCAGGTTGATGACGAATTCGATATTGGTGCTGACGCCGCGCACGCGGAATTCGCGCAAGGCGCGGTCCATGCGGCTGATCGCCTGCTCGGGGGTCTGCGCCCAGGCCGTGACCTTGACCAGAAGCGAGTCATAGTAGCGCGTGATGACGCCACCCGCATAGGCGGTGCCGCCGTCCAGCCGGATCCCCATCCCCGTGGCCGAGCGATAGGCGGTGATGCGGCCGTAATCGGGGATGAAGTTGTTCTGCGGATCTTCGGTGGTGACGCGGCATTGCAGCGCGTGCCCCGAAAGCGTCACTCCCTTTTGGTCCGTGACACCCGTGGCCTCGGCCAGCGTGGCGCCTTCGGCGATGCGGATCTGGGCCTGCACGATGTCGATGCCGGTTACTTCCTCGGTGACGGTATGTTCCACCTGGACGCGCGGATTGACCTCGATGAAATAGAACTGCTGGCTGTCCATATCCATCAGGAATTCGACCGTGCCCGCGTTCTGATAGCCGACCGCGCGGCCGATCTTCAGCGCCAGTTCGCAGACCTCGGCACGCTGGGCCTCGGTCAGGTAGGGGGCGGGGGCGCGTTCCACGACCTTCTGGTTGCGGCGCTGCACGGTGCAGTCGCGTTCATAAAGGTGATAAAGCCCGCCATGCGTGTCGCCCAGAAGCTGCACCTCGACATGGCGCGCGCGCAGGATCATCTTTTCCAGATAGCCCTCGCCATTGCCGAACGCCGCCTCGGCCTCGCGCCGGCCCTCTCGGACCTTCTCGACCAGCTCACCCTCGCCCATGATCGGGCGCATGCCGCGCCCGCCGCCGCCCCAGCTTGCCTTGAGCATCAGCGGATAGCCGATCTCGGCGGCCTCGGCCTTGATCGCGTCGAAATCCTCACCCAGGACCTCGGTGGCGGGGATGACGGGAACGCCCGCCGCGATCGCCACGCGCCGCGCCGAGGCCTTGTCGCCAAGCGCGCGCATTGTTTCGGCCTTCGGGCCGATGAAGGTGATCCCGGCCTGGGCGCAGGCCTCGACGAAATCGGGGTTTTCCGACAGAAGCCCATAGCCCGGATGGATCGCATCCGCGCCGGATTCCCTGGCCACGCGGATGATCTCGGGGATGCTGAGATAGGCGCCGACGGGGCTCAGGCCTTCGCCGATGCGATAGGCCTCGTCAGCCTTGAAACGGTGCAGGCCAAGCTTGTCTTCCTCGGCATAGACGGCGACCGTCTTCTTGCCCAGCTCGTTTGCCGCCCGCATCACGCGGATCGCGATTTCGCCACGGTTTGCAATCAGGATCTTGCGAAACATCAGACACCCTCCCCGGACTGTGTGCGCGAACGGTAGCGACGCTGCGGCGCGGCGCAAGGCGGAAACCGACCGATTGTAACAAATTCTTGCACTGCTTCGGGGAGTGACGCGGAATTCGGCACAAGCGGCCGCCGACGCGGCTTGCCCTTGACAGGTCCGAACCGACAGGGGCAAGCAAGGCGCATGATCGACTTGCGCCCGGTGGGTTACATCATTGGTCTTCTGATCTCGGTTCTCGGCGTGGCGATGCTGATACCGATGGCGCTCGATTTCCATCGCGGGGACGAGCATTGGCGCGCCTTCCTCGAATCCGCGATCATCACCATCATTTCGGGCGCGCTTCTGGCGATGGCCTCGCAAAACGCGCTGCGCAAGACACTGACCTTGCAGCAAAGCTTCATCCTGACCTCGGGGGTGTGGCTGGCGCTGCCCTTCTTCGGATCTCTGCCCTTCATGATCGGCGCGCCCGGCGTCAGTTTCACCGATGCCTATTTCGAGGCGATGTCGGGCATGACCACGACGGGCACCACCGCCTTTCCCGATCTGGACGTGCTGCCCTGGGGCACCAACCTGTGGCGCGCGATCCTGCAATGGCTGGGCGGGCTGGGCATCGTCATCGTGGCGATGATCTTCCTGCCGGTGATGAAGGTTGGCGGGATGCAGTATTTTCGCTCGGAAGGGTTCGACACGCTGGGCAAGATCCTGCCGCGCGCGATGGACATCTCGACCCAGATGATCCGCATCTATGTCGGGCTGACGGTGCTGTGCGCCACGGTCTACGCGGCCCTGGGCATGACCGCCTTCGATGCCGTCGTGCATGCGCTGACCACGATGAGCACCGGCGGGTTTTCCAACTACAATGCCAGCTTCGGGGTCTACAAGGGCGCGCCGGAATACGCCTCTTCGGTGTTCATGCTGCTGGCGGCGATGCCGTTCATCCGGTTCATCCAGCTCACGCAGGGCCATGTGGCGCCGCTTTGGCGTGACCCGCAGGTGCGCGCCTTCCTGCGCTGGAACCTTTATGCGATCCTGATGATCGTGGCCTACCGGATGATCCGGCACGAGGCGAGCCTGCTTCCCACCCTGCGCGAGGTCACGTTCAACGTGGTGTCCACCTTCACGGGCACGGGCTATGCGTCAGAGGACATCACGAAATGGGGGCACATGGCCTTCGTGGTGCTGATCATCGTGGGGCTGATCGGGGGCTGCACGGCCTCGACCGGGTGTTCGGTCAAGGTGTTTCGCTACCTGATCCTGTTCGAGGCGATCAAGACGCAGATCCGCCGCCTGCACAGCCCCCACCGGGTCGAGCCGGTGCGCTTCGATCACCGCCAGATCCCCGAAGAGGTCGTGAATTCGGTCGTGTCGTTTTTTTCGTTCTTCATCCTGACATTCGGGCTGCTGATCGTGGGGCTGTCGCTGACCGGCCTCGAGACGCAGACCGCGATGACCGCCGCCTGGACCGCGATTGCCAATGTCGGGCCCGCCTGGGGGCCCGAGGTTTCGCCCACCGGCTCGATCAACGCCTTTCCGGAACCGGCCAAGTGGCTGATGATCCTGGGAATGTTCCTTGGCCGGCTGGAGCTTCTGTCGGTTCTGGTGCTGCTTTTGCCGCGCTTCTGGCGCGAGTGACGCGGCCCCGCGGGGGGCCGCGCCGGACGGGCAGGCCCTATTGCCAGCAGGAAACCTGCACGGTCATCTGACGCGCGAGCTTGGCCAGATCCTCGGGCGGAAGCGTTCCGCTGCGGGCCGAGGCCTGCGGGACAAAGCCGTTCTCGGCCAGGGCGGGGGTCATCGCATCCACCTGCACGGCCAGCGAAAGATCCGCGGGCAAAAGCTTGCCGTCGCCCCCGTCGCGCGGCAGCAGCAGCCCGATGACCGAGCCGGAACCGTCGAGAACCGGGCCGCCCACGTCGCCGTCAAGCGTGCTGGCGGTCAGCCGCGCCTGCCCGGCTTCGCCCATCAGGCCGGTCGTGTCCGACAGCGTGCCGAAGGTCAGCACCGGCGCCGAAAGCGCGTCGGGATAGGAATAGCCCGCCACCGCAATCTCGGTTCCCGTGCGCGCGGGCGCGGTGCGGAACTCGGCCACGGTCGAGGGTGCAAGGGTGCTGCGCGGGGTCAGCACCGCGATGCCCAGATCCTTGTTCACATAGGACAGGTCGACCTGCTGGCCGTCGACGGTCACGCGCCCGCAGGCCTCCAGCCCGCGCTCGGCGGTCAGGACATTGCCGCTGGCATCGACATAGAATCCGGAATGGCGAATTCGGGGCGGCGCACGTCCAGAACCGCCAGAAGATCGCTTTTTGCCACCTCCAGCGGCTTGCCAAGCGTATCGTCCAGTGCATGCGCCCCCACCGGGCGGAAGCTGGCCTGCATCGCCGCCTGCACCCGCGCCATCCGTTCCGCGTCGGCCGGCGGATAGACCAGGGTAAAGCCCTTGATGAGGCCGCCTTGCAGCTTCACCTCGGTGTAGGAATGGACCCGCTCGTTCTGCCCGCTGAGCCGGAAGCCGTTGCGATCGCGCGCGCGTTCCCCTTCAAGCGGCACGATCTCGAGCGTCTGCATCACGTCGTAAAGCCCGAAAAGCGTGTTCTGGTCGCCCTGCTGGGAAATCAGCAGAACCCGCACGCCCGAGCCGTTCTTTTCGCGGTAATGCACGAAAGGCGCGTCGTAATGGTCGAATTCCACAAGGCCCAGGGGCAGCTCGACCGCGATGCCGGCCTTTTCCTCTTCGATCGGGGCAAGGCCGATGGCGTCGCGCTCGCCGCGATAGGCGGCCAGAAGTGCGGCCTGCTGGTCCGAGGCCAGAACCCCGGTCGGCTCGAACCCGTTGGCGGTTTGCCAGGCTACGATCGAGCCGCGCGTACCGCGCCCGAACGCGCCGTCGATCGCGCTGTTGTAATAGCCCTGCCATTGCAGCGCGGTCTGGATTTCCTGCCGTTCCTCGCGGCTCAGCGCGGCTTCAAGGCGGCGGGAATCGGCCAGCGTCTCGACCGGCGGGGGCCGCCGCGCGCCGGGGGCGGGCGCGCGCCCGCGGGGGGGCGCCGGGGGCGCCGGGGGGGGTGGGGCTAGCCGGGGAGACGGGGGGGGCCCGGGGAGGCCC
>CALMEG010000280.1 GCA_937863185.1 uncultured Paracoccaceae bacterium | reverse complement strand
CGCCGATCATCACCATCATGGGCCATGTCGACCACGGCAAGACCTCGCTTCTGGATGCGATCCGTCACGCCAATGTCGTCTCGGGCGAAGCGGGCGGGATCACGCAGCATATCGGCGCCTATCAGGTGACGACGGAAAGCGGCGCGGTTCTGACCTTCCTCGACACGCCCGGCCACGCGGCCTTCACCTCGATGCGTGCCCGCGGTGCGCAAGTCACCGATATCGTTGTGCTGGTGGTTGCCGCGGACGATGCGGTGATGCCGCAGACGATCGAGGCGATCAACCACGCCAAGGCGGCCAACGTGCCGATGATCGTGGCGATCAACAAATGCGACAAGCCCGATGCGAACCCGCAAAAGGTGCGCACCGACCTGCTTCAGCACGAGGTCGTGGTCGAGGCGATGTCGGGCGACGTGCAGGATGTCGAGGTGTCCGCCAAGACCGGCAAGGGGCTGGACGAGCTTCTGGAAGCCATCGCGCTTCAGGCCGAGATCCTTGAGCTGAAGGCCAACCCCGAACGTGCCGCCCAAGGCGCCGTGATCGAGGCCAAGCTGGATGTGGGCCGTGGCCCGGTGGCGACGGTTTTGGTGCAGAACGGCACGCTCAAGCAGGGCGACATCTTCGTCGTCGGCGAGAAATGGGGCAAGGTCCGCGCGCTGATCAACGACCGGGGCGACCGCGTCGAAAGCGCCGCGCCCTCGGTTCCGGTCGAGGTTCTGGGCCTGAACGGCACGCCCGAAGCGGGCGACGTGCTGAACGTGGTCGAGACCGAGGCCCAGGCGCGCGAGATCGCCGATTACCGCGAACAGGCGGCCAAGGACAAGCGCGCCGCCGCCGGTGCCGCGACCACGCTGGAACAGCTCATGGCGCGCGCTAAGGCCGACGAGAACGTGGCGGAACTGCCGGTTCTGGTGAAGGCCGACGTGCAGGGCTCGGCCGAGGCGATCGTGCAGGCGCTGGAAAAGGTCGGCAACGAAGAGGTGCGCGTGCGCGTGCTGCATTCGGGCGTTGGCGCGATCACCGAATCCGATATCGGCCTGGCCGAGGCATCGGGGGCGCCGGTGATCGGCTTCAACGTGCGGGCCAATGCGCCGGCGCGGGCCTCGGCCAACCAGAAGGGGGTCGAGATCCGCTACTACTCGATCATCTACGATCTGGTCGATGACATCAAAGCCGCCGCCTCGGGCCTGCTGAAGGCCGAAGTGCGCGAGAACTTCATCGGCTATGCCGAGATCAAGGAAGTGTTCAAGGTGTCGGGCGTGGGCAAGGTTGCCGGCTGCATTGTCACCGAGGGCGTTGCCCGCCGCTCCGCCGGCGTGCGCCTTCTGCGCGACAACGTGGTCATCCACGAGGGTACGCTCAAGACGCTCAAGCGCTTCAAGGACGAGGTCAAGGAAGTGCAGTCCGGTCAGGAATGCGGCATGGCGTTCGAGAATTACGACGACGTCCGTCCGGGCGACGTGATCGAGATCTTCGAGCGCGAAGAGGTCGAACGCAGCCTGTAAGAAAACGGGGGCCGCAACGGCCCCCGGCATCGACGCAAAGGGCCGCCTGCTGTCAGGCGGCCTTATTGCTGACCGGCGTGCCGGTGAACAGCGAACTTCCCACTCTTACGACGATCTTGCCGTTTTCCAGCTGCGTCTCGAAAATGCCCTGAATGGACACGCAAGAGCCGATAACGATTGTTCGAAGCATGCCATATCCTCCCAAGGCGCTCTCCCCGTTTGGATAGTGCCAAATGATTTACAAATGGCAATGATTGTTGGCACAATGCGAAAGATATGAGCGGATTGGCGCAATATGCTTAAAGCCAGTCCCGCAAGATGGGGATCAGGGGCACATCCGCGGGCGGCATCGGGAAGTTGCGCAGCTCATTGGCCCTTGCCCATGCCAGCTTCTGACCCTCGCGCGGGGTGATGATTCCATTCCATTTCCGGCAGGCGAACAGCGGCATCAGCAGGTGGAAATCGTCATAACTGTGGCTGGCAAAGGTCAGCGGTGCCAGGCACGATGCCCAGGTGTCGATCCCCAGTTCCTCCTGAAGCTCGCGGATCAGGGCAAGCTCGGGCGTTTCGCCGGGTTCCACCTTGCCGCCCGGAAATTCCCACAGCCCGGCCATCGACTTGCCCTCGGGGCGCTGCGCCAGAAGCACGCGCCCGTCGGGGTCGATCAGCGCAACGGCGGAAACCAGGACGGTTTTCAAGACCGGTAATCCGCGTTGATGTCGATGTAGCGACGCGTCAGATCGCAGGTCCAGACCGATTTCGCCGCGCTGCCAAGGCCCAGGTCCACGCCGATCACCAGTTCTTGCTGCTTCATGTAGGCCGAGGCGGCAGCTTCGTCGTAATCGGGCACGCGCCAGCCATTCTCGGCCAGGACTATGTCGCCGAAACTGATCTTCAGCCGGTCACGGTCTGCCCTGGCGCCGGATTTTCCGACCGCGGCCACGACGCGGCCCCAGTTCGCATCCTGCCCGGCGATCGCGGTCTTGACCAGCGGCGAATTGGCCACTGCCATCGCCACCCGATGGGCGTCGGCGGCATCGGCCGCCCCGGTCACGCGGATCTCGACGAACTTGGTGGCGCCTTCGCCGTCCTTCACAACCTGATGGGCCAGATCCATCATGACACCGCGCAGCGCGGCTTCGAAATCCCGCGCGGGCCTGGAGCGCAGATCCGAGATTTCAGCCGCGGGGCTGCGCCCGGTTGCCGCCAGGATCAGCGCGTCCGAGGTCGAGGTATCGCTGTCGACCGTGATCGCGTTGAACGTATCGTCGACCTGCCGCGAAAGCATCTTTTGCAGCAGGGGCGCGGCGATCTTCGCATCGGTGAAGATATAGACAAGCATCGTCGCCATGTCGGGGGCGATCATGCCAGAGCCCTTGGCGATCCCGGCGATGCGGATCGGCCCGCCCACGCCCTCGATCTCGGCCCACGCACCTTTGGGGAAGGTGTCGGTCGTCATGATCGCGCGGGCGGCCATCTCGATCGCGCCGGCATCGAGCCCGGCCGTCAGCCCGCCGATCGCGGCGGTGATCTTCTCATGGGGAAGCGGCTCGCCGATCACGCCGGTCGAGGATGAGAAGACGCGCGTGGCCGGCAGGCCAAGCGCCTCGGCCACTGCGCCGGTCACGGCATCCACCGCGCTTTGGCCGCCCGCGCCGGTAAAGGCGTTGGCATTGCCCGAGTTGACGATGATCGCAGCGCCGGCATCCTGCGGCACCTTCGCCTTCAGCTTGGTCTGGCAATCCAGCACGCAGGCCGCCCGCGTGGACGAGCGCGTGAACGCCCCGGCGATCGTGGTGCCGGGCGCAAGCCGCGCAAGCATCACATCGGTCCGCCCGGCATAGCGCACGCCGGCGGCGGCCGCGGCGAATTCCACCCCGTCGATGGGCGGCAGCGCGGGAAAGGCCGCGGGCGCAAGGGGCGAAACCGGATTGGCCTTCTTCGTGCCGGGCGCGACGGAATGCGCGGCCGCGACCAGCCTGTCTTCAAGTTTCCTGACCTTGGAGCGCAGCTTCTGTGCCCGCGCCTTCCAGACCTTCTTCTTCGCCATGATGCGCCGCCCTCTCTTACGTTGCCGGGATCAGTTGCCCAGAATCGTCTGATCTTTCAGGATCGCGGGGTCAATCCCCTCGGTCATCTTCTCGACCTTGGCCTGCTCGACCGTGTCGGTCACGCGCGCTTCCACGGCCTTCTGGCGCAGATCGCCCTCAAGTTCGGCGCGGACATCCTCGATCGAGGGGGCCTCGGCCAGGCGCGTGTCGATCAGCTTGACGACATGCCAGCCATATTCGGTCTGCACCGGCCCGGCCAGGCCACCCGGCTCCATCGCGGCGACGGCATCGCCGAAGGGCTTGACCATGGCTTCCAGCCCGAACCAGCCAAGATCGCCGCCATTCGCAGCCGCGCCATCGGTGGATTTTTCTTTCGCCACATCGCCAAAATCCGCGCCGCCCTCGATCTCGGCCTTGATCGCGGCAGCCTCTTCCTCGGTGCCGACGATGATATGGGCGGCGTGGTATTCGCGGGTCGGCTCGGCCTCGGCGAAGCGGGTCTTGTAGGCGTCCTGCACGCCCTCTTCGGTGACGGCGGTCTTGGCGGTATTGTCCAGAACGGAGCCCGCCAGATAGGCGCGCCGTTCGACCTCAAGCGCAATCTCGTCGCGCTTGGTCATGTCCGCGGCACCGATCTCGGCCAGGGCGGTCTGCTGGATCAGCTGTTCCAGGATCCCCTCGAACAGAACGTCGTCGGGCAGTTGCTGATATTCGGCGGGAAGCGTATCGCGCACCGCAATCATGTGGCCCAGGGTGATTTCGGCTCCGTTCACGGTGGCCATGACGCTGTCGGCGTTCAGATCCGCCGCGCCCGCGCCTTGCGCCAGGGCGAAGGCGACCGCCGTCGCACCAAGAAGTTTCTTCATCATGGGCATTCGAGCCACTCCCTCAGGGCCGCGGCACCCCGCGGCGTTGACACTCTGGTGGGCGAAGCTTACATCGCCAAGGGTCCTGTGAAGGCCGCTCCACCCTTTTTCGCCTGTCGTTCTAGGCGGGCTTGAGGGATCGGGCAAGGCCACTCGTCACACGATTAGGTCAGTCGAACCCGCGGAGAGCAAATGCTGGGCATCGGAACAGTCGCAAGGAAGGTCTTTGGCACCCCCAATGACCGCAAGGTGAAATCGACCCGCCCGCTGGTGGCAAAGATCAACGCTTTGGAAGCGGAATACGAGAAATTCTCCGACGAGGAGATCAGGGCCAAGACCGAAGAGCTGGCCACGCGCGCCCAGCAGGGCGAAAAGCTGGACGCGCTTTTGCCCGAAGCCTTCGCCAACTGCCGCGAGGCTGCCAAGCGCGCGCTTGGCCTGCGCGCCTTCGACACCCAGCTTATGGGCGGGATCTTCCTGCATCAGGGTAATATCGCCGAGATGAAGACGGGCGAGGGCAAGACGCTTGTGGCGACCTTCCCGGCCTATCTGAACGCGCTTGCCGGCAAGGGCGTGCATATCGTCACCGTCAACGATTATCTGGCGCGGCGCGATGCCGAGTGGATGGGCAAGGTCTATGGCCATCTGGGCCTGACCACCGGCGTCGTGGTGCCGTTCCAGAGCGACGAGGAAAAGCGCGCCGCCTATGCCGCGGACGTGACCTACGCCACGAACAACGAACTTGGCTTCGACTATCTGCGCGACAACATGCGCGGCAGGGTCGAAGAGATGATGCAGCGCGGCCATTTCTACGCGATCGTCGACGAGGTCGACTCGATCCTGATTGACGAGGCGCGCACGCCGCTGATCATCTCGGGCCCCTCGCAGGACCGATCCGAGCTTTACAAGACGCTTGACCGCTACATCCCCGAGATCCGGGAAGAGCATTTCAAGCTGGACGAAAAGGGCCGCAACGCTACCTATACCGAAGAGGGCAACGAATTCCTCGAACAGCGGCTTCAGGAAGACGGCATCCTGCCCGAGGGCCAGTCGCTTTACGATCCCGAAAGCACGACCATCGTGCACCATGTCACCCAGGCACTGCGCGCCCACAAGCTGTTCCACCGCGACCAAAACTATATCGTGCGCGACAACGAGGTGGTGCTGATCGACGAATTCAGCGGCCGCATGATGCCGGGCCGCCGCCTGTCGGACGGACTGCATCAGGCGATCGAGGCCAAGGAAGACGTCACCATCCAGCCCGAGAACGTGACGCTGGCCAGCGTGACCTTCCAGAACTATTTCCGGCTTTACGACAAGCTGGCCGGCATGACCGGCACCGCCGCGACCGAGGCCGAGGAATTCGCCGAGATCTACCGGCTGGGCGTTGTCGAGGTGCCCACCAACCGCCCCGTCCAGCGCAAGGACGACCATGACCGCGTCTATCGCACCGCGCGCGAGAAATACGATGCCGTGATCGACGCGATCAAGAAGGCGAACGAGAAGGGCCAGCCCATCCTTGTGGGCACCACCTCGATCGAACGCTCGGAGATGCTGTCGGAGATGCTGAAGAAAGAGGGTGTGGCGCATAACGTTCTCAACGCCCGCCAGCACGAGAAAGAGGCCAAGATCGTGGCCGATGCGGGCCGCCTTGGCGCCGTCACCATCGCCACCAACATGGCCGGCCGCGGCACCGACATCCAGCTTGGCGGCAATGTCGAGATGAAGGTGCTTGAGGAACTGGCCGCCAGTCCCGAGGCCCATCCCGAAGAGCTGCGCGCCCGGATCGAGGCCGCGCATGCCGAGGAAAAGCAGAAGGTGATCGAGGCCGGCGGGCTGTTCGTCCTGGCCACCGAACGCCATGAAAGCCGCCGCATCGACAACCAGCTGCGCGGCCGCTCGGGCCGTCAGGGCGATCCGGGGCGCTCGCTGTTCTTCCTGTCGCTGGAAGACGACCTGATGCGCATCTTCGGCTCGGACAAGCTGGACAGCGTGCTCTCGAAGCTGGGCATGAAAGAGGGCGAGGCGATCATCCACCCCTGGGTCAACAAATCGCTCGAACGCGCGCAGGCCAAGGTCGAAGGCCGCAACTTCGA
>CALMEG010000279.1 GCA_937863185.1 uncultured Paracoccaceae bacterium | reverse complement strand
CCGAATTCCTGCCCTGGAACGCCGCCGCGCGCGTGCGCAGCCGCAAGCCCGGCCCCGACGGCTCAATCCTTCTCAGCGCCGATCTCGTGATCTCGTTCAAGGTCTTCCGCGAGCGTTTCGGCAGCCGCGTGACCCTGTGGCCCGAGACAAAGCGCATCGACGTCGAATACCTGGATGGGCCATTTCGCTATCTGAAAAGCTGGTGGCAGTTCGAGGATCTGGAAGGCGGCGGCTGTAATGTCGATTTCTTCGTGGATTTCGAATTCCGCAACGCGATCCTGCAAAAGGTCATCGGCGTGGTCTTCGATGAGGCAATGCGCCGTATCGTCAAGGCGTTCGAGACCCGCGCCGAGGCGCTTTACGGCACCGCGTGACGTTCTGTGCCGTCACGCGGTGTCGGGGGATCATGACGTGATGTCGTAGGCGCGCTCGCCATGCGTGGACAGGTCAAGCCCGTTGGTCTCGGCCTCCTTGCCGACGCGCATAGGCAGGACCAGCGCCACGCCGCGTGCAATCAGCCAACTGACGGCCAGCGTGTAGACGCCCACGATCAGCAGGGCGCCGGCCTGCGCCACGAAGCTGCCCGCGCCGAAGATCGCGATCATCAGCGTGCCGAAGATCCCTCCCACGCCATGCACCGCAAAGACATCGAGCGTGTCGTCGATGCGGATCTTTTCGCGCACCAAAACCACCGCCTCCTGGCACAGGACGCCGGCGACCGCGCCGATCAGCAATGCCTGAAGCGGACCAACAAACCCAGAAGCCGGCGTAATCGAGGCCAGCCCCGCGATCGTGCCCGTCACGATCCCCACAAGCGAGGCCCGGCCGAACTTGATCCGTTCCCACGCAGCCCAAGACAGAGAGGCCGCTGCCGCAGAGATATGCGTGACCGTGATCGCCATGGCCGCCCCGCCATCGGCCGCCAGTTGCGAGCCGCCGTTGAAGCCGAACCAGCCCACCCAGAGCATGCCCGCGCCGATCGCTACAAAGCCGGGGTTGTGTGGGGGCGTGGTGCGGTGACCGCGTGGACCGATCAGGATGGCCAGCAACAGCGCCGCAAGGCCCGCGGTTTCGTGCACCACGATCCCACCCGCGAAATCCCGCGT
>CALMEG010000278.1 GCA_937863185.1 uncultured Paracoccaceae bacterium | reverse complement strand
CACCATTCGGCCTTGATGACCGCAACGGGGAGCTTTTTCTTCCCCGCGGCCGGGTTCCCGGGGTTGGGAAGGGGGATGGCGCTCCCCGCGGCAAGTGCCGGGATGATGCCCGCCGGCCGGGGGGGGGCCGGAACCGCCTCGGGCCTTGGCGCGACGATCACGGTGGGCGGGGGCGCGGCCTTGTCGGCCGTTGCCGGCGCGATGCTGGGCCCCGACAGCGGCGCCGCACCGCTTCTGATCATCATGACGGCATCGTCTCTCGGCTCGATCCTGTCGATCCTCTGGGTGATCCGGCGGCGGGCGCAACTGGGGGTTTGACCTTCGCCCTTTGCAAAGATTAGATGCTCTTTGCAAATAAGGGGGTGCGCGATGGCGACGCAGAAACTCTATGCCGGCGTCAAGCTGCGCGAGACGCGCACCAAGCTGGGCCTGACGCAGAAGGTCTTTGCCGACCGGCTTGGCGTCTCATTGCCCTATCTCAACCAGATGGAAAACAACCATCGCCCCGTGTCGGCCGCGGTGGTGCTGGCGCTTGCGGGCGAATTCGGCCTCGATGTGACGGAACTATCCGCAGGCGATGCCGAGCGGCTGGTCAGCGACATGCGCGAGGCGCTTGCCGATCCGGTTTTCGCCGATACCCCCGCGCCGCTTGCCGACCTGCGGCTGACCGCCTCGAACGCCCCTGCCCTTGCCCGCGCCTTCCTGGAGCTGCACCGCGCCTATCGCCAGGCGCATGAGCGGCTGGCCTCGCTGGACGAGGCCTTGGGCCGCGAAGGCGCGCAGACGGTCGTTTCCCCTTGGGAAGAGGTGCGCGATTTCTTTCACTATTGCGACAATTACATCGACGCCGTCGACCGCGCGGCCGAGCATTTCACATGCCCGAACGGAAACAGAAAAGATCCGATCAAGCGCGCCCTGGAAACCCTGGGCGAACGCGGGGTTGAAGTTCAGTTTTCCAACATCGACGGATTGCGCAATCGCAGCGGCAAGAAGATCGTCATCTCATCGCGCGCCGGGGGGGCCACGCAGGCCTTCCAACTGCTGCACCAGGTGGCACTGATCACCCAGAACGAGCTTCTGGAGGCCACGCTGGATCTTGCCCGGTTCCAATCCGAAACGGCGCGCACCATCGCCAAGATCGGGCTGGCGAACTATTTCGCGGGGGCGGCGCTGCTGCCCTATCGCGCCTTTCTTGAGGCCGCGCAGGAAACCCGCCACGACCTGGAACGGCTGACCGACATGTTCGGCGCCTCGGTCGAGCAGGTGGCGCATCGGCTGTCCACCCTGCAACGCCCCGGCGCGAAAGGCATCCCCTTCTTCTTCGTGCGGGTCGATCAGGCCGGCACGATCACCAAGCGCCATTCCGCCACCCGGCTGCAATTCGCGCGGTTCGGCGGCGCCTGCCCGCTTTGGAACGTGCACCAGGCCTTCGAGACGCCGGGCCGCTTCCTGCGTCAGCTCGCCGAAACGCCCGATGGCGTGCGCTATCTGTGCATTTCGCGCGACGTGTCGAAAACCGGGGGCTCGTTCCACGCGCCGGTGCGCCGCTTCGCTATTTGCCTGGGATGCGAGATCAGCCACGCCAAGGGGCTGGTCTACGCCGACGATCTGGACGTGAACAACCCGCGCGCCTATCAGCCGATCGGCATTTCCTGCCGCATCTGCGAGCGCAAGGATTGCCATCAGCGTTCCGTTCCGCCGCTGGAGCGCCGCCTGCGCGTCGACCCCGACAGCAGGGGCGTGCTGCCTTACGACATCGCATGATCGCATGAAAAAGCCCCCGTCTCCGGGGGCTTGCATCACTTTTCTCGGGCACTGCCTCAGGCGGCCGAAAGCATGCGCGCGATCTCGTCCTTCACCAAGGCGCGCTTCTTGCGAAGCTCCACCTCGGCCAGTTGCTCGATCGGCTCCACATTGGTTTCGGCCCGATGCACCTTGTCGTTCAGCGCATCATATTCATCCAGAAGCCGGGCGAAATGCGCGTTCGAGACCTTGAGCGCGTGGATCGCATCCATCTGGGTGGGGAATTCGTCCTGAAGCGTGTGCGGTGTATTCGACATGATGTCTCCCTTGTTTCCGTCGCTGTCGAAAGGATTCTAGCGCGCGGAATCGGCGCCAGCCTTGACCGGGATCAATATCGCCGCACGCGGTGATTGCAATGCGATTTCAGCGCTGCGCCACCTGCCAGTTGGGGTGAATCCAGGGCGCAACGTTCTGCGGCGCAAGGGGCGCGCGGCCCAGAACCAGATCCGCCGCCTTTTCCCCCACCATGATCGAGGGCGCGTTCAGGTTGCCGTTGGTGATGCGCGGAAAGACCGAGCTGTCGGCCACGCGCAGCCCCTCGACACCGATCACCCGCAACTCCGGGTCGACCACGGCCATCGCGTCGTCGCGCGCGCCGATCCGTGCGGTGCCGCAGGGATGGAAGGCGCTTTCGGCATGTTCGCGGATGAAGGCGTCGATCTGCGCATCGCTTTCGACCCCGGTGCCGGGCTGGATCTCTTGCCGGACAAAGGGGGCCATGGCGGGCTGGGCGAAGATCTCGCGCGTCAGGCGCAGGCAGCGGCGGAACTCGTCCCAATCGTCGGGATGCGACATGTAGTTGAAGCGGATCTCGGGCGCGGCATCCGGATCGGCCGAGCGCAGCCGGATCGTGCCCCGCGATTTGGAGCGCATCGGCCCGACATGGGCCTGGAAGCCATGCCCGCGCAGGGCGGATTTCCCGTCATAGCGCACCGCCAGCGGCAGAAAGTGGTACTGGATGTCGGGATAATCCACCCCGGCGGCCGAGCGGATGAAGCCGCAGGCCTCGAACTGGTTCGACGCGCCAAGCCCGGTGCCGGTGAACAGCCATTGCGCCCCGATCAGCGCCTTGCCCAACAGGTTCCAGTAACGATAGAGCGTGACCGGCTGCGCCGCCGCGAACTGCACATAGACCTCGAGGTGGTCTTGCAGGTTCGCCCCCACGCCCGGACGGTCGGCCACCACCCCGATCCCGCGCGCGGCCAGATGCGCGGCCGGGCCGATCCCCGACAGCATCAGAAGTTTCGGCGTGTTGATCGAGCTGGCCGCAAGGATCACCTCGGCCCGCGCGCGGACAACTTCGACCTGCCCCGCGCGGGAAATCTCGACCCCCGTGGCGCGGCCCTCCTCGATCACCACGCGCCGGGCAAGGCCGCGCAGGATCGTCAGGTTCCCGGTCTTCAGCGCCGGGCGCAGATAGGCATTGGCCGCCGACCAACGCCGCCCCTTCCAGATCGTCGCCTCCATCGGGCCGAAACCCTCCTGGCGCTCTCCGTTGTAATCGGCCGTCGCGGGATAGCCGGCCTGCTGCCCGGCCTCGATGAAGGCCGCAAAAAGCGGGTTCGCGCGCGGCCCGCGCGTGACGTGAAGCGGCCCGCTGTCCCCGCGCCATGCGGCATCGGCCCCGTCGGACCGGCCGTGCCAATGCTCCATCCGGCGGAAATAGGGCAGCACATCGGCATAGGACCAGCCGGTGGCGCCGGATTCGGCCCAATGGTCGAAATCGCGCGCATGGCCGCGCACATAGACCATGCCGTTGATCGAGGACGACCCCCCGATCACCTTCCCGCGCGGCGTGACCATGCGCCGCCCGTCAAGGTGCGGTTCCGGTTCCGAAGAAAAGCCCCAATCGTATTGGCGCATGTTCATTGGATAGGAAAGTGCAGCGGGCATCTGGATGAACGGGCCGAAATCGCTGCCACCATGTTCGATAATGACAACTTTGCGCCCGGCCTCGGCCAGCCGGTAGCCCAGTGCCGAGCCCCCAGACCCCGCCCCTACGATCACATAATCGGCTTCCATCACCCTTGCTTTCCGATCCGTCATTCCTGCCCCCGCGGGCGTGTTCAATAGGGCGCCTCGACCGGGCCCATGCCGACATAGACCGCCTTGATCTGGCTGTAGTGATCAAGGGCGGCGCGCGAATTCTCGCGCCCGAAACCCGAGCCCTTGACGCCCCCGAAGGGCATCTCGACCGGGGTCAGGTTGTAGCTGTTGATCCAGCAGGTGCCCGCCTGAAGCTGCGCGATCACGCGATGCGCGCGCGCCAGATCGGCGGTGAAGACACCGGCGGCCAGCCCGGCCCGCGCGGCACTTGCCCCGGCGCAAAACCCCTCCCCTGTGTCGCAAACGCTCCCCCCCACGATCCGGCCCGACACCCCTTCT
>CALMEG010000277.1 GCA_937863185.1 uncultured Paracoccaceae bacterium | reverse complement strand
GGTCATCCTGCATCCGCAAGTTGTGGCGGCAGAAAAGGGGCAGGATGGGACACCGGGTTCTGATACTGGGCATGGGCGGCACTTTCGGCACGGCCGCAGGCCGGGCTTTCCGCGCGGCGGGATGGGATGTGGCGCGCTATCACCGCGGCACCGACATGGCGGTGGCCGCCCGGGGCGTGCAATGGATCGTGAACGCGATGAGCCCGCCGGACTACCACGCCTGGGACAGGTTCCTGCCCGAGATCACGACCCAGGTTCTGGCCGCCGCGCATGCCAGCGGCGCGCGCATCATGCTGCCCGGCAATGTCTATGTGTTCGGGCGCCAGCCCGGCCCCTGGGGCGCCGCCACCCCGCACGAGCCCTGTTCGCGCAAGGGACGCCTGCGCGCCGAGATGGAGGCCCGCTATCGCGCCGCCACCGAAGCGGGCACGAAGGTCCTGATCCTGCGGGCGGGCGATTTCGTGCAGGCCGACGCGCCCGCGACCATCCTCAACCGGGTGATGCTGAAATCGGTGGCCAAGGGCCGGGTCACCGCCATGGGCAAGCCCGACGTGCCGCGCGCCTATGCCGATCTGGCGGATCTGACCCGCGCCGCGGTGGCGCTTGCGGAAACCGGCGATGCGCTGCCCGATTTCCTTGACCTCGGCTTTCCCGGCACGACCTTCTCGACGCAGGAGCTTGCCGATGAGATCGGCCGCCAGCTTACGCGCGAGATCCGCGTGGACGTCTTTGCGTGGTGGGCGCTGCGTCTTGCCGCGCCGGTATGGGAGCTGGGGCGCGAACTGCTTGAGATGCGCTATCTTTACGACACGCCGCATTCGATCGACGGGGCGGATTTCCGGACGCTTTTCCCCGACTTCACGCTCAAGACAACCGAGCGGATCGTCTACGAGCATCTGTTCATGAAGGGGCTCAGGGTAGGGTGATGTCCACCCAGACTGGCCAGTGGCGCGTGGCCGGGTCCGCATTACCCAGCGGGTCGGGGCGCAGAACCCCGGCCGCCACGACCGTCACCCCCGCCGAGGGCAGGACGTAATCAACCCGCCGCGCGCCCTCCAGGCCAATCTCGGACCAGTCGACCGTGGGGCCGCTATCCGCATCCTGCACGCGCGGGTGGGACAGCAACGCTCGCAGGGCGGCATGGCGCCCCTCGCCCCGGTCGGGATCAAGGTTCGCATCGCCCAGGATGACGAACGGCGCCGGGGCGGGGGCCGCGGGCAGCTCTGCCTCCAGATAGCGCAGCCAGAAGGCGGTTTCGTCATGGTTGCGCCGGCCGTTGCGATCCTCTGGCCCGTCGAAGACCGGGGGCGTTGCGTGATAGGCCCAAAGATGCAGCACGCCCCCGTCGGGCAACGTCAGGGGCACGTCCCAATGGCCGGTGGAGGACAGCCGCTGGACGCCCGCCGCGGCCCCGGACAGCCCCGCCCCCGCAATCAGCGCGCCCGGAAGATCGGCCCAGAGCAGATCCGAAAAATCGCGCACGCCCGCCCGATCCACCGGCAGGCGGGACAAAAGCGCCATGCCCCCCTCGCCCAGAAAGCGGCCATAGCCCTGCGCGTCGCGCGGATCGCCCAGGCGGCCGTCCCCGTCCAGATCCTGCCCGCTTGCCAGCCCGCTATTGGGGCGCAGCGCGAACAGATGCGGATACTCCTGCCCGCGGGCCGAAAGCCGCGCGGCAAGGGCACGCAACGCCAGAAGATCGTGATCCCAGTCGAACCCGGTCAGCAGGAGCACATCGGGGCCGAGTGCCGCAAGCGTATCGGCCACGACTTCGACCTGCGGGTCCTTCCCGCTCTGGATGGCGCGGAAAAGAAGGCCGGGGCCTTTGCGCGAAAGCTCGGCGTTATAGGTGGCAATGCGCAGCCGCTCGGCCAATACCGGTCCGGCCGCGCAAAGCGCCAGTGCGGCAAGGATCAGGCGGTTGCGTATTCCTCGGCCCGGCTTGCGGCGCGCTTCTCCTCGATCATCGAGGCCACGCGGCCCATCGCAATGCCGCGCATGAAAAGGCTTGCGGGAAGAAATGCCCATGCCGCCACCGTCCAGATCATCGTCTGCGGGGATTCCAGCGTGACCGGCGTGAAACCTGCCGACACGGTCTTGACCACCGCGGGGATAAGGAAGGGCAAAAGGAAGCCCAGTGCCACGTTGAACCACGCATCGCGGCGCAAGCGATCGACGACATCACCCCCTGCGGTCGGGTCGAACGTCGGCAGATTGACCCAGACATTGAAGCCGCTATTGGCATTGGGCCAGCCGATCGTGCGCAGGATCAGCACGAAATAGCCCAGCGTGATCAGCGAAATCAGGTAGCTGATCCCACCCGCAGTGCGGACCATTTCCAGATGTGCGGGATGTGCGTCCTTGGGCAGCATCAGCACCAGAAGCCGCACCGGGCTGTAGGGAAAGTCGATCGAGCGGGACACCGCCGCGCCCAACACCTGGATGAAGCGGGTCAGCGTGGTCGGGTGATAGGCCGACAGAACAACCACGGACAGCAGCAGCACCGTGATAAACAGCGAAACGTAGCGCACGCGATTGAACGGAGGGGCATCGCGGAATTCAACTATGCCGGGATAGACGGATACATATTCGAAGAAGGTCAGGCCCGCTGCGAACAAGGCGACAAGCGCCACGATCTGCTTCGTATCCGAGGTCACAACCGGAAGGATCAAGGATGGCGCCACGATCAGGAACACCATCAATACAGCGCGCACGAGCGCCCCTGTGAGTCGCGAAACCACTGCTCTATCCCTCTGCCTCGGTCGGGGTTGATACGATGCCAACCCCTTGTTCCGTATCGTCTCCGCCGTTTGCGGCGGTCTGCCTTGTTATGAAGATAATTCTGCGCATTCCGAGCCCCCAGGCAATCCGGCTTCTAGGTTAACGGGGGCATTGGGGCAATTTCGTGGTCGAACTGGTGCGGCTTTGCATCAATTTCAGCGCAACAAAAAGGCCGCCCATAGCGGGCGGCCCATATGTTGTGTCAAGGCAAAGAAACAGCCATAGGCGCCCTCAGACCCAGGGGCGGCTCTGCGCGGCTTTCGCCTCGAACGTGTCGATCGCGGCAGCCTTCTCGAGCGTCAGGCCGATATCGTCTAGACCGTTCAGCAGACAATGCTTCTTGAACGCATCGACCTCGAAGCCGAAGGACTGGCCGTCCGAACTGGTGACGGTCTGCGATTCCAGATCGACCGTCATACGCGCGTTGGACCCTTTGCGCGCATCGTCCATGAGCACCTCGACCGCCTCTTGCGGCAGGACGATCGGCAGGATGCCGTTCTTGAAGCAGTTGTTGAAGAAGATGTCGGCAAAGCTGGTCGAGATCACGCAGCGAATCCCGAAATCCAGAAGCGCCCAGGGCGCATGTTCGCGCGACGAACCGCAGCCGAAATTATCCCCGGCGACAAGGATCTCGGCGTTGCGGTATTGCGGCTGGTTCAGCACGAAATCCGCAATCTCGTTGCCGTCGCGGTCATAGCGCATCTCGTCGAACAGGTTCTTGCCCAGCCCCGAGCGCTCGATCGTCTTCAGGAACTGCTTGGGGATGATCATGTCGGTGTCGATATTGACCAGCGGCATGGGCGCCGCGACGCCGGTAACAGTGGTGAATTTGTCCATGATCGTCTCCTCAGACCGTCTCGGCCATGAATTCGCGCACGTCGGTCAGGTGGCCGGTCACGGCCGCCGCCGCCGCCATTGCGGGGCTCATCAGGTGGGTGCGGCCCTTGTAGCCCTGCCGCCCCTCGAAGTTGCGGTTCGAGGTCGAGGCACAGCGCTCTTCCGGGGCAAGCTGGTCGGGGTTCATCGCCAGGCACATCGAGCAACCGGCCAGGCGCCATTCGAATCCGGCATCCTTGAAGATCTGGTCTAGACCCTCTTCCTCGGCCTGTGCGCGCACAAGCCCCGAACCGGGCACCACCATGCCGCGCACGCCCGGCGCGATCTTGTGACCTTTGAGGATGGCCGCGGCGGCGCGCAGATCCTCGATCCGCCCGTTGGTGCACGATCCGATGAACACCGCGTCAATCTTGATGTCGGTCAGCTTCATGCCCGGAGCCAGCCCCATATAGTCGATCGAGCGGCGCGCGGCCTCGACCTTGCCGCCGGTGAAATCTTCGGGCGCCGGAACCGTGGCCGAGATCGGCAGCACGTCCTCGGGGCTGGTGCCCCAGGTCACGACGGGCTGGATCTCTTCGCCCTTCAGGGTGACGACCTTGTCGAAATGCGCGCCTTCATCGGTGTAAAGCGTCTTCCACCAGTTCAGCGCGGCCTCGAACTGTGCGCCTTTGGGGGCGTGCGGGCGGCCTTTGACATAGTCGAAGGTCTTCTCGTCCGGCGCGATGAGGCCCGCGCGCGCACCGCCCTCGATCGCCATGTTGCACACGGTCATGCGGCCTTCCATCGACAGGTCGCGGATCGCCTCGCCGCAATATTCGATGA
>CALMEG010000276.1 GCA_937863185.1 uncultured Paracoccaceae bacterium | reverse complement strand
CGCGGCCGCAACCGGCCTTGCCTTCGTCCTTGCCCGCCTCGTCGCGGACGCAGCGGGGGTCGCCTTCGGCCTGATGCAGATCCCGGTGGGAGAGGCGCTGGACAGTATCGGCCCGCGGCGCACGGTTGCGGTGCTGCTGGCACTGGGCGGGGGCGGCGGGGCCGTGGTCTTTGCGCTGTCCCAGGGGCCATGGGGCATTCACGCCGCCATGGCGCTGATCGGGATCGGCTGCGCGCCGGTGCTGATGGGGTCCTACTACATCTTCGCGCGCAATTTCGCGCCTGCGGTCTTCGGCACGCTGGCGGGGGCGGTGATCGGGGTGGGCAGCCTTGGCAACATCGCCAGTGCCGCGCCGCTGGCCTGGCTGATCGAGGCGGTCGGCTGGCGCGCCGCGCTTTGGGGGCTGGCGGGGGTCACGCTGCTGGTGGCGGCGGCGATCTGGCGCTTCGTGCAGGACCCGCCGCCGGTCGTGCATGATTCGGGACGGCGGGGCAGCGTCATGGACATCCTGCGCATTCCGGGGCTGTGGCTGATCCTGCCGCTGACGCTTGCCAATTATACCGCCGCGGCGGGGATTCGCGGGCTGTGGGCGGGGCCCTACCTGACCCAGTTGCACGGCGCGGATGCGGCGCTGATCGGGCGCGTGACGCTGGTGATGGTGCTTGCCATGGTGGCGGGCAACTTCCTTTACGGCCCGGCCGACCGGATCTTCGGCACGATGAAGCGCGCGGTTCTGGCGGGCAATGCCGCGCTTGCGGTGACGCTGGCGGCGCTGTGGCTCTGGCCGGCGGGCGGGCTGTGGCAAAGCACGGCGCTTCTGGCGGCGATGGGGCTGTTCGGGGCCTCGTTCCCCGCGATCATGGCGCATGGGCGCGCGTTCCTTCCGCCGCATCTGGTGGGGCGCGGGGTGACGCTTCTGAACATGTTCTCGATCATCGGGGTGGCGGGGTTCCAGTTCGGCTCCCGGGTCGTCTATGAAACCACGTCGGCGCGCGGCACCCCCGAGCAGGCCTTTTCGGCGCTGTTCCTGTTCTTCCTTGTGCCGGTCATCGTGGGGCTGGCCTTCTATGTCCTGTCGCGCGACAGTGCCGGGACCCGCTAGTAGGAGCCTGCCATGGCGACGCCCAGCATCGACCGGATCGAGGTCATCGCACCCAATCTCAAGCGCCGCCTGTCGGGGGTGACGGCCACGGTGGTGCGGCTGGTGCCGGTGCAGGCGGAGATGATCGGGATCGCCGTCACCGGTCCGGGCCTGCCGGACAGCCTGCCGCACCTGCCGCTCTGGCGCCTGCCGTTCCTGCCGCGCGACCGCTGGCGCGTGTGGCATGCGCGGCGCAATACCGAGATGCTGCTGGGTCTTGTCCTGCGCGGGGTCTTCCGGCGGCGGCTGAAGCTTCTGTTCACCTCGGCCTCGCAGCGCAAGCACACCGGCTATACGCGGTGGCTGATCGGCAAGATGGACGGCGTGGTGGCCACTTCGTCGCGCACGGCGGCCTATCTGGAGCGTCCGGCAAGCGTGGTCCTGCACGGGATCGACACGAAAGGGTTCGCCCCGCCCGCCGACCGCGCGGCCCTGCGGGCGCGGCTGGGCCTGCCGGATGCGGTGCTGGTCGGCTGCTATGGCCGCATCCGCGCGCAAAAGGGCACCGATGCCTTCGTGGAGGCGATGATCCGGCTGCTGCCGGACCGCCCCGGCGTGGTGGGCCTTGTGATGGGGCGCGCCACCGAACAGCACGGTGCGTTCCTTGAGGATCTGAAGGCCCGCGTGGCCCGCGCGGGGCTGGGCGCGCGCATCCTGTTCCTGCCCGAGGTCACCGTGGACCGGATGGCCGAATGGTATCAGGTGCTTGACCTTTATGTTGCGCCGCAGCGGTGGGAGGGGTTCGGCCTGACCCCGCTTGAGGCGATGGCCTGCGGGGTGCCCGCGGTTGCCACGCGCGTGGGGGCCTTCGAGGAACTGATCGAAGAGGGGTGCACCGGCGCGCTTGTGCCGCCCGGCGATATCGAGGCCCTAGCCGCCGCCGCCGCGCCCTATCTCGATGATGCGGGCCTGCGCGCGCGCGCGGCACTGGCCGCACGCCAGCGGGTCGAGAACGGCTTTCGCATCGAGGATGAGGCGGCCGCCCTCGTGCGCATCTACCGCGGGCTTCTGGCGCCATGACCCGGCTTGGTTTCCTGATTGCCCGCACCCTGCGGCACGAGGCGCCGCTGGCGGCGCTGTCGGTCCCGTTCTCGGACCTTCTGGCCGAGCTGGCGGGAAAATCGGTGGCGCTGGTCGGCAATGCGCGGTCTCTGTCGGGGCAAGGCTATGGTGCGCAGATCGACGCGGCCGACCTGGTGATCCGCATCAACCGCGCGCCGATGCCGTCGCCCGCATCGCATGGCACGCGTACCGACTGGCTGGCGCTTGCCACCGCGCTTGGCCCGGCGGACCGCGCGCGCCTGCATCCGCATCGCTTCCTGTGGATGTCGCCCAAGCGCAAGCGGCTGCGCTTCGACATCGCCACGAGCCCCGGCTTCTACCTGCATCCGCAGGCCGAGATCGCCGCGCTTGGCGCGCGCCTGCCGGCCCCGCCGACCACGGGGCTGATGATGATCGACATGCTGGCGCGCAGCGAAGTCTCTGTGCTGCGCCTTTTCGGGTTCGATTTCTTCGCCTCGCTGTCCCTGTCTGGCCGGCGCTCGGCCGAACAGGTGCCGCATGACTTCAATGCCGAGGCGGCGCATGTGGCCGCCCTCATGCAGCGGGATTCGCGCATCACCCGCGCGGAATGACACGGTTCTCCCTTCCCAAAGTCACGGCTTTCCGCTAAGGGGCCTCGTTCTTTCGAGAAGGAGGTCCTGATGGGCTACAAAGTCGTCGTCGCAGGCGCCACGGGCAACGTGGGCCGCGAAATGCTGAATATCCTGGCCGAACGCCAGTTCCCGGTCGATGAGATCGCCGCGCTTGCCTCGCGCCGTTCGCTTGGCACCGAGGTCAGCTTTGGCGACAAGACCATCAAGACCAAAGACATCGAGGGCTTCGATTTCACCGGATGGGACATCGCGCTTTTCGCCATCGGGTCGGACGCGACGAAGAAATACGCCCCCATCGCGGCCCGCCAGGGCTGCGTGGTGATCGACAACTCGTCGCTTTATCGCTACGACCCCGAAATCCCGCTGGTCGTGCCGGAAGTGAACCCCGAGGCGGTGGAGAACTACCGCAACAAGATGATCATTGCGAACCCCAACTGCTCGACCGCGCAGATGGTGGTGGCGCTGAAGCCGCTGCATGAGCGCGCGCGCATCAAGCGCGTCGTGGTGTCGACCTATCAGTCGGTCTCGGGCGCGGGCAAGGACGGCATGGACGAGCTGTGGGAGCAGACGAAGGCCGTCTACAACCCCACCGCCGAGGTGCCGCCGAAGAAGTTCACCAAGGAAATTGCCTTCAACGTGATCCCGCATATCGACGTTTTCCTTGACGACGGGTCGACCAAGGAAGAGTGGAAGATGGTGGCCGAGACCAAGAAGATCGTCGATCCGTCGATCAAGGTCACCGCAACCTGCGTGCGCGTGCCGGTGTTCGTGGGCCATTCCGAAGCGATCAATATCGAGTTCGAGGAATTCCTGGACGAGGACGAGGCCCGCGACATCCTGCGCGAGGCGCCGGGCATCATGGTGGTCGACAAGCGCGAGCCCGGCGGCTACGTCACGCCCAAGGAATGCGTGGGCGATTACGCCACCTTCATCAGCCGCATCCGTCAGGACAGCACCATCGAGAACGGCATCAACCTGTGGTGCGTTTCCGACAACCTGCGCAAGGGCGCGGCGCTGAACGCGGTGCAGATTGCCGAAACGCTTGGCAATCGCTGCCTGAAAAAGGGCTGAGCGGGCGCTTCGCCCCGGCGTGATGGACAAAACGTGAGGGCCTCGTGATGCGGGGCCCTCTTGCTTTTCGGGCCGTGGCGGGAAACCCTCGCGCCATCCTGTCAGGAGGTTTCCATGCGTTCCACCCGTTTGCCGTTCTTCACCCTGCTTTGCTCTGTCGCGCCGCTGGCGCTTTGGGCCGATACGATCGAGGCGCCAGGCCGCGTCTCTGCCGTCGTGCTTTATCCCTGGGGGGCATCGGTCACGCGCCAGGTCGACCTGACGGCACCCGAGGGCGTGCATGAGCTGATCGTGCCCGACCTGCCGCAGGGCACCGATCCGTCGCAGCTGCGCGTGGCGGGCGCGGGCGTGCGCATCGGCTCGGTCACGCTGGTCGACGGGCGCCAGCCCGTGACGGGCGACATGACCCCGCCCGCCGTGCAGGCCGCGCGGGGCGAGGTCGAGCGGCTCGAGATCGCGCTTGCCGCACGCGAGGCCGAGGTCGAGGCGATCCGCCTGAAGGCCGGTGCCGCGCAAGAGCAGATCGCCTTCCTGCGCGGGCTGAAGCCCGACAGCACCGATGCCGAGGATCTGCGCGCGTTGTCGCAGATGGTCGGTGCCGAGGTGCTGAGTGCAAGCCGGGCGGCGCTTGCGGCCGAGCAAGAGGCCATCGCCGCTGTCCGCGCGCTGAAATCCGACCGCGAGGCGCTGGACAAGGCGCGTCAGGCCTTGGCCGCGCTGATCGACGAGGGGGCGGACAAGATGACGCTTGCCGCCACGGTCGAGGGCAGCGGCGTGCTCGAGATCACGACCTTCACCCCCAATGCCAGCTGGCAGCCGGTCTACGATCTGCGCCTTGACCGTGCCGCAGGCAGCCTTGCGCTGGAGCGCGGCGTGGTGGTCTCGCAAGCCTCGGGCGAGGATTGGAGCGGGGTGGAGCTGACCCTTTCGACCGCGCGCCCGGCCGAGCAGTCCGCGCCCTCGCAGCTTTGGCCCTGGCTGCGCCGGATCGGCCCGCCGCAAGAGCTGCGCCCGATGGCCTCGGCCCGCGCCAAGCTCGAGTCCGAATATGCCGCCGATGCGGCGATGGGCGCGGCCCCGGCGCCGGTGCTGATGGAAGCCGCCACGCCCGAGATGATGGGCGCAACCGTGACCTATCGCTACGGCGCGCCGGTCGATATCCGCGACGGGGTCGAGGCGCTGCGGCTGAAGCTGGACGACGTGGCCTTGCGCCCCGAGGTCGTGGCCGAAGCCGTGCCCGCGCGCGATTCCTCGGCCTTCCTGGTGGCGCGCGCGCCCAATGACAGCGGGCAGGTGCTGCTACCCGGCGCAGCCACGCTGTTTGCCGATGGCGCAATGGTCGGGCAGGCCTATCTGCCGCTGACCGCGGCGGGCGACGAGTTGCGCCTTGGTTTCGGCCCGATCGACGGCATCCGGCTGGAGCGTCTGGTGCCCGAAAAGACCGAGGGCGACCGCGGGGTCATTACCAAGTCGAACGAGCTGCGCGAGGTGGCGATCCTGAAGGTCGAAAACCTGACGGGCGAGGACTGGCCGCTGCGCGTGATCGACCAGGTTCCCTATTCCGAGCAGGAGGATCTGGTGATCCGCCACTCGTCCACGCCGCCCGCAAGCCAGAGCGACCTGGACGGGCAGCGCGGTATCCTGGCCTGGGAATTCGACCTGAGCGCCGGAGAGACGCAGGAAATCCGGCTGGAAACCACGCTCAGCTGGCCCGCGGGGCAGGTCCTGCAATAGCGGGCCCTGCGGCGGGCGTTCAGAGCGGCACGAACTGGCCGCTGGCGGGTTCGTATTGTTCAAGCCCGCCCGCGCCGATATCCGTCCAGAGCCCGTGCAGCGTCATGTCGCCGGCCTCGAGCGCGGCGGTGACGAAGGGGAAGGTCATCAGGTTTTCCAGGCTGATGACCACCGCCTCACGCTCCAGCGCGCGGGTGCGCTCGGCCTCGGGCAGGTTGGCGACCCTGTCGAAACCCGGGCGCAGCAGATTGAGCCAGGTGCCCACGAAAGAGGTCTTGTCCTCGAGGTCCGGCGCGTGGCCGGTACACATCGCCTCGCATCCCGCGACGCCGCCGCATTGCGAGTGGCCCAGCACGATCAGATGGGCCACCTTCAGCGCGCGCACCGCATATTCCAGCGCGGCCGAGGTACCGTGGTGATCGCCATCGGGGTTGTAGGGCGGCACGAGGTTGGCGATGTTGCGGTGAATGAAGAACTCGCCCTGATCGGCCCCAAAGATCGAGGTGACATGCACGCGCGAGTCGCAGCACGAGATCACCATCGCGCGGGGGCGCTGCCCTTCGTCGGCCAGGCGTTTGTACCAGACCCGGTTTTCGGCATAGGTCGTTGCCTTCCAACCCTGATAACGCTGGACCAGATAGGAGGGAAGCGGGCGCACATGTTCTTTCATCGTCGTTGCTTTCCGTCGCTTGTGGCGGGATTTCAGTCTGCGACTGGATAAAGACTCTGCCCCCGGAATTCGAGATATTTTTCGGATTCCGGAAACGAATTCTTGAGGTCTTGGCCTCAGGTTGCTGGCATCGGGCGTGGGGACGCCGGAAATCATGGGGGTGCCTGGGGTGAACAGGATTGCGGTTTTGCGGCATGAGGAAGGTGTGCGGGTCGATCCCGTGCGCCTGGCCGCGCTTTATGCGGAATTGGGTCAGGCGGGGGCAGAGCGGCTGATCTCGGCGGTGATGGAAGAGATGGCGGTGCTTCTGGCCGCGATCCGCACGGCCGGTCAGGCCGGTCAGGGTGAAAGGGTTGCGGGCATCGCGGCGGAACTGGCGGACCGGGCGGGGCAGGTCGGGATGATCTCGCTTGGGCGCTTGGCCCGCGATGTCGGCTGTTGCGCCGGGGCGGGGGACACTGTCGCGCTGGCCGCGACGCTGGGGCGTCTGGTGCGGATCGGCACGCGCTCGCTGACCGAAGTGTGGGACTTGCGCGATCTGAGCCTCTGAGCCGCTCTTGCAGCGCGCGCGCCAGGCGCTAGGCTGCGGATCAGCTTGTCTCCGCCTGGAAGGATCACGATGACCGCCGCCGATACCATGCGTTTTGCCGCCGGAAAGGCCGCTGCCCGCCCGCTTTACCTTGTGCCCGAAGACGGGACTGCGGCGCGGCTGGGCGATCTGCCGCCCCCGCAACAAGCCTGGGCCGGGGCGCAGGGTTTCACCGGCGCCCTGGGGCAGCTTTGTGTGCTGCCCGGCGCCGATGGCGGGCCCGAAGTGGCGCTGTTCGGCACCGGCACACCGTCGGCCCGTGCCCGCAGCCGTTTCCTTCTTGCCCGCGCGGCCGAAGCCTTGCCCGAGGGCGATTGGCACATCGAGGGCGACCTGAGCACCGCAGAGGCCGAAGAGGCCGCTCTTGGCTGGCTTCTCGCGGCCTATCGGTTCACGCGCTACAAGGCGGCCAAGCGGCCCGCGGCGCGGCTTGTCTGCCCCGCCGGGCTTGACCCCGCACGGATCGAGGCGATCGCGGCCGGCGAGGCGCTGACCCGCGACCTGATCAACACGCCCGCCTCGGACATGGGCCCGGAGGAGCTTGAGGCGGCCTTCTGCGCGCTTGCGGATGAATTCGGGGCAACGGCCCTGGCGCTGCGGGGCGACGATCTTCTGGCCGGGACCCTGCCGATGATCCATGCCGTCGGGCGCGCCAGCCCGCGCGCGCCGCGCCTTCTGGATCTGCGTTGGGGTGATGCCGGGCCGCGCCTGACGCTGGTCGGCAAGGGCGTCTGTTTCGATACCGGGGGGCTGGATCTCAAGCCCGCCGCCTCGATGGGGCTGATGAAGAAGGACATGGGCGGGGCGGCCACGGTGATGGGGCTTGCGCGCATGATTATGGCGCTGAAGCTGCCCTTGCGCTTGCGGGTTCTGGTGCCGGCGGTGGAAAATGCGGTGTCCGGCAATGCCTTCCGGCCGCAGGACGTGCTGACAAGCCGCAAGGGCCTGACGGTCGAGGTGAACAACACCGATGCCGAGGGGCGGCTGGTGCTGGCCGATGCGCTTGCCCTGGCCGATGAGGAAACGCCCGATCTGCTGGTCTGCATGGCCACGCTGACGGGGGCTGCGCGGGTGGCGCTCGGCCCCGATCTGCCGCCGTTCTATACCGATGACGACGGGCTTGCCGCGGCGCTGAGCGGTGCGGCCGCGCGGGTGGCCGATCCGCTGTGGCGCATGCCGTTCTGGGCGCCGTATGAACCCCTGATCGAACCGGCGATCGCCGATCTCGACAATGCGCCGGGGGGCGGGATGGCGGGCTCGGTCACGGCGGCGCTGTTCCTGCGCCGGTTCGTCACCCGGACCCCGCGTTTCGCGCATTTCGACATTTACGGCTGGCAGCCCGCCGCCGCGCCCGCACGCCTCAAGGGCGGCGTCGGGCAAGGTGCGCGCGCGATCCTGGCAGCCCTGCCCGAGGTTTTGGACCTATGAGCGACCGCCGCCTGACCCCCGCCAATGAGCACGTGGCACATGTCTCGCTGCGTGGCGCGCTTGAGGGGCGCAAATTCGTTCCGGGAACGCCCGCGCGGCTGGCGGTGCCGCTGGCCGATCTCTGCGCCACGCCCGGCGGCGCGCGCGACCGTCAGCTTCTGATGGGGGCCGCGCTTCTGGTTCTGGACCGGCAGGATGGCTGGGCCTTCCTGCGCGCCGAGGCCGACGGCTATTGCGGCTGGGTGGTCGAGGCTGCGCTTGCGCCCGCCCGCGCGCCCAGCCACTGGGTTTCGGCCCCGGCCACGCATCTTTACCCCGAACCTTCGGTCAGGCAGCGCGAGCTTACGCTGTTGTCGCTTGGCGCACGGGTCAGCGTGACCGAGGCGCAGGGGAATTTCGCCCGCACGCCCGAAGGCTGGATCCCGCGGGCGCATCTACGCGCGCTTGGCGATTGGGCCGACGATCCGGTCGATGTGGCCGAAAGCCTGCTGGGAACGCCCTATCTTTGGGGCGGCAACAGCCGCTCGGGGGTGGATTGCTCGGGGCTGGTGCAGCTGGCCTATGCCGCCTGCGGGCGGCCCTGCCCGGGCGACAGCGACCTGCAACACGCGGCCCTTGGCGCGCCGCTGCCGCCGGGGGCCGCGCTGCGGCGGGGCGACCTTCTGTTCTGGAAGGGGCATGTCGCGTTGGTCTGTGACGGGGCGCGGCTGATCCATGCCAACGGCCATTCGATGAATGTCGCCCATGAGGGGATTGCCGAATGCCTTGCGCGGATCGAGGCGGCGGGCGAGGGGCCCTTCCTGGGCGCGCGCCGTCCGGGATGATCAGTCGACCGGGCGGATCAGCTTGCGTTCCAGCACGCGCAGCACCGTGGGCAGATCCTGCCCGCGCTTGAGGATCTGGCCGTCCATGCCCAGCACCGCATATTGCCCCTGGCGGTTGCGCAACGCGGGGCGTTTTTCGATGCGGAACAGAGGATGTTCGGTCGCACGCCGGAACACTGAGAAAACGGCGACATCGCGCAGAAAGCTCATCGCATAGTCGCGCCATTCTCCGGCCGCGACCATCTTGCCGTAAAGCGCCAGAATGCACGAAAGCTCGGCCCGGTCGAAGGCGACCTGCGCGGGCGCAGCCGGTTGCTGGGGAAAGGGGGTCGGCATCCGGACCGTCATGACGAAAGAGTGACATCCCCCCCGCAGCAAATCAAGCACCCCCGGCGACGGCCGCGATTTTGCCACGAAAAGACCCGCGAAATGCCAGCGGCCTTTCCCGAACCCGCCGCGATTGGGGGGCAAAAGCAGAGGTGGCGGAACACGCTAAGCGCCCGGGTGGTCGATGTTCAGCCCCCACCCAGTTCGGCCGCCCGGGTCGCTTCCTTCCGCAAGAACCCCGCCTTCGGGCGGGGTTTTCCTTTGGGATGACAATTCGGTGAGCACCCCTTCGGGCCGCAAATACCGCCATGGGATTCAGGGCGCTTTGGGCTATGCTTGGCGACATTGTAGTCAAGGAGGAACGCCGTGAACTTCTCGAGCAAAATTATTGCCGCAGGCCTGATCTGTGCCGCGGGCGTCGCATTCGCCAAGGAAGGGGTGCAGAACCCCGTGGTCAAGACGCGGATGGATACGATGGGTGTCATCCGCGCGAATACCGGAATTCTGGGCGACATGGCCGGCGGCAAAGCGGCGTTCGATGCCGACAAGGCCGCCGAGGCCGCCGCGGCGCTTGCCGCCGCCGCCAACACCATCCCGCAGGTGTTCGAGGCGAACGAGACCGACCCCGTCTCGGAGGCCAAGCCCGAGATCTGGGCGAATTTCGACGATTTCAGCACCAAGGCAGACGCGCTTTACAAGGCCGCGCAGGCGGTCGACACCAGCTCGCTCGATACGCTCAAGGCCGGGATGGGCGGCGTCGGCGGTGCGTGCAAGGAATGCCACACCACCTATCGTATCCAGACCAACTGATCGCCGGGGCAATCGCGCGGGTCAGACGCAATGCACCCGCGCGATCACTTCCTGTGCGTCGATTTCGATGTTCAGGCGGTCGGGGCGGTAGTCCATGATAACAGCCATGCCGGGGCGCAGGATGCGCACGGGCTGCGAGAATTTCATCGTCTCGAGCACCGAGGCGGGCTGCCCCACCAGATGCTGAAGATCGGCGGCGCCACAGGCGTCGGCCATACCGGCCGGGTCTGCGTCGGGGATATCGGGGCGACAGCCGGTCACGGCCAGAGCGGCGGCAAGGGCAAGCGCTGCGCGCAGGGTTCGGGTGCCCATCGGATCAGCCGCAATCAATGTTGAAGATGTTGCCCGCCGCATCCAGGCGGAAGACGACGCGCTGCGGGTTGTATTCCTGCGCCTCGATCCCGCGCCATTCCACCACCCGGAACGGGCGCGAGATGGCCAGCGTCGGGATCACGCTGCCGGGCTGGCCCAGATAGGCCACATATTCGACCGCCTTGCAGCTGTCGGGTTGCCGCTCTTCCAGCGCATCGGGCTGCGGGGCAAGCGGGCCGACATAGGGCTGCGGCTGCGAGACGGGCGGCAGGCTTTCGACCGGGGCCGGTTCGCAGGCGGCAAGAAGCGCAACGGCAGAAAGGGCGGTAAATCTGATCATTGTGTCGCATCCCATAGTTGAACTTGCCCGGGCAATGCCGCAGGCTTTGCCAATCTATACAAGGAGGATCTGCCGATGAGAACCCGTGCCGCCGTTGCCCTTGAGGCCGGAAAGCCGCTTGAAATCATGGAGGTGAACCTCGAAGGGCCCAAAGCGGGCGAAGTTCTGGTGGAAATCAAGGCCACGGGCATCTGTCACACGGATGAATTCACATTGTCGGGAGCGGACCCCGAAGGCCTGTTCCCCGTGATTCTGGGCCATGAGGGCGCGGGCGTGGTGCTTGAGGTCGGGCCGGGCGTGACCTCGCTGAAGCCCGGCGATCACGTCATCCCGCTTTATACGCCGGAATGCCGGTCCTGCCCGTCCTGCCTGTCGCAGAAGACGAACCTCTGCACCGCGATCCGCGGCACCCAGGGTCAGGGGCTGATGCCCGATGGCACGACGCGGTTCTCGATGCTCGATGGCACGCCGATCCTGCATTACATGGGCTGTTCGACCTTTGCCAACCATACCGTGATGCCTGAGATCGCGCTTGCCAAGATCCGGCCCGACGCGCCTTTCGACAAGGTCTGCTATATCGGTTGCGGGGTGACGACCGGGGTCGGCGCGGTCATCAACACCGCCAAGGTCGAGATCGGCGCGAAGGCGGTGGTGTTCGGGCTGGGTGGGATCGGGCTGAACGTGATCCAGGGGTTGCGGCTGGCCGGGGCCGACATGATCATCGGGGTGGATCTGAACAACTCGAAAAAGGAATGGGGCGAGCGCTTCGGCATGACCCATTTCGTCAACCCCTCGGAGATCGGGGGCGATGTGGTCAGCCATATCGTCAACATGACCAAGACCCCCTTCGATCAGATCGGTGGCGCGGATTACAGTTTCGACTGCACCGGCAACGTCAAGGTGATGCGCGATGCGCTGGAATGCACCCATCGCGGCTGGGGCCAGTCGATCATCATCGGCGTGGCGC
>CALMEG010000275.1 GCA_937863185.1 uncultured Paracoccaceae bacterium | reverse complement strand
CTGCTGCATGGCGCCTTCGTGGCCGACCTGCCCAATGCCCGCTTCGTCGATCTGTCGCCCGGCGCCCCGGCCGCGCTGGATTTCACCGTTCCGGTCGAGGGGCTGGAGGCGCCCTGGAGGCTTGCGAAATTCGTCTTCGCCCATGACAGTGCCCGCGTCACCCCGCCCGCAAGCATGGCCGGTTTCGTCGACTGGGCCGCCGCGCATCCGGGCCGGATGACGCATCCGCATCCCTCGAACTTCATGGGGGCCACCTTCCTCAAGCAGGCGCTGGTCGAACTGGCCCCCGATCCCGCCGCGCTTCAGGCCCCGGTGACCGAGGAAAGCTATGCCGTTGCCGCGGACGTGCTCTGGCAATGGTATGACGCGCTGCGCCCGCATATGTGGCGCGAAGGCACCGCCTTCCCCGAGAACGAATCCGTGCAGGCGCAGATGCTCAACGATACCGAGATCGACATCGCCATGTTCTTCGATCCCGCCGCCCCCGCCGCCCTGATCGAACAGGGTCTTCTGCCCGAAAGCGCGCGCGTCTTCGTGCCCGAGGGCGGCACGATCGGGAATGTCTCTTTCGTGGCCATTCCCTATAACGCGGCGCATCGGGAAGGGGCGATGGTGGTGGCCGATTTCCTGCTGGACCCCGCCACGCAGGCGCGCATGCAGGATATCACGGTGCTCGGTTCTTTCCCGGTGCTTGATCCCGCGCGGCTGGACGAGGCGGCGCGGGCGGCCTTCGCGGCCCTGCCCACCGCCCCCGCCGTGCCCGCGTAGGACGATCTGGGCCCCACCCTGCCGGAACCGCATCCCAGCTGGATGACCCGCCTGACCGGGGACTGGGCTGCACGCTACACGCCGTGATGGCGGGGCGGCTGGTCGGCCTTGCGGTTGCGCTCGGGATCGGCGGGCCGATCCTTGCGGGGCTGGGTTTCACGCTTCTGGCAGGGTTCGGCTGGATGCCCGCGATCGGGCAGGCCGGGCTGGGCACCGCCCCCTGGGCCGCCGCATTCGCCGCCCCCGGCTTTGCGACCGGCCTGCGGCTGACGCTGTGGACGGGCCTTGGCGCGACCGTGCTGTCGCTTGGCCTGGCGCTTGCGCTTGCGCAGGGGATGGCGCGCGATGGCGGGCGCCGGATGCGCCTGATCGCGCCGCTGCTGGCGGTGCCGCATGCCGCGCTTGCCATCGGGCTGGCCTTCCTGATCGCGCCCTCGGGCTGGATCGTGCGGCTGGTCAGCCCATGGGCCACGGGCTGGACCACCCCGCCCGCCTTTGCCACGACGGGCGATCCGGCGGGGCTGGCGCTGATCCTCGGCCTTGCGCTGAAGGAGGTGCCGTTTCTCATGCTGATCACCCTTGCCGCGCTGTCGCGCGTGCCGGTGGCGGCGCATATGGCGGCGGGGCGGGCACTTGGCCATTCCCCGGCCTCGGTCTGGGTGCGGGTGATCGTGCCGCAGCTTTACCCGCTGATCCGGCTGCCGGTCTATGTGGTGCTGGCGTTTTCCCTTTCGGTCGTGGACATGGCTCTGATCCTGGGGCCTTCCAACCCGCCCACGCTGTCGGTCTGGATCCTGCGCGGCTATATGGCCCCCGATCCGGCGATGGCGCTGCCGGCCTCGGCGGCGGCGGTGATGCAGCTTGGCATCGTCGCCTGCGGGATCGGGCTGTGGCACCTGGCCGAACGCATCCTTGCCCGCATCGGCCGGGCCGAGCTGCGGCGCGGGCGGCGCGGCGGGGTCTTGCCGCAAGGGGCGGTGCGGCTGGCGGGCGCGCTTGGCGCGGGGCTGGCGGGCGGATCGCTTCTGGTGCTGATGCTCTGGTCGCTGGCCTGGCGTTGGCCCTTTCCCGCAGCGCTGCCCGAGACATGGTCGCTGCGGCACTGGACGGGGCGGGGCTGGGGCGCCGCCACGCTGGAAACGCTCTGGATCGGGGCGGCGGTCGTGGCGCTTTGCGCCCTGCTGGCCATCGCCTGGCTTGAGGCCGAAGACCGCGCCGGACGGCGCCTGCCGCTGACCGCGCTGGTCGCGGCGCCGCTTCTGATCCCGCAGATCGGCTTTCTCCAGGGCCTCAACATCGCCTTCCTGCATCTGGGCCTTCCGCCGGGCCGCGGCACCGTGATCTGGGCGCATCTCATTTTCGTCTTTCCCTACATGCTGCTGGCGCTGTCGGGCCCCTGGCGCGCGCTGGAACCGGGGCTGATCCGTTCGGCCGCGGCGCTTGGCGCGGGACCATGGCGGCGGCTTCTGGCGGTCAAGCTTCCGGTCCTGCTGCGCCCGATCCTGACCGCCGCAGCGATCGGCTTTTCGGTTTCTGTCGCGCAATATGTGCCCACGCTGTTCATGGGCGCGGGGCGCATCGCCACGCTGACGACCGAGGCCGTGGCGCTTTCCTCCAGCGCCGACCGCAGGGTCGTGGGGGTCTATGCCGTGCTTCAGGCGATCCTGCCGCTGGCGGCATTCATGCTGGCCATCGCGGTGCCGGGCGCCCTGCACCGCAACCGCCGCGCCCTTGCCGGAGAACTTACCCGATGAGCCTGATCCTGTCGCATGTCACGCTTGTTCCGCCGGGGGGCACGCAGCCGCTTTTTGCGCCGCTCGACCTGACCGTGGCGCCGGGGGCGGTCAGCACGGTGATGGGGGCCTCGGGCATCGGAAAATCCAGCCTTCTGGACTTTATCGGTGGCCACCTGCCGCGCGGTTTCGTCACGACGGGCGGCGTCACGCTGGACGGCATCGATCTTCTGCCCCTTCCGGCCGAGCAGCGCCGCGTGGGCATGCTGTTTCAGGACGCGCATCTTTTTCCGCACCTGTCGGTGGGCGACAATCTTGCCTTCGGCCTGGGCCCGGACCTGCGGGGCAAGGCGGCACGGCGCGCAGCGGTCGAACAGGCGCTGGAGCGGGCGGGGCTTGCGGGATTTGCCGCCCGTGACCCGGCCACCCTTTCGGGCGGGCAGCGCACGCGCGTGGCGCTGATGCGCGCGCTGCTGGCCCGGCCCCGCGCGCTGTTGCTCGACGAGCCTTTCGCCAGGCTCGATGCCGCGCTGCGCGCCGAAATCCGCGGCTTCGTCTTCGAGCATGTCCGGCGCGAAAACATCCCCGCCCTGCTGGTCACGCATGACGCAGAGGATGCCCGCGCGGCGCAGGGGCCGGTCGTCACGCTTTGACAGGGGGCGGAATCATGGCAGTCTGGCCGCCCCTGCCGCGTCCGGACCGATCCGCAACCCCGAAAGGCCCCGCATGACCCAGCACCGCTTCGACAAGTCCCGCCTTCCCAGCCGCCATGTCACCGAGGGCCCCGCGCGCGCGCCGCACCGTTCCTATTTCTACGCGATGGGCATTTCCGAGGAAGAGATCCACCAGCCCTGGGTCGGCGTGGCGACCTGCTGGAACGAGGCCGCGCCCTGCAACATCGCGCTGAACCGGCAGGCGCAGGCGGTGAAGATGGGCGTCAAGAAAGGTGGCGGCACGCCGCGCGAATTCACCACCATCACCGTCACCGACGGCATCGCCATGGGGCATGAGGGGATGCGCTCCAGCCTCGCGTCGCGCGATGCCATTGCCGATACGGTCGAACTGACGATGCGCGGGCATTGCTATGACGCGCTGGTGGGCCTTGCGGGCTGCGACAAGTCCCTACCGGGGATGATGATGGCCATGGTGCGGCTGAACGTGCCCAGCGTGTTCATCTATGGCGGCTCGATCCTGCCGGGCAAGCTCGACGGCCGCGATGTCGTGGTGCAGGACGTGTTTGAGGCCGTGGGCCAGCATCAGGCCGGACGGCTGAGCGATGCCGAACTTGCGGTGCTGGAACGTGTCGCCTGCCCCTCGGCGGGGGCCTGCGGCGGGCAGTATACCGCCAATACCATGGCCTGCGTCTCCGAGGCGATGGGGCTGGCGCTGCTCAACAGTTCGGGCATGCCCGCGCCTTACGAAAGCCGCGACCAGTATGGCGATGCCTCGGGGCAGGCGGTGATGGAGCTGATCGAAAGGAACATCCGCGCGCGCGATATCGTGACGCGGAAATCGCTGGAAAACGCCGCCCGCATCGTGGCCTGCACCGGCGGGTCGACCAATGCGGGGCTGCACCTGCCCGCCATCGCGCATGAGGCCGGGATCGACTTCGACCTCTTCGATGTCTGCGACATCTTCCGCGACACGCCCTATTTCGTGAACCTGCGCCCGGGCGGCGAGTATGTCGCAAAGGACCTGCACGAGGCAGGCGGCGTGCCCGTGGTGCTGAAGGAATTGCGCAAGGCCGGCCTGATCCACGAGGACTGCATCACCGTCTCGGGGCGCAGCCTTGGCGAAGAGCTGGACCAGATCACGCGCAAGGCCGATGGCCGCGTGATCCATCCCGTTGAAACGCCGATCAGCGCGACGGGCGGCGTGGTCGGGCTGAAAGGAAACCTTGCCCCCGAAGGCGCAATCGTGAAAGTTGCGGGCATCGCGCCCGAGGCACAGGTCTTCACCGGCCCCGCGCGCGTCTTCGAAAGCGAGGAAGAGGCCTTCGCCGCCGTCCAGCGGCGCGACTACAAGGAGGGCGAGGTGATCGTGATCCGCAACGAAGGCCCCTCGGGCGGCCCCGGCATGCGCGAGATGCTGGCCACCACCGCCGCCCTGTCGGGTCAGGGCATGGGCAAGAAGATCGCGCTGATCACCGATGGCCGGTTTTCCGGGGCGACGCGCGGCTTTTGCGTCGGCCATGTCGGACCCGAGGCGGCGCATGGCGGGCCGATCGCCCTGCTGCGCAATGGCGACATGATCACCATCGACGCGATCCGGGGCGAGATTTCGGTGGCCCTGTCGCAAGACGAACTTGCCGCGCGCAAGGCCGACTGGCCCGGCCCGCGGCCCACGAATTACGGCTCGGGCGCGCTGTGGAAATATGCGCGCCTGGCCGGACCCACGCGCTTCGGCGCGGTCACGCATCCCGGGGCGAAGGCGGAAACACATGTCTACATGGATCAATAGCGCACGCAGCGGCGCACGAGCCGCGGCAGCGGCACTGGTTCTTTCGGGGCTTTTGTCGGCCTGCGTGATGCCTGCGGGGCTTGGCCTGAACCCCGCCGCGCCGCGCACCGTGGCGGTGGCCGGGCGCGCGCTGACCCCTGGCGCGCCGCAGGGATTTTGCGGGGATCAAAGCACGGTGCGCGACGACGGCGCCTCTGCCTTCGTGCTGTTTGGCAATTGCGCGGCGCTCTCGGGCAATGCGTCGGACCCGGTCCCGGCCCATCCCGTCGTGCTGACCGCCGCGGTCAGCGCCGGGGCCGAGGTCGGCGCATTGTCCGAAAGCTACCCGCAAATGACCGAGTTCTTCCGCTCGGATGCCGGGCGGGCGGCGCTCAGCCGCGACGGCCATGCCGACACGGTGGAGGTGCTGGACATCCGCCAGGAGGAAGAGTTGCTTTTGCTGCACCTGAGCGACAGCGCCCCGATGGGCGGTGCGGCCGTGGCCGAAACCTATTGGCGTGCGATCACCGCCGTGAACGGGCGGATCCTGTCCATCGCGGTGCTGCCGCTGAAGGACCGGCCGACCGATCCGGAAACGCAGGCGCAGATCCTTCGGCAATTCGCCGCACAGATCCGCGCACTGAACCAGGTGCGGCATGCGCCCACAGGGGGCTTTGCGAAACCCGCCGTTCCGCGCTAACTGTTGCCCGGACCGATCAGGCGCCGGACGAACAGGTAAAGATGCCGAAGACCCCGAATTCCTTTCTGGACCGCCTTGCGCTCAGGCGTGCGCTGTCACGCTGGTCGCGGGCGGCGCGCGCGGCGCACGGCCTCGATCTGGCCGAGTTGCGCCAGCTGCGCAGCGACGCCCGGCAGATCCGGCGCGAGTTGAACCGCGTCCTGCATGTCGCCGATGCGCGCCTGACCCTGCCGGTGATCGGCGCGGACAGCATCCCGCGCCCGCTTGGAACCGACTGGGCATGGCGGCCCGAACTGTGGCGCGGCCCGATCGCACCCGCGGGCATCGCCGCCGCCGAAAGCCGCGCCCGGCTGGGCCAGGAAGCGACCCTGTTTCACGATTGCAAGGTATCCGAGCTGACCCTTCGCCAGATCCGCAATACCCGCGCCGAAGACCTTGCCCCCTTCGGGCTGCGCCTTGACGTGTTCCGCTTCGACGGCTCTTTCCTGTCGCTGGTGCTGGATCTGCCCGATTCCGCGCTCAGCGGGCTGCGCAAAAGCCATCTGGTGCGGCTTGATATGACGGTCGAGCTTGAAAAACCGCTCGAGATCTTTTGCCGGCTGAACATCAAGCACGGCCCCAATACCGAGCAGGTGGTGCGCGAACTGCCCCAGGGCATGGGCGAAAGCTGGGTCGAATTCGACCTTGCCTATACCCGGATGAACGAAAAGCGGGTGGAAAAGGCCTGGGTCGACCTGATCTTCGAAGGCCCGCAGATGAACCAGATCGTGCTGCGCGATCTGACCTTCTCACGCCGTCCCCGCGCCGAACTCTGAGCGAAGGAAGCCACGATGAAGCTGCATATGGCACGCATCGGGGCCGGAACGTGGGAGGCGGTGACCCTGGCGGATACGAAGCCCGAGATGGGGGTTTCGCATCTGAAAAGGTCCGGCCCCGGCCTGACGGTCGAGCCGCAGCAGGGCAACCGCTGGCGGCTGTCACTGCCGATCCCGGCGGAATTGCTGAGCGACGGCGTGCAGACCTTCCTTGTCGCGCAAAAGGGAAGCGGCACGCGTGTGGGCCAGTTCACCATCGTCACCGGCGTGCCGCTGGAGGATGACATCCGCGCCGAGGTCGACCTTCTGCGCGCCGAGCTTGACATGCTCAAGCGCGCCTTCCGGCGCCATTGCGTCGAAACCTG
>CALMEG010000274.1 GCA_937863185.1 uncultured Paracoccaceae bacterium | reverse complement strand
TTTCCAGATCGACGAAGCGGTCGAGGCCGGCCTCAAGCGGCGTCGCGTCGCGGCCAAGCTCGGTGCCGAAGGCGCGGTAGCTTTTCTCCTGGCGCAGCCAGTTCTGCGCCCGTGCGCCCACCAGCTTCATGCCGTGTTTCGCGCCCGCTTCCTGCAACAGATCCCACAGGTAGTTCTGCATCTCGATCGGGTGATGCAGCTCCCAGCCCAGCTCTCCGGTATAGGCAACGCGGACGGCGCGCACGGGGCACATGCCCAGCTCGATATCGCGGTAGCTCAGCCACGGGAAGCGCTTGTTGGACAGCACGGTATCGGGCTGCGCATCCTTCACGATCTCTTGCAGGATGGCGCGGCTGTTCGGCCCGGCAAGCGCGAAGACACCCCATTGCGTGGTGATGTCGTGAATGTCGATCCAGCCGAAATCGGACATCTTGTCTTCGGCGCATTTGCGCAGGTAGTCGGCATCATAGGCCGTCCATGCCCCGGCCGAGATCAGGTAGTATTCATTTTCCGACAAACGCACGATCGTGTATTCGGTGCGCGTTGTGCCCGCCGGGGTCAGGGCATAGGTCAGGTTGATCCGGCCGACCTTGGGCAGCTTGTTGGTGGTGAACCAGTCAAGGAACTCCGTCGCGCCGGGGCCGCGCACCACATGCTTGGTGAAGGCGGTGGCGTCGATCAGGCCGGCGGTCTCGCGGATCGCGCGGGCCTCGGCCTCGGCATATTGCCACCAGGCGCCCCGGCGGAAGCTGCGCGAGTCATGGTCGAAGCTGGCCGGCGCGTCGAGCGGGCCATAATAGTTCGGCCGCTCCCATCCGTTCACCTGCCCGAATTGCGCGCCGTGTTTCTTCTGGCGGTCATAGGCGGGCGAGGTGCGCAGCGGGCGGCAGGCTTCGCGCTCTTCATCCGGGTGGTGCAGGATGAAGACGTGCTCGTAGCATTCCTCGTTCTTGCGCGCGGCATATTCGGTGGTCATCCAGCTGCCGTAGCGCTTGGGGTCAAGGCTTGCCATGTCGATCTCGGCCTCGCCCTCGGTCATCATCTGGGCAAGGTAATAGCCCGTGCCCCCCGCCGCGGTGATCCCGAACGAGAAGCCTTCGGCCAGCCACATGTTGCGCAGCCCCGGCACCGGGCCGACTAGGGGGTTGCCGTCGGGCGTGTAGCAGATCGGGCCGTTGAAATCGTCCTTCAGCCCCACCGTCTCCGAGCTGGGAAGGCGGTGGATCATCGACATGTATTCCTCTTCGATGCGCTCCAGATCCAGCGGGAAAAGATCGGCACGGAAGGTTTCGGGCACGTCGTAAAGGAAGCGCGCGGGGGCATTGCGCTCATAGGGGCCAAGGATCCAGCCGCCGCGCTCTTCACGCACATACCATTTGGCATCGGCATCGCGCAGCACCGGATGCTCGGGGTTGCCGGCCGCACGCCATGCCTGCAAGGCCGGGTCGGGCTCGGTCACGATGAACTGATGCTCGACCGGGATCGCGGGGATCTTGACGCCCAGAAGGCGCGCGGTGCGCTGCGCATGGTTGCCCGTGGCGGTGACGACATGCTCGGCGCGCCCCTCGACCAACTCGCCCGAGCCGACAAGATTCCCGCCCTTCTCGATCATCTTCTCAAGCGTCACGATCCATTCGGAACCCGTCCACTTGTAGCTGTTGACCTGAAGCTTGCGCACGATCTCGACGCCGCGCTGACGCGCGCCCTTGGCCATGGCCTGGGTCACGTCGGCGGGGTTGATATAGCCGTCCTGCGGATGGAACAGCGCGCCCTTCAGATCCTCGGTGCGCATCAGCGGCCAACGCTCTTTCATCTGCGCGGGGGTCAGGAATTCGTGATAGACGCCGGCGGTTTCGGCCACCGAGGAATACAGCATGTATTCGTCCATCCGGTCCTGCGTCTGCGCCATGCGCAGGTTGCCCACGACCGCAAAGCCCGCATTGAGGCCGGTTTCCGCCTCGAGCGACTTGTAGAAATCGACCGAGTATTTGTGGATATGGGTCGTCGCGTAGGACATGTTGAACAGCGGCAAGAGCCCGGCGGCATGCCAGGTGGAGCCGGAGGTCAGCTCGTCGCGTTCGACCAGCATCGTATCCCAGCCCGCCTTGGCCAGGTGATAGGCGATACCGCAACCGACGGCCCCGCCGCCGACAACAAGGGCTTTCACATGCGTTTTCATCGGCTGACTCCTGTCCCGTGATCTGGATTCATATCTGCCAGATCGGGACGGCGGCGTGGGGGTCAGCCCGACCAATAAACGCGGAAAAGCGACATGGCCCCGCCAGCCGCCTTTTCACAGGCGGAAAGGCAGGTCAGTCGCTGCCCGCGATGCAACGCTTGAAGCCGCTCTTGGTCGAGCAGGTGAAGATGACAGGCCCAGCCTCCTTGCCGGCGGTGTCGCTGCCAAAGCCGCCTTCGGCAAGCCCTGCCCCGTTCTTCATGACATCCCAGAAAGAGGAGAACAGTGAGGCCGACTTCTGCTCGGAAGCTCGGCCGGGTCGGATCGGTGCACCAAGGCCGGGCAAGACCACATCCTTCGGATCGACGCCAGCTGCGCGGGCCACGGCAGCGGCCTCGGCCGCAGCGGCGGCGGCGGCAACTGCAATGGCCTCGGCCGTGGCGACGGCGGCGGCCGGGTCGAAGAAGCCCGGCCCGTCCGGCATGTCCTGACCGTTGAGGCGGTTCACCTTGTCCGCCCAGTATTGCAGCCGCAAGCTGGCCGCACGGGCCTGCGCTGCCTGCTCGGCCACTTCGGCCTTGACGCGCGCATCCGCGATTTCTTTCTGATCCTCGAAGGCAATCTCGGGGGCGGCGCTACCGATCCGGGGAAGCGGTTGGGGCAGCAGCATGTTCAGGCTGTCATAGTCGATCGAATCGAGCAGCGCATAAAGCGCCTCATCGGACGCCCGCGCCCGCACCCCGATGGTGATCGTATCGCCCAGGCGCGCGCTGAACACACGATAGCCCGAGGGGCTATCCGCGCTTTCTCCTGCCGGAATTTCGTGACGGTAGGTCACGCCGCGCACAACGGCGAAGCCTTCCTTCTCGCTCAGGGATTCAAGGTTGCTTTCGATCACGGCCTTGGCCATGCCCTGAATGCCTTCGGTATCTTCGCGCCGGATCTGCAACCGGATCGCGATCACGTTGTCGCGGTTCTCGTAGACATAGACCTCGGATTTCTGCCCGGCGAGGCGTGCCGTCTCTTCCAGCGTCTTGAGCGCCTTGATCTGCGGGCGGTCACGCAGGTCTTCGGGAAGCGACAGCAAGGGGTCCGAAGGCGGAAACAAGAGCGCCCTGTCCCCGTCGCTCCAGTCGCGCCGCTTCCATCCCTGCGGCGCGGCGGGAAGGTGGTCGCGCTCTCTCATCGCCAGAAGCTCACTGCGCCGGCTGGTCATCTCCATCGCCTGCTTCTGCGCCATGAAACGGTCCGATACGCCGCCGACATATTGCGAGATATCAACAAGCTCGCCATCAGGCGTTCGCGCGTGCTGCGCATAATCGAACGCCACGATACCCAGGCAGATCGCCACAATGAGAATAGCGACTTTTCTGAACATCCCCGTTGGCTTGGCCACCAGAACACCTCATCTTCGTACAACGACGATCTGGCGGCAAAACTCGACAAAAATGTGGTCCCGTTCGGGCAATATGGTGCGGCAGCCCGCGTCACAACATCCCAGGCACCACCAGATCCGGTGGCCTGTGGCCATCGGCAAAGGTCTTGATGTTGATGATCACTTTCTCGCCCATCTCGACGCGGCCCTCGACCGTGGCCGAGCCCATATGCGGCAACAGAACGACATTGGGCAGTTCACGCAGGCGGGGATTGATCTCGTGGCCATGCTCGAACACGTCCAACCCGGCGCCCGCGATCTCTCCGGCGCGCAGCATCCGCGTCAGGGCGTTCTCGTCGATCACCTCGCCGCGCGAGGTATTGACCACCACCGCCGAGGGCTTGAGCATCTTCAGGCGCCGCGCATTGAGCAGGTGGAACGTCGAGGGGGTATGCGGGCAGTTGACCGAGATCACGTCCATGCGCGCCACCATCTGATCGAGGCTTTCCCACCAGGTCGCCTCAAGATCCGCCTCGACTTCGGGGCGCAGGCGCTTGCGGTTGTGGTAATGGATCTGCATCCCGAAGGCCTGGGCGCGCCGGGCAAGCGCCTGCCCGATACGGCCCATGCCAAGGATGCCAAGGCGCTTGCCGCCCACGCGCCCGCCCATGAACGCCGTCGGCGACCAGCCGTGCCAGTCGCCCGCCTGCATCACGGCAAGCCCCTCGGGGATGCGGCGCGTCACCGCAAGGATCAGCGCCATCGCCATGTCGGCGGTATCCTCGGTCACGACGCCCGGCGTGTTGGACACCAGAACCCCGCGTTGGCGTGCCGAAGCCACGTCGATATGGTCCACCCCGGCGCCGTAATTGGCCACCAGCTTCAGTTTCTCGCCTGCCGAGGCCAGCATGTTCGCGTCGATATGATCGGTGACGCAGGGCACCAGAACATCGGCGCGCTGCATCGCCGCCACGATCTCTTCGCGACTCATCCGGGTGTCGGATTCGTTCAGTTCGACATCGAACAGCTCTTTCATCCGGGTCTCGACGGCCTCGGGCAACCGTCGCGTCACGACAACACTCAGCCGCGGTGCGGGCATGGCGGGGGTCTCCTATCTTCCAAATGCCTCATGTTAGGTGCAAAGTGACCTGCAACGGGCCGAGGGACAAGGCCCTGCAAGAGCAGAAAGCACCGTAAACGGCATATTCGCGCAATTTTCTTGCGCAGCCGATGCGGCGAGTGGACAGGCGGATGGAACACGGCATGATGATACGGTCGGTAATCCTTGGGGTTGCGCTGTCTGTGGGCCTGTCGCCGGGCGGGGCGGCCGCGCAGAACGCCCCCGACCCCGCGCCCGAATCCGTTGCGGCCCGCCCGGCCGCCCCCGCGGGGCGCGGGCCTGTAACCAACCTGCCCCTGCCGCGCTACGTTTCCCTCAAGGGCTCCGAAGGCAACGCGCGGCGCGGCCCCTCGCTGTCGCACCGCATCGACTGGGTCTTCCGGCACAGCGGCATGCCTCTGCGCATCACGGCCGAGTTCGGCCACTGGCGGCGCGTCGAGGACCGCGACGGCGCGGGGGGCTGGGTGCATTACGCGCTTTTGTCCGGGGTGCGCAGCGTGATCGTGCAGACCGACATGACCGAGCTGAAGGTGCGCCCCGATACCAAGGCGACCGTGGCCGCCGTGGCCGAGGCCGGCGCGATCGCACGCCTTGGCGCGTGCCAGATCGACTGGTGCCAGATCACCGCGGGCGGCGAAAAGGGCTGGGTGCCCAAGGCCGCGCTTTGGGGGGTTGATCCCGACGAGATCCGCGACTAACCCTGCCCGACCGATGCGGAACAGCAAGGGACGGCGACTCCGATGGATCATTCGCAACGCCTGAACAGATCCGCGGGCATTGCGGCTGTTGCCGTCGCGGCCACGCTTGTCGTGCTGAAGCTTTGGGCCTTCGTACAAACCGGATCGCTAACAATCGCCGCAGCACTTGCCGACAGTGCGGTCGACATGCTGATCTCGGGCGCGGGCCTTGCCGCCATCGTCTATGCCGCACGCCCCGCGGATGAGGATCACACCTTCGGCCATACATCGGTGGAGGATCTGGTCTCGCTCGCGCAGGCGATCTTCGTGACCGGATCGGCGCTTGCCATCGGCTACGGCGCCGTGCACCGGCTGATCTCCCCCGCACCGCGGCAGCTTGCCGACGAAGGCACCGGGATCGCCATCATGCTGGCCTCGGCCGTGCTGACCGGCGCGCTGGTGCTGTGGCAACGGCGCGTTGCGCGGCTGACCGGAAACCGCGTCGTCGCGGCGGACATGGTGCATTATTTGGGCGACCTGCTTCCGACCCTTGGCGCGATCATCGCCCTTGGGCTTTCGGCGCAATACGGCATCGGGCAGGCCGACAGCATCCTTGCATTGATCGCCGCCGCCTTCATGCTGCGCGCGGCCCTCAATATCGGGCTTGGCGCGTGGCATGCCCTGATGGACCGCGCCGCCGACCCCGAGATCGTCGAGGGCATCGCAGGGATTGCCGCAGGCTGGCCCGGCGTGCACGGCTTTCACGACCTTCAGACGCGCACCGCCGGATCACGGATCTTCGTCAACCTGCATATCGAGCTGGACGGCGCGCAATCCCTGCAAGAGGCCCATGCCATCGGCGCCAGCCTCAAGCGCGCGATTACGCAACGCTATCCGCTGGCCGATGTCATCATCCACAAGGATGTCTGGCACGGGTCCGGCACGGGTCCAGGCTAGGCCGCGTCCAGCAGCCCGCGCCCCTTCAGCAGCGCCTCGACGCCGGGCATCCGGCCGCGGAAGGCCAGGTAAAGCTCTTCCGCGGGGCGCGATCCGCCCGCCGACAGGATGAACCGCTCCAGCTTTTCGGCGGTGACCGGGTCGAACACATCGCCCGCTTCCTCGAACGCGGCGAAGGCGTCGGCATCCATCACCTCCGACCACATGTAGCTGTAATACCCTGCCGAATACCCGTCGCCCGAGAAGACGTGTGCGAAATGCGGCGTGGCGTGGCGCATGCGGATCGCGCGCGGCATGCCGATCCCGGCCAATACCTCATCCTGCCGCGCCATAGGATCGGCCGGCGCCGCGCCTTCGTGAAACGCCAGATCGACCAGCGCCGAGGCGACATATTCCACCGTCGCAAAGCCCTGATCATAGGTCGCCGCCGCCAGCAGGCGATCGCGCAGACCGGCGGGCATCCGCTCTCCCGTCTTCCAGTGGCGGGCGTGTTTCTCCAGCACCTGCGGCACTTCAAGCCAGTGCTCGTAAAGCTGGCTTGGCAGTTCCACGAAATCACGCGCCACGCTGGTGCCCGAGATGAACTGATAGGTCACATCCGACAGCATCTGGTGCAGCGCATGGCCGAATTCGTGAAACAGCGTGCGCGCGTCATCCCAACTCAGCAGGGCCGGATCGCCCTTGGCAAAGTTGCACACATTGACGACGACAGGGCGCACGTCGCCCCCCAGCTTGCGCTGCGAACGCATGGCCGAACACCACGCGCCCGACCGCTTCGAGGCGCGTGCAAAATAATCCCCAAGGAACACGGCCAGATGGCGGCCCTTGCGCAGCACTTCCCAGCCGCGCACGTCGGGGTGGTAGAACGGCCCCTCGATAGGCCGGAACTCCAGCCCGAAAAGCCGCCCCGCCACATCGAACATCGCCCCGATCATCGCATCGAGTGACAGATAGGGCTTCAACGCCGCCTCATCGAGATCATGCTCGGCCATGCGGCGCTTTTCGGAATAATAGCGCCAGTCCCATGCCTCCAGATCGCCGTTGATCCCGTCGTCGCGCATCATTCGCGTCAGCACCTCGGCATCGGCCAGGGCGCGCCCCCTGGCGGGCACCCACCCCCGCATCAGAAGACCGCGCACCTTGTCGGGGCCGCCCGCCATTTCCGGCTCAAGCTTGAAGGCCGCAAAACTCTCATAGCCCAGAAGCTTTGCGCGTTCCTCGCGCAGCGCGAGGATCTCGGCGGCAAGCGCACGGTTGTCGGTCTCGCCGCCATTCGCACCGCGCGCGACCCAGGCCTCATAGGCGATCCGGCGCAATTCCCGCCGGGGCGAGAATTGCAAAAACGGCACGATCAGCGAACGGTTCAGCGTCAGAACGGGCCCCTCCGCGCCGCGCTCCTGCCCGGCCGCACGCGCGGCCTGCACCACGAATTCGGGCAGGCCCTCAAGCTCCTCCTCGGCCAGCGGGCGGAACCAGTCCCGCTCATCCGCCAGAAGGTTTTGCGCAAACGCGGTCGACAGAACCCCCAGGCGCTCCTTGATCGCGGCCATCCGCGCCGCCTGATCCCCGCTGAGCGCTGCCCCCGCACGCAGGAACATCTGATGATACAACTCCAGAACCCGCGCCTCCTCTGGGGCCAGCCCAAAACTGTCGCGCGCCTCCCAAAGTGCATTGATCCGCGCGAAAAGCGCCGTGTTCATCGTCACTTCCGAGGAAAACGCCGCCATCTTCGGCGCAAGATCCCGCATCAGCGCCTCGCGCGCGGGCGTGCTGTCCGCCCCCGAAAGGTTGTAGAACACCCCCGCAACCCGGTCGAGCAACCCCTCCGCCTGCTCCATCGCCGCAATGGTATTGGCAAAACCCGGCGCTGCGGGATCGGCCGCAATCGCGGCGATCCGCGCCCGCGCCTCGGCCAGGGCCGCCTCGAAGGCCGGCGCGAAATCCGCATCCGAAATCGCCGCGAAGGGCGGCAGGGCAAACGGCCCGGTCCAGTCTTGCAAAAGCGGGTTGGTCATCACGGCTCTCCTTTGGCGCAAAGCTAGAATGGCACGAAAGGGATCGCCAGCCCCTGTTTCAGCTTCGCAGAAATATCCCCGCCGGAGGCAGACCGCCGGTTCAGCCCGCCTTTCCGCATACCGCACAGCCCGGCCGACGCTTCACGGCGATCTGGCGGCTTTCCCCCCAAAGCGCATCATGGATCATCAGCCGCCCGCGCGCCGTCTGTCCCGCGCCGGTGATCTCCTTGATCGCCTCGGCGGCCATCATCGCCCCCACGATCCCGGGCAGCGCCCCCACAACCCCCGCTTCGGCACAGGACGGGGCAAGCCCCTCGGCGGGCTGCTCGGGAAAGACACAGGCGAAACAGGGGGCCCCGCGCGCCGGATCATAAAGCGACAGCTGCCCCTCCCACTGCGCGATCGCACCCGCGATCAGCGGTTTACCCGCCGCCACGGCCGCCGCATTCACCATGTAGCGCGTGGCGAAATTGTCGGTCCCGTCCAGGATCAGATCGTAATCGGCAAACAGCGCCGGCGCGTCTTCCGCCGCCAGCCGCCGGTGATAGGGCCGCACCGTGATATAGGGGTTCAGCGCCAGCATCGCGGCCTGCGCGGAAAACACCTTGGGCATCCCGATCCGCGCATCCGTATGGATCACCTGGCGTTGCAGGTTCGAATTCGACACCACGTCGTCATCCACGATCCCGACCGAGCCGACCCCGGCCGCCGCCAGATACAACAGCACCGGAGAGCCAAGCCCCCCCGCCCCGATCACCAGGACCCGCGCCTGACGAAGCTTCGCCTGCCCCGGCCCGCCGATCTCGCGCAAAACGATATGGCGGGCATAGCGTTCCAGCTCCGCCCCCGAAAACGTGTCCGCAGGGGCCCCGGCCTCCACCGGCACGCCCCGCGCCCGCAGGTGCCGCAGCCCCGCGCGATAGCCCAGCACGATCGCCACCACCGCCCCCAGAAGCACCCAGTGCACCGCGCGCCCGCCAATCGCGCGCGGCAAGGCGCTGTCCACGGGCAACAGAAGATGCACCAGCAACACCGCCGCCCAAAGCACCGCCAGCATCGCGCCGATCCCGCGCACGGGCACCCGAAGCACCAGCCCCAATCCCACCAGAACCGCCGCGATCAGAAAGACCATCGCCCCGCCCTATCCGCGCCCGGTCGAGCCGAACCCGCCCGCCCCCCGCGCGGTCTCCTCAAGCTCGGCGAAAGGCGCGAAACGCGCCTGCACCACCGGCGCGATCACGGCCTGGGCGATACGCTCGCCATGCAGGACGACAAAAGGCTCCTGACCGAAATTGATCAGCAAGACCCCAAGCGGACCACGATAATCGCTGTCGATCGTGCCCGGACCGTTGGGCAGCCCGATCCCGTTCTTGAAGGCCAGCCCCGACCGCGGCCGCACCTGCATCTCATAGCCTTCGGGGATCTCCACGCGCAGCCCGGTCGGCACCAGAACCCGCTCCATCGGCGCAAGCACCAGCCCCCGCGCGCGATCCTCCGGGCGCAGATTGGCCCGCAGGTCGGCCCCCGCCCCGCCCGCCGTCTCATAGGCGGCCAGGGCCACCTCCGGGGCCGCCCACCCCCCCCGCCTCACCCTGATCAAGACCACCACAACCCCTTCCACCTCGCCCCAAAATAC
>CALMEG010000273.1 GCA_937863185.1 uncultured Paracoccaceae bacterium | reverse complement strand
AGGCGGTGGCGCTGGTCGTCAACGGCTTCTGCCGCGAGGTGTTGCAGGCGCTGCCCATGGAGTTCGCCATGGAGGCGCAGAGCCTTGTGGCGATCTCGCTTGAGGGGAGCGTGGGGTGAGGAATGGAGGACATCCTCGGGTTGCTTCTGCGCCTGCTGGGATCGGTTTTTCGTTTCGTCTTGGAAGCCTTGTTGGAATGGTTTTGGATCTCGGGAATATCAAAGCTGCCGCGCAGACGCTCTCAGGTCGCCACATGGTGGCGCACCGAGGGGGTGGTGAGCAAACTTCATTCGGTTGCCGCGCTCCTTTCGGCGTTCGCCGTGGCCGTGCTCGTGGTCATGCTTTTCGCGGTGCTTCTTGGGTTCGCGCCATTTCAGTAGCCTTTAACAGGTAAGGAGCTGACGCCGATGATCGTCACCACAACTCCCTCGGTCGAGGGGCGCGCCATCACCGCCTACCACGGCATCGTCACCGGCGAGGCGATCCTTGGCGCGAATATCTTCCGCGATCTTTTCGCGCAGGTCCGTGACATCGTGGGCGGCCGCTCGGGCGCCTATGAGGCCGAGCTTGGCAAGGCGCGCAGGACCGCGCTTGCCGAAATGCAAGATGAGGCGCTCCGGCTGGGCGCCAATGCCGTTGTCGGCGTCGACCTTGATTACGAGGTCATCAACAACATGCTGATGGTGTCGGCCTCCGGCACCGCCGTCACCATTGCCTGAGGATAGAAAAATGCTTGAGATCAAGAACCTGCACGTCAAACTTGAAGAAGAGGACAAGCAAATCCTCAAGGGCGTCGACCTGACGGTCGAGGCGGGCAAGGTGCATGCCATCATGGGGCCGAACGGCTCGGGCAAGTCCACGCTGTCTTATGTGCTGTCGGGCCGCGACGGTTATGAGGTGACCGAAGGCAGCGCCACGCTGGAGGGCGCGGAGCTGCTGGAGATGGAACCCGAGGAACGCGCGGCTGCGGGCCTGTTCCTTGCGTTCCAATACCCCGTTGAGATCCCCGGCGTGGGCAACATGACCTTCCTGCGCACCGCCCTGAACGCGCAGCGCAAGGCGCGCGGCGAGGACGAGATCAGCGCGGGTGATTTCCTCAAGCTGGTGCGCGAGAAGGCCAAGATGCTCAAGATCGACGCCGAGATGCTGAAGCGCCCGGTGAATGTGGGCTTCTCGGGCGGCGAGAAGAAGCGCAACGAGATCCTCCAGATGGCCATGCTGGAGCCCAGGATGTGCATCCTGGACGAGACCGACTCGGGCCTTGATGTCGATGCGATGAAACTTGTGGCCGATGGCGTGAACGCGCTGCGCGACGAAGGCCGCGCCTTCCTGGTCATCACGCATTATCAACGACTTCTGGACCATATCAAACCTGACGTGGTGCATATCATGGCCGATGGCAGGATCGTGAAGACGGGCGGGCCCGAGCTTGCGCTGGAGGTGGAGCGCAACGGTTATGCCGATATCCTGGCGGAGATGGCGTAATGGCGGCCCCCCTGGCGAAAGACAGTCCGCGCATCGCGGCCCTGGCCCTTGGGCCGGGGTTCGGCGCGGCGCGCAAGGACGCGAAAGAGCGTCTGGAACGCATGGGCCTTCCTGGCCGGCGCGATGAATACTGGCGCTATACCGACCCGGCTGCGCTGAATGTGGACGATGCGCCGAAGGCCTCGGTCTACGATCCGGGCGATGAGGCACCGCTTTTCGACCGGGTCGACCGGGTGCGCGTGGTGTTCGTGGATGGCGTTTTCGACGCGGCCGCGTCGGACGATCTTGCGATGGCGGGGGTCGAAATCCGCCGTCTGGCCGATGCGCCGGATCTGTCCTGGGCCAACGGGCTTTACGGCACGCTGGAGGCGGCAGGCCAAAGCCCCGTGGCCCGGCCCTTCGCCGCGCTGAACACGGCGGCGGCGGGCGACGGGGTGCTGATCCGCGTGACGGATCGCGCGGCGAAACCCGTTCATCTGATTTATGTCCATAAATCAGAAGCTTCTGATCCGATCCTTCACCATTGCGTGAAAGTCGAGCCGGGCGCCGAGATGACGCTGCTTGAATCCGGCCCGGCCGGGGCGCGGTTCAACAAGGTGCTTGAGATCGACGTGGCCGAAGGCGGCCGCTTTCACCATGTCCGCGTGCAGGGCCGCGATCACGAACGCCGCGCGGTCACGCATATCTTCGCGCGGGTCGCCGCCGGGGCGCTGTTCAAAAGCTTTACCCTGACGGCGAACGGCGTTCTGACGCGCAACGAATGCGTCATCGACATCCTTGGCGACGATGCCGTGGCCCATGTGGCGGGCGCCGCGCTTGGCGATGGCGCGACGGGCGATTTTCACCATGACGACACGGTCTTCGTGACCCATGCGGCCGAACGCTGCGAAAGCCGCCAGGTGTTCAAGAAGGTGCTCAAGCATGGCGCGGTGGGGGTGTTCCAGGGCAAGATCCTGGTGAAACCCGGCGCGCAGAAGACCGATGGCTACCAGATCAGCCAGTCGCTTCTGCTGGACGATGACAGCCAGTTCCTCGCCAAGCCCGAGCTCGAGATCTATGCCGATGACGTCAAATGTTCGCACGGCTCGACCACCGGCGCGATCGACGAGACGGCGCTGTTCTACCTGCGCTCGCGCGGGGTCACGCGCGAGGATGCGGTGGCGCTTCTGGTGCTGTCCTTCCTTGCCGACGCGATCGACGAGATCGAGGACGAGGGCCTGAAGGACGAGATCGTCGCGCGGCTTGAGGCGTGGCTGTCGCGGCATCGGGGGTGATGGTGCGCGATGCCGGCCACCGATGACATCCTGCGCAGCTACCGCGCGCCCCGCGCGGTGATGCGCGATCTTCTGGCGCGCGGCCGCTCGGAGCCCTGGGTTCTGACGATCCTGCTTTCGGCGCTTGGGGTGGTGTTCATCGCGCAATGGCCGCGCCTGTCGCGGCTGGCGCATCTTGAGGCCGATCAGCCGCTGACCGGCCTGATGGTGGGAACCGGGCTTGCGCTTGTGGCGGTGGTTCCGGTCTTCTACCTGCTGGCGGCGGGCAGCCACCTTCTGCTGCGGCCTCTGGGCGGGCGCGGCAGCTTCTATGGCGCGCGCCTGGCGCTTTTCTGGGCGCTGCTGGCGGTTTCGCCGCTGATGCTGTTGCAGGGGCTTGTGGCAGGCTTCATCGGGCCGGGGGTGCAGATGCAGGCGATTAGCGGGCTGGTCGGCCTTGCGTTTCTTGCGGTCTGGGTTGCCCCGCTGCGCGTGGCCGAGTTCGAGGGCAAATGATGGAACTGCAACGCGCCGAGGTGATTGCGCTGGTCAGGCAGACGGTGTTCGATCCGCCGCGCGGGGTGGCGCGGCTTCTGGCGCTTGATCCGCCGCTTCAGGCGCGCTGGATCGGGCTGGGTATCGTCATGACGCTTTCGGCGCTTCTGGCAACGCTGTCCGAGATGATGCTTGCGGTTGCGACCGACAACCGGATCGCGCCGGCGCCGGCGCCGATCACCATGGTCATCGTGCAGGGCGTGCTGCTGGTTTACGGGGCCTGGGCGATGGCCTTCTTCGGGCAGCGCTTCGGCGGCAAGGGGCAATTCGCGGATGCGCTCTTGCTTGTGGTCTGGATGGAGTTCGTTCTGATCCTGGGGCAGGTGGTGCAGCTTGCGATGGTGGCGCTGTTTCCCATGTCGGCACTGGTGCTGACGGTCGCGCTGGTGGGGCTTATGTTCTGGCTCCTGGTGCGCTTCACGGCGGCCCTGCACGGGTTCGAGAACATCGCGCTGGTTGCCTTCGGTGTCATCGCCGTTTTTGTGGGAAGTGCGTTGTTTTTCGGGGTCGTACTGGTCGTGCTGGGCGTGATGCCCGCGCCGGTCGCCTGATCGGAAAAGGAGATGGGCATGTATGACATCAACGCGATCCGGGCCGATTTCCCGATCCTGTCCCGCACGGTGAACGGCAAGCCGCTGGTCTATCTGGATAATGGGGCCTCGGCGCAAAAGCCCCAATGCGTGATCGACGCGATGACGCAAGCGTATTCGCATGAATATTCCAACGTTCACAGGGGCTTGCACTACCTTTCCAACCTTGCGACGGAAAAGTATGAGGGCGTGCGGGGTATCGTTGCGCGTTTCCTGAACGCACCCTACGAAGATGAGATCGTGTTCACCACCGGCACGACCGAGGGCATCAACCTTGTCTCTTACGCGTGGGCCGCACCCCGGATGCAGCCCGGAGACGAGATCGTGCTGAGCGTGATGGAGCATCACGCCAATATCGTGCCCTGGCATTTCCTGCGCGAACGTCAGGGTGTCGTGCTGAAATGGGTCGAGCCCGAGGCCGATGGCGCGCTTGATCCGCAGAAGGTGCTCGACGCGATCGGGCCGCGCACCAAGCTTGTGGCCGTCACCCATATGTCGAATGTGCTGGGCACGCTGGTCGATGTGGCCGCCATCTGCAAGGGTGCGCGCGCGGCCGGAGTGCCGGTGCTTGTCGATGGCAGCCAGGCGGCGGTGCACATGCCGGTGGACGTGGCCACGATCGGCTGCGATTTCTACGCCATCACCGGACATAAGCTTTACGGACCAAGCGGTTCCGGGGCGATCTTCATCCGACGTGAGAGGATGGCCGAGATGCGCCCCTTCCTGGGCGGCGGCGACATGATCGACACCGTCACGCGCGACAGCGTCACCTATAACAAGCCGCCGATGAAGTTCGAGGCGGGCACCCCCCGCCTCGTGCAGCA
>CALMEG010000272.1 GCA_937863185.1 uncultured Paracoccaceae bacterium | reverse complement strand
GCCGCCGCCGCCTTCGCTCCCTGGGGGGACCGGCTGCCGGAGGACCGCGCCGCCATCCTGCGTGACTGGGGCAGGCGGATGCGCGACGGGCGCGCGGTCATGGCGCTGATCATGACGCTGGAACAGGGCAAGCCGCTGGCCGAGGCGCGCGGAGAGATCGACTATGCCGCCTCGTTCCTCGACTGGTTCGCGGGCGAGGCCGAGCGGGTGAATGCCGAAAGCGTCACAAGCCACCTGCCGGGCGCCGAGATGTTCGTGCGGCGCGAGGCGCTTGGCCCCATAGGCGTGGTGACACCGTGGAACTTCCCCTCGGCGATGATCACCCGCAAGGTCGCGGCGGCCCTGGCCGCGGGCTGCACGGCGGTGGTGCATCCGGCCTCGGAAACGCCGCTCTCCGCGCTTGCGCTTGCGGAGCTGGCCGAGCGGGCGGGCGTTCCGGCGGGCGTGTTGAACATCGTGCCGGGGGATGCCGCCACCATCGTCGGCACGATGTGCGCCGATCCCCGGCTGCGCGGCATGTCCTTCACCGGCTCGACCGGGGTGGGCCAGTTGATCGCGGGCCAGTGCGCCGCCACGATGAAACGCCTTGTGATGGAGCTTGGCGGCCACGCCCCCTTGATCATTTTCGACGATTGCGATGTGGAAAAGGCCGTGGACATCGCCATGGATGCGAAATTTGCAACATCCGGGCAGGATTGCCTGGCCGCCAACCGCATCTTCGTGCAGCGCGGCATTCACGACCGCTTCGTCAAGGCCTTCGCCCGCCGGATCGCCGGGCTGACCGTGGGACCGGGGCTGAGGCCCCACACCCGGATCGGCCCCCTGATGCATGCCCGCGCGGTGGCCAAGGTGGCCGCACAGGTGCAGGACGCGGTGGCCAAAGGCGCCCGCCTTGTCACCGGCGGCGGCGGCCATCCCGCGGGCCCGCTGTTCTTCACCCCCACGCTTCTGACCGACGTGCCCGAGACCGCCGCCATCATGGCCGAGGAAACCTTCGGCCCCGTCGCCGCCGTCGCCACCTTCGACACCGAGGACGAGGTGATCGCGCGCGCCAATGCCACCGAATACGGCCTTGTGGCCTATGTCGTCACCGAAAACGGCGCGCGCCAGTTGCGCCTTGCCCGCGCGCTTGCCTTCGGCATGATTGCCGTGAACCGCGTCAAGATCACCGGAGGCCCCATCCCCTTCGGCGGCTGGAAGCAGTCGGGCCTTGGCCGCGAAGGCTCGCGCCACGGGCTCGAAGCCTTCACCGAACTGAAATATCTTTGCATCGACACCGCCGCCTGAAAGGACCGCATATGCTTGAGCGCGACAACGACCTGAACGCCTGGGACCGGGACCACTTCTTCCACCCCTCGACCCATATGGGCCAGCATGCCCGCGGCGAAAGCCCGCGCCGGGTGATCGCGGGCGGCGAAGGCGCCTATATCACCGACACGGCCGGCAAGCGCAGCCTTGACGCCTTTGCCGGGCTTTACTGCGTGAACGTGGGCTATGGCCGGACCGAGATCGCCGAGGCCATCGCCGCACAGGCGAAGGAACTGGCCTATTACCACGCCTATGTCGGCCATGGGACCGAGGCCTCGATCACGCTGGCCCACATGATCATGGAGCGCGCGCCCGCGCATATGAGCCGCGTCTATTTCGGCCTGTCCGGCTCGGACGCGAACGAGACCAACATCAAGCTGATCTGGTATTACAACAACATCCTCGGCCGCCCCGAGAAGAAGAAGATCATCAGCCGCTGGCGCGGCTATCACGGATCGGGCGTGATGACGGGCAGCCTGACGGGGCTGCACCTGTTCCACAACGCCTTCGACCTGCCGCGCGCGCCGATCCTGCACACCGAAGCCCCCTATTACTTCCGCCGCGAGGATCGCAGCCAGAGCGAAGAGCAGTTCAGCGCTCATTGCGCGGCCAGGCTGGAAGAGATGATCCTTGCCGAAGGCCCCGACACCATCGCCGCCTTCATCGGAGAGCCGATCCTGGGCACGGGCGGCATCGTGCCCCCGCCGAAGGGCTACTGGGCGGCGATCCAGGCGGTTCTTGAGAAATACGACATCCTGCTTGTCGCCGATGAGGTCGTCACCGGCTTCGGGCGCCTGGGCAGCATGTTCGGCTCGGACCATTACGGGATGAAGCCCGACCTGATCACCATCGCCAAGGGCCTGACCTCAGCCTATGCGCCGCTTTCGGGCTCGATCGTTTCGGACCGGATGTGGCAGGTCCTGGTGCAGGGCTCGGACGAGCTGGGCCCGATCGGCCATGGCTGGACCTATTCCGCCCATCCGATCTGCGCCGCCGCGGGGGTGGCCAACCTCAAGCTGATCGACGATCTGGGGCTGGTGGAGAACGCGGCCCGTGTCGGCGCGCATTTCCGCAAGGCCCTGGGCGATGCGCTTGCCGGTCACGCCCATGTCGGAGAGGTGCGCGGCGACGGGCTGATGGCGGCGGTGGAATTCGTCGAGGATCGCGATGCCCGCCGCTTCTTCGATCCCGCGCGCAAGGTCGGCCCCGCGATCGCCGCGGCGCTGCTGGAGCGCGGCGTGATCGGGCGCGCCATGCCGCAGGGCGACATCCTTGGCTTCGCCCCGCCGCTCTGCCTGACCGAGGCCGAGGCCGACACGATCGTCGCGGCCACGCAAGATGCCGTCACCGCGGTTCTGGGCAAGTAGCCCCGCCCTGCACGCATCTTACGCGCCCGCCCCCAATCCACGGGCGGGCGTTTGCGCGTCAACCCGCGCTCAACCTTGACTTTTCTCAACGCCCCGATGGCGCTGCGGCCCGATACTTGCCCCATGACGGCGCGGCGCCTAGGCTTTGCCGCACCGGCCAATACAATCGGAAAGGGGCACGACATGACGGGCTGGACGGAGTTTATCCTGGCCTTCGCGGCATTTCTCGGCTCGCACCCGATCCCCGCGCGCCCCCGGCTGCGCGGATGGCTGATCGCCCGCATGGGCCGGGCGGGCTATGTCGCGGTCTTCAGCACGCTGTCCACGGCGCTTCTGTTCTGGCTGATCTTCGCGGCCGGGCGCGCGCCTTTCGTGCCGCTATGGGATCAGGCGCCCTGGCAACGCTGGTTCGTGAACCTTGCCGTTCCGCTGGCGATCATGCTTGGCACATTCGGAATCGGCGCGCCGAACCCCTTCGCCTTCGAGGGCCGCGACACGGGCTATGACCCCCGGCGCCCCGGAATCGTCGGGCTTGTGCGGCAACCGCTGCTTTGGGCGCTGCTGCTTTGGGCGGGGGCGCATCTTCTGGTCAATGGCGATCTGGCGCATGTCATCCTGTTCGGCAGCTTTGCCGCCTTTGCCCTGATCGGCATGGCGATGCTGGAACGCCGCAAGCGGCGCCAATGGGGCGACGACGAATTCCGCCGCCTCGCCGCGCACAGCTCGCCCATCCCCTTCGCGGCGCTTCTGGCGGGGCGGTGGCGCCCCTCATCGGGCCCGTCGCTGATCCGGCTGGGGGTGGCGGTGCTGGCCTGGGCGGCGCTGTGGCACCTGCATGCACCGGTCATCGGCGTCTCTCCCCTGCCCTGAGAGGGCGGGGCGGGGGCGCAAAACCATGAAAGAGGAGGAATGGTACCGACTCCC
>CALMEG010000271.1 GCA_937863185.1 uncultured Paracoccaceae bacterium | reverse complement strand
GCCCCGCAGCGAATGCAGAGCGGCATGGGGCGAAACTCGTCCGCTAGCATTCGCGTGCGGCGGTTGTCCACCAGGACGATGTGCATCTCCTCGGGGCCGTCGGCGTCGCCGGGGCGTTTCGGGCCGCAGTGGAAGGTGGTGTACTGCGTCATCTCGCCACCCGTGGCCGACCGCACCAGCAGCCGCAGCAGCGCGAAGGCGTGGGCGGTGGATGGCACCAGCTTCTCGATCCCCGCCGTCACGATGTGGATGCGGGGCGGCGTGGTGGTCAGCTCGGCGTTGCCCTCGTTGGTGACGGTGCAGGTGGCGCCGGTGTCCGCGACCAGGAAGTTCGCCCCCGAGATGCCCACGTCCGCGCCCAGGAACTTGGCCCGCAGCTCGCGCCGGGCGCTTTGCACCATGGTAGCCGGATCATCGGCGGCGGGCGGCGGATGATGGGCTTCCTTGAATAGGATGGCCACCTGCTCGCGGGTGCGGTGCATGGCGGGCCAGACGATATGCGACGGCCGTTCGCCCGCAAGCTGGATGATGTGCTCGGCCAGGTCCGTCTCGACCCGCTCGATCCCGGCGTCGGCCAGCGCATGCGGCAGGCCGATCTCTTCGCCCAGCATGGATTTCGCGCGGGTGACAAGCTTCGCGTCGGCCTCAAGGCAGATGCGGGTGATGATGGCGCGGGCCTCGGCGTCATCACTGGCCCAGTGGACGGTCGCGCCCGCGGCGGTGGCGTTCCGTTCGAACATCTCGAGATAGTGGTCGAGATGGGCGATGACATGGTCCTTGATGGCGCGGCCCCGTGCGCGGGCCGCCTGAAACTCGGGGAAGGCGGCGACCGCGACGGCGCGCTTGCGCTCGGCGTTGCCGGTGGTCCGGTCGATGGCGATCTTCAGGACCGCGTTCTTCAGTTCGGCGTCGGCGCGTTCCTTGAAGCCTTGCTGCGGGGCGTTCATGCTCAGCCCTCCTCGCCGATGGCGGGGCCGCCCGCGCGGCCCGCGACAACCTCGATGGTGTGGAAGCAGCGGGTCTTCGCGCCGCGCCGGTGCAGCTTGCCCGCCATGTTCATCAGGCAGCCGAGGTCGCCCGACAGCAGCAGGTCGGCCCCGGTGCGCTCGACCGCCTCGGCCTTTTCGGTGACGATGGCGTTCGAGATGGAGGAATATTTCACGCAGAAGGTGCCGCCGAAGCCGCAGCAGACGTCGTTGCCCTCAAGCCCCCGCATCTCAAGCCCCTCGACCGAGGCGAGAAGCGCGCGCGGCTGCGCGGCGATGCCGAGTTCGCGCAGGCCCGCGCAGCTGTCGTGATAGGTCGCCGTCGCGTCAAGACGGCGGCCCTGGGGGCGGTAGCCCATGACATCTACCAGGAAGCTGGTGATCTCGTGGGCCCGGGCGGCAAAGTCGCGGGCGCGGGCGGCCCATTCCGGGTCGCCCGCCAGCAGTTCGGGATAGGCGTGCACCATCGTCCCGGCGCAGGACCCCGAGGGCAGCACGACATAGTCATGGCCCTCGAAGGCGGCGATGGTCCGGCGCGCAAGGTCCGCCGCGTCCTTGTCATCGCCACTGTTCAACGCCGGCTGGCCGCAGCAGGTCTGGGCCTGCGGCACCTCGACCCGGCAGCCCGCTTCCTCCAGCAGCTGGATGGCCGCAAAGCCGATCCCGGGCCGGATGGCATCGACAAGGCAGGTCACGAACAGGCCGACGCGGGGATTGGACTTTGCGGACATTTCACATACCTCAGCTTCGGACGGCGACGGGGTTGGGTGCGCGCCCCCGGTTCCGCGACATGACAAGCAGCACGGCCGAACCCCAGATCACGGCGGCGATCCACCACATGTTGAATCCCCCGGCCAGCAGCGCAAGCCCGATGAACCCGCCCTGGACGATGTAGTAGGTCATCGGGATCAGGGTCATGCGGATGATCTCGCCCTCGCGGTTGACGAGGCCCACCGTGGCCGAGGCGGCGACCACGTTATGCACGCAGATCATGTTGCCCGCGGCCCCCCCGATGGCCTGCAGCGCCACCACGGTGCCCGCGCCCGCCGCGCCCAGGCCGATCTGCTCGGCGGTCGAGAACTGGAACAGCGAGAACATCATGTTGCTGACCGTGTTCGACCCGGCGACGAAGGCGCCCATCGACCCGATCAGCGGCGCGAACATGGGCCAGGCCTGGCCCACCGCGGACGACACGCCCTCGGCCAGGACGATCGGCATGCTGGCCAGGCTGTCCGAGGCCGAGTTGATGAACACCTGCACCATCGGCACTGCCAGCAGCAGCGCGGGCGCGGCGGCGATCATGGTCGAACCCGAGGACCGCAGCGCCCGGCCATAGTCCCGCCCGCTCATCCCGTGCAGGAAGAAGGTGAAGATCGACGCAAGGATCAGCACCGTGCCGGGCAGATACAGAACCTGCACCCGCGCGTTGATGCCCGAGCTGAACAGGTTGTCCAGCGCCAGCGTCACCTCGGGCGAGGTGAGCCATGCCTTGACCGGTCCGACCGCGCGGGTCAGCACCAAAAGCGCCACGACCAGCAGATAGGGCGCCCATGCCTTCAGCAGCGGCATCACCGGACGGCTGGCGTGGTGATCCTCAAGGTCGTCCAGCTTGCCAACCCAGGCGTCGTCCCATTGGGTGCGGGGCGGGAAGTCGAAGACCTCCTTCGGCATCAGGAAGCCCGCCCGCGCCGCCGGAACGACGATCAGCAGGCCGATGATGCCGCCCAGAAGCGACGGGAACTCCGGCCCTAGGATGTTGGCGATGATCCAGTAGGGGATGGTGAAGGCGAGGCCCGCGAACAGCGCGAATTTCCAGATGCGGAAGCCTTCGATGAACGAGCGGTTGGATCCGAAGAAGCGCGTCAGCATCCCGACCAGTATCAGCGGGATCAGGAAGCCCACGAGGCCGTGGATGGTGGCGACCTTGACGGCGATCTCCAGCAGATAGTCGCTGTAGGCCATCGGCGCGATGGTCGACTCGACGATCTCTTGGCCGCTGAGGCCGGTGTTGACGCCGACGAGGATCGGCGTGCCGACCGCGCCGAAGGACACCGGCGTGCTTTGAATGATCAGCGTCACGAGAACCGCGGCCATGGCGGGAAAGCCGATCGCGACCAGCAGGGGCGCGGCGATGGCGGCGGGGGTGCCGAAACCCGACGCGCCCTCGATCAGCGATCCGAACAGCCAAGCGATGATGATGGCCTGCACGCGCCGGTCGGGAGAGATGCTGGTGAAGCCGCTGCGGATGGACCGGATGCCGCCGCTTTCCTCAAGCGTGAACAGCAGCAGGATCGCGCCGAAGATGATGTAAAGCAGGCTGATCGCGGTAATGGCCCCGTTGGCGGTGGCCCCCAGAACCTTGTTTAGGTCGGTGCCCCAAACCAGAAGGGCCGTTGCCGCCGTAACAAGGTAGGCCACGAACATCGAAAGCTTGGCCGAGCGTTCCAGCACCACCAGCAGCAGGAACACCGTGGCGATGGGCAGCAGGGCCAGGATGAATATCAGGAAACCAGTCATCTTTCCTCCTCGGATCACGGGGACAGCCCCGCCGTCTTGTTGCTCCAGTGGTCCCCGGCGCGACCTCCCGTGCCGGGCTTTCAGAAAACCGGGATACGGGCGCGCCCGGCTCAGTGCCGCTTCTTCGGCGGGATTAGGGCGGTGGTCGTGCCCTCGAACATCTCGGCGGCGCAATTCACCCTCTCGCCCACCCG
>CALMEG010000270.1 GCA_937863185.1 uncultured Paracoccaceae bacterium | reverse complement strand
GGCGCGGCGGTGCCGGCACCGGCAACCAGCGTTTCGCGCCGATCAACAGCTGGCCCGACAACGTCAGCCTGGACAAGGCGCGCCGCCTGCTGTGGCCGATCAAGAAGAAATACGGCAACAAGATCTCCTGGGCAGACCTGATCATCCTCGCCGGCACCGTCGCCTATGAGAACATGGGCCTGAAGACCTTCGGCTTCGGTTATGGCCGCGCCGACATCTGGCACCCCGAGAAGGACACCTACTGGGGCGCTGAGAAGGAGTGGCTGGCCCCGTCCGACGAACGCTATGGCAATGTCGAGGATCCCTCGACCATGGAAAACCCGCTGGCCGCCGTGCAGATGGGCTTGATCTATGTGAACCCCGAAGGCGTGAACGGCAAGCCGGATCCGCTGAAGACCGCCGCCCAGGTCCGTGAGACCTTCGCGCGCATGGCCATGAACGATGAAGAAACCGTGGCGCTTACCGCAGGCGGGCATACCGTCGGCAAGACCCACGGCAATGGTGACGCAAGCGTGCTTGGCGCCGACCCCGAAGCCGCCGATGTGTGCGAGCAGGGGATGGGCTGGACGAACCCGAAAATGGGCGGCAAGGCCGCGAATGCGGTGACCTCTGGTCTTGAGGGTGCCTGGACGACCCACCCGACCAAGTGGGACATGGGGTTCTTCGAAATGCTGTTCGGGCATGATTGGGAGCTGCGCAAATCCCCCGCGGGCGCCTGGCAGTGGGAACCGGTCAGCATCAAGGACGAGGACAAGCCGCTTGATGCGTCCGATCCGTCGAAGCGCCACAACCCGATGATGACCGATGCCGACATGGCGATGAAGGTCGACCCGGTCTATAACGCGATTTGCCAGAAATTCATGGCCGATCCGGCTTATTTCGACGATGTCTTCGCCCGCGCCTGGTTCAAGCTGACCCACCGCGACATGGGGCCGAAGGCGCGCTATGTCGGCCCGGAAGTTCCGGCCGAGGACCTGATCTGGCAGGATCCGGTGCCCGCGGGCAGCACCGCCTATGACGTGGCGGCGGTAAAGGCGAAGATCGCGGCTGCGGGCCTTTCGGTGGCCGACCTTGTCTCCACCGCCTGGGACAGCGCGCGGACCTTCCGCGGCTCGGATCTGCGCGGCGGCGCCAATGGCGCGCGCATCCGTCTGGCCCCGCAGAAGGACTGGGAGGGCAACGAACCCGCCCGCCTGCAAAAGGTGCTTTCGGTGCTTGAGCCGATCGCGGCCGAAGCGGGGGCCTCGGTGGCTGACGTGATCGTGCTGGCCGGTGGTGTGGGGATCGAACAGGCCGCGAAAGCCGCGGGCTTCGACATCACCGTGCCCTTCGCTCCGGGCCGGGGCGATGCCACCGACGCGATGACTGACGCGGAAAGCTTCGAGCCGCTCGAACCGATCCATGACGGCTATCGCAACTGGCTGAAAAAGGACTATGTGGTCAGCCCCGAAGAGCTGATGCTGGACCGCACGCAACTAATGGGTCTTACCGCCAACGAGATGACCGTCCTGGTCGGCGGCATGCGGGTTCTGGGCACCAACCACGGCGGCTCGGCGCATGGCGTTCTGACCGACCGTGTAGGCGCGTTGACGACCGATTTCTTCGTCAACCTGACCGACATGGCAAATACCTGGAAACCGGCCGAGAACGGTGTCTACCAGATCTGCGACCGCAAGAGCGGCGCGGTGAAGTGGACGGCGACACGGATGGATCTTGTCTTCGGCTCGAACTCGGTCCTGCGCTCTTACGCCGAGGTCTATGCCCAGGACGACAACCACGAGAAGTTCGTGCGCGATTTCGTGGCGGCCTGGACTAAGGTGATGAACGCCGATCGCTTCGATCTGGCCTGATCGACGAAAATGCCCCCGCCTGCATCCTGCGGGCGGGGGCCGATCTTTTCGCGGGAAGGTCTAACCCGCCTGGCGCTTGGCCGTCGCCCCCCTGACCCGCCGGACAAGCCGCCCGGCCTTGCGACGCAGCCCCCCAAGGATTTCGCGCGGTGTGGGCGGCGGAACGCGGCGCCCTTCGGTCAGGGCCCCGATGATCTTCTTCAGCATCAGCGCACCATAGCGCGCATCGGCGTGATAATCCCCGATACCCTTGCGGTTCACATAGTCTTCCTTCAGCCACGGGCCGTCGAAGGTGCTTTCCGGCGGCGTGAAGTAGCGTACGCCAAGCCGGTCAAGTTCGGCTGCGAAGGTCTGACGGTAAAGCTGGTGATAGGCCAGGATGTCATCTTCGGAAATTAGCGGCCGCCGCTCTTCGGTGATGAAGCTGCGCGGCAGCGGGCAGCACATCACGACCGAAAAGCGCACGTTCATCTTCTGCATCAGGCGGAAAAAATCCAGCATCGGGCGGGTATGCTCCTGCACCGCCGCCCGGACCAGCGCCTCCGAGATATATTGTTTGCCGGGTGTGCTGCGCGCGGCCGTATGGGTCAGCCAGCGTTTCACATCCATCGTCGCGCTTGGATGAAAACCGAAGCAGAACAGGAAATCCCGCGGATCGTTTGCCGTGATCGGGGCGAAGCCGCCGGGAAGTTTCGAGAGAATGCCCACGGCGCGCGGATCGGTTAAACGCACACCCTGATCGTCAAGTTCGAAGAACGGCTCAAAGAACTTGTAGCCGTGGCTGAGGTCGCGCACCACGACCTCGCCGAAACTGCCCCGCGCGGCGCGCCTGGTGCGCGAATCCAGCTTGGCCAGACCGTTGTGAAGCGCGATCGTGTGGGAATCGCCCAGGATGACCAGCATGCTACCTGCCCGTATCCAGCATCATCTCTTCGCAGACGATCTCGACATCGCTTCGCTCGGCCGCCGATGGCGTTTCCGACGCCGGGGCGGGGGCGGGGGCGCCGGCTTGCGGTGCGTGCTGGCGGAAGAAATGCGACATGACATAATCCACCCCGGCGGGGTTCACCTCGCGCATGTTCGGCTCGAAGAACATGCCCCGCATCGGCGCCGCGGCAATGATCTCGTATGACGGGAAGTAATCGACGAAATCGAGCTCTTTCGAGACCTGCCCGGCAACCGCCCGCAGCACCGATTTCGAATAGGACGTGGCCGAGAGCACATGGTCGCCCGACATCGTGGCCACCAGCGGCACGGGCGAGACCGTCAGCAAAAGCCGCACGCCCGGATTGACGCCGCGCAGCCGCTCGATGAAGGCCATGAGGTCGGCATGGATCTCGGGGTAGGTGAAGTTCACGAACTGATAGGCATCGGGGTCGAAGCTGCCGGCTGCGGTGCCGGGGCAAAGCGGGAAGACCGCGCCGTCGCCGCGCGACACCCAGCCTTCGGTTAGGCCCATGGTGAAGACGAAAAGATCAGATTTTTCAAATACGTCGCGGACGGACTTCAAGTGGCTTTCGCGGGCGACCTCAAGCTCGTCCACATCCTTGAAGGGCTCGGGCTCAAGCGCCGGGCGGAACGGGTCGACGACACCGCCGTCCTTGCTCCAGGCGGGTTCCTGCGGCGTGAAATGGCCATAGGCCCGGTCGAAGGTCTGCAGCAACTGGCGCACGGTGTAGATGTTGCAATAGCGCGCGGAATAGACGCCGTAATTGAACGCGCCGTGCAGATGCGCGGGCAGCTGCGGCGGGGCGGGCTCGTAATCGCAGAAGGTGAAGCCGCTGGCCTTGAGCTTGCGGGCGATATGCTGGGCAAAGCAGCTTCCGGCAGTGACGATCCGGTCGCTCTGCGTCAGTTCGAACTTCTTTTCGTAAAGATCGACAAGCGAAAGCGGGTTGCGCGCGCTGATCGAAGGGCGCCAGAAGGCACGTTCGGGCAGATCGGAATAGGGATTGTCGCTCATGGTCGGTGTCCTTGAGGTATGGCCAAGCACTATCACACCTGGGAGGTTGTGCAAACGGGCAGGCGCCGGGCCGGGGGATCGCCGCCTAGTCGCCGCGTTCCAGTGCGTCGAGGCCCGAGACAAGCGCCGCCCCCATGCCATGGCCCTGCATATGTGCGCGCAGGCGCTGGTTGTAGCCGCCGGGCGTGTCCAGCGCCTGCAAGAGTGGCGCGACAGCCGACCCAAGCAGGCTGGTGCCGATCAGCGTGCGCAGGAATGCCTCGGCCTGGGCGGCGTTTTCGACCCGCGCGCCTAGCCAGCCGGCGGTTTCGCCCACCAGCGCGGCCGCCGGGGACAGGACCGCCTGCGCACAAAGATAGGCCTGAAGTTCCTGCGCGTTCTGCATCCGGAAGATCGGGTTCCGGGCGCCCAGGATCGTCCGGGCGGGCTCGTCCTCGCCCATCAGCAGGACGGGCGCTCCGCCCCGGGGGAGGCGGGAAAGGGGCGGGGGGAGGCCCCCCGCCCCCGCCGGCGCGACAAGCGGGGCCACCTCGGCCAGTGTCGCGCCCGCCATCAGTGAGATGATGCGCTGATCGGGCCGGAAGTGCAGCCCTTTCAGGATCTTGGGGGCGGCCGCAGCCAGAAGCCCGAGAAACACCACCTCGCTTGTGTCTAGCACCTCCTGGTTGGGGGCCACGCGGACATTTGCGAACATGCCGGCCAGCCGCGCCGCGCGAGGGGCGCTGCGCTCCGAGACGGTGATGCGGTGGCCGTCGGGCGCGATGCCCTCGACCAGTGCCGAAGCGATGCTGCCGGTGCCGAGAATGCCGATATCCATGCTGCCGCCCTTTTTTCACAAGAAAGTTCGGGCAGTTTTGCGCGCAGGTCTTGCGGGGGCAAGGCTAAGGTTTACCTGCCTCGATGACCGATGCGCCCGCAGCCTCGATCGCGGTGGCCATGGTCCCCGTGGGGGCGATGTCGCAGATCAGTTGTACGCGGGGCGACCACGGGGTGATGCCTTGCAGCGCCCGGCGGTCATATTTGGAGCTGTCTGCAAGGATCAGAGCGCGGTCTGCATTGGCGATCATCTCAGAATAGACCTGTGCCGCGGCCAGAAGGGCCTCGCTCACGCCGCTGGCGTCCAGTCCCGAGGCGCCGATGACCGCAAGCGGCGGGCGGTATCTGCGGATCGCGGCCAGGGTTTCGGGCCCCTGAACCATGCCCTCCTTCGCCTCGACGATGCCGGGCAGGGCCATCACCTGGATCAGCGGGTTCGAGGAAAGCTCGGTGGCGATGCTGAAGGACGAGGTGATGACGGTCATGGGCCGCGTGCTTGAACGCAGGGCGCGCGCGAAATGCAACGTCGTGGCACCGCCGCCGATGAACATGCTTTCGACATCCTGAACGGCCGTCACGGCCGTCGCCGCGATCAGGCGGCGCTCTTCGATCCTGAGCTTGAGCCGCTCGGTCAGGGCCGGCTCGAAGACCTGGCTTCGCACGGCGCCGCCATAGGTGCGGTTGATCCGGCCCGCATCGTCCAGCTCGCTCAGGTCGCGGCGCACTGTTTCGGCCGAGACCGAAAGCAACTCGGCAAGTTCGGTCACGCGCAGTGCCGGATTGGCATCGAGTGCCGCAAGGATCCGTTCGTGCCGCGTAACTTTCTTGGACTTTTTCTGGGTCATCACGCCCTCCAATGCCCGAAATATAACCAAAAAGGCAGGTAGTCGACAGATAAAATGCCCGACTTGCCACAAAAATGGTTGCAAGGCAGGCGCTGGATGCTAGCCTGACGTTGCAACATGGGAGAATCAGGTGTTCAACTACGGTTACTTCTCCTTCGAGTCGAAGAAGGAACTTCTTGAGAAGGCCGCCGAGTACTGGAACCCCGGCAAGACGCGGTTCTGGGAAGAGGCCGGCACGCCGATGGTGATCGACCGGCGCGAGGGGTATCTGCTTTACGACATGTCGGGCAAACGCCTGA
>CALMEG010000269.1 GCA_937863185.1 uncultured Paracoccaceae bacterium | reverse complement strand
GTGGACAGCGGCTATCGCTCGATGATGTCAGTGCAAAGCTCTCTCGTGATGTATCCGATCTATGCCTATGGCTCGGAAGAGCAGCGCAGGAAATACCTGCCGAAACTGGCCTCGGGCGAATATATCGGCTGCTTCGGGCTGACCGAACCCGATGCGGGCTCGGACCCGGCGGGGATGAAGACCACCGCGAAGAAAACCGCGAACGGCTATGTGCTGAACGGCACGAAGATGTGGATTTCCAATTCGCCCATCGCGGATGTCTTCGTCGTCTGGGCCAAGTCCGAGGCGCATGGCGGCAAGATCCGCGGCTTTGTCCTTGAAAAGGGCATGGCCGGGCTGTCGGCACCGAAGGTCGGAGGCAAGCTCTCACTCCGGGCTTCGGTGACCGGCGAGATCGTGATGAAGGATGTCGAGGTGGGCGAGGATGCCCTGCTGCCCGGCGTCGAGGGGCTGAAGGGCCCGTTCGGCTGTCTCAACCGGGCCCGCTATGGCATCGCCTGGGGCGTGATGGGCGCGGCCGAGTTCTGCCTTAATGCCGCGCGCCAATACGGCCTTGACCGCAAGCAGTTCGACCGCCCCCTTGCCCAGACCCAGCTTTTCCAGCTGAAACTGGCCAACATGCTGACCGATGTAAGCCTTGGCCTCCAGGCCTGCCTGCGCGTCGGCCGTCTGATGGACGAGGCCAATGCCGCACCCGAGATGATCTCGATCATCAAGCGCAACAACTGCGGCAAGGCGCTTGAGGCCGCGCGCCACGCCCGCGACATGCATGGCGGCAACGGCATCCAAGAGGATTTCCAGGTGATCCGCCATATGGTCAACCTGGAGACGGTGAATACCTATGAAGGCACGCATGACGTGCACGCCCTCATCATCGGGCGGGCCATCACGGGGTTGCAGGCCTTCTACTGAGAACGACAGAAAGGGATTTATGCCACGTTCCCAGATCGTCCATGACAATTTCCTGCGTCGCGTTGCGGCGCAGGATTTTCCCGTTGGAAAAGACCCTGTTGCAGGGCTTTCGGCCCCAGAGGCGGTGGCGCTGTTTCGCGCGCAATGCCTTAGCCGGGCGCTGGACCGCACCAGCCGGGCGATGCAGAAGGCGGGCCAGGGGTTCTACACGATCGGCTCATCGGGGCATGAGGGGATGGCGGCGGTCGCCCATGCGCTCAGCCCCGCGGACATGGCCTTCCTGCATTACCGCGACGCGGCCTTCCAGATCGCGCGCGCCGATCAGGTGCCGGGGCAAAGCATCACCTGGGACATGCTGTTGTCCTTCGCCTCGTCCTGCGAAGATCCGATCTCGGGCGGGCGGCACAAGGTGCTGGGCTCGGCCGCGCTGAACATTCCGCCGCAGACATCGACGATTGCCAGCCACCTGCCCAAGGCGGTGGGCGTGGCCCATTCCATCGGCCTTGCGCGCCGCCACCCGCCCGAACACCGCGTGCTTGGGGACGACGCCATCGTGATGTGCTCGTTCGGGGATGCCTCGGCCAATCACTCGACCGCGCAGGGGGCGTTCAACACGGCAAGCTGGACGGCCTATCAGGCGCTTCCGATGCCGATCCTCTTCGTGTGCGAGGATAACGGGATCGGCATTTCCACGAAAACGCCGAAAGGCTGGATCGCCGCCGCGATGCAGGCGCGTCCGGGGATACGCTATTTCCATGCCGACGGGCTGGATCTTTACGACACGTTCCGCGTGGCCTCGGAGGCGGCCGATTTCGTGCGCCGCCGCCGCAAGCCCGCCTTCCTGCATCTGCGCACCGTGCGGCTTTACGGCCATGCCGGGGCCGACATGCCCACCACCTACATGGCCCGCGAAGAGGTCGAGGCAGAGGAAGCCAACGATCCGCTGCTGCATTCGGTGCGCCTGCTGCACCAGGCCGGCGCGCTTTCGCCCCAGGAGGCGCTGAAGATCTATACCGAAACCCAGGATCGCGTGACCCGCGTGGCCGACAGGGCCGTGACCCGGCCGCGGCTGAAAAGTGCTGCCGATGTCATGGCCAGCCTGATCCCGCCGCCGCGCCGGTGCAGGCCCGACAACGGCCCCGGCACCGACACCCGCGCGGCCGCCTTCGGCCCCGAGCTTGCCGCCATGGCCGAGCCGCAGCCGATGTCGAAGCTGATCAACTGGGCGCTGACCGACCTGATGCTGGAACACCGGGAAATTGCCCTGATGGGCGAGGATGTGGGCCGCAAGGGCGGGGTCTATGGCGTGACGCAGCGGCTTCAGGCGCGCTTTGGCCCCGACCGGGTGATCGACACGCTGCTGGACGAGCAATCCATCCTTGGCCTTGGCATCGGCATGGCCCAGAACGGTTTCCTGCCGATCCCCGAGATCCAGTTCCTGGCCTATCTGCACAATGCCGAGGATCAGATCCGCGGCGAGGCGGCGACGCTGCCCTTCTTCTCGAACGGGCAATACACGAACCCTATGGTCCTGCGCATCGCGGGGCTGGGCTATCAGAAGGGGTTCGGCGGGCATTTCCACAACGACAACAGCCTTGCCGTGCTGCGCGACATTCCGGGGCTGATCCTTGCCTGCCCCTCGAACGGCGCCGATGCGGCCATGATGCTGCGCGAATGCGTGCGCCTTGCGCGCGAAGAACAACGCCTTGTGGTCTTTCTTGAACCCATCGCGCTTTACCCGATGCGCGACCTGCTGGCCGAGAAGGACGGTGGCTGGATGCGGCTCTATCCCGCCCCGGATACGCGGATCGGGCTGGGGCAGACCGGCCAGCACGGCACCGGGCGCGACGTGGCGATCGTCACCTATGGCAATGGCTGCTACCTGTCGCATCAGGCGATGGCCGCACTTGCGCAAAAGGGCGTGCAGGCCCGCGTGATTGACATCCGCTGGCTTGCGCCGCTGCCCGTCGACGCGATCCTGCGCGCAACCGAAGACTGCGCGCATGTGCTGGTGGTGGACGAATGCCGGCGCAGCGGAAACCTGTCCGAGGCGTTGATGACGCATCTTGCCGAAGCGGGGCGGCGGTCCTTCGCGCGCCTCACCGCCGAGGACAGCTTCATCGCCACCGGCCCCGCCTACGCGGCCACGCTGCCCTCGGCCGAAGGCATCGCAGAGGCCGCGCTGCGGTTGGCGGGCAAATGAGGGCGGTCGTGATCTGCCCCGGCCGGGGCACCTATACCAAGACGGAACTGGGCGTCCTGTCGCGCCATTTCCATGACCGCGCCCTTCTGGCCCGCTTCGATGCGCGGCGCGCAGCACTTGGCCAGGAAAGCCTGACGGCGCTTGATGGCGCGGCAAGCTATTCCGTGGCGCGCCACACGCGGGGGGACAATGCCTCGGCGCTGATCTATGCCGCGACGCTGGCCGACTTCCGCGCCCTTCGCGGGGTCGAGGTGGTGGCGGTCACCGGCAATTCCATGGGCTGGTATTCCGCGCTTGCCTGCGGTGGCGCGCTTGATCCCGAGGGCGGCTTCGAGGTGGTCAATACCATGGGCACCCTGATGCAGGAGGCGCTGATCGGCGGCCAGATCATCCATCCCTTCGTGGAAGAGGACTGGCGCCCGAACCCCGCCCGCAAGGCCGCGCTGCTTGCGCTGGTTGCCGAGATCGCCGCCCGGCCCGGCCATGTTCTGGGCCTGTCGATCGACCTTGGCGGGATGCTGGTCCTGGCCGGGAACGAGGCGGGGCTTGCGGCCTTCGAAGTCGCCGTTCCGCCGGAACAGGGCCGCTTTCCGATGCGGCTTGCCAATCACGCGGCCTTCCACAGTGCCCTTCAGGCGCCGGTGGCGCGCGCGGGGCGCGAACGGATTTCGCCCGGCCTGTTCGGGCAGCCGCAGATCCCGCTGATCGACGGGCGCGGGGCGATCTGGTGGCCCGGCGCGACCGATCCTCACGCGCTTTGGGACTATACGCTTGGCCATCAGGTGCTGGAGCCCTACGATTTCACCCGTGCCGTCACCATCGCCGCGCGGGAATTCGCACCCGACCTCTTCATCGTCACCGGTCCCGGCACGACGCTTGGTGGGGCGGTGGCACAATCGCTCATCCTGGCCGACTGGGCCGGAATAGGGTCGAAATCTGTATTTCAGGCGCGCCAGAAGGAACGTCCCATCCTTGTCTCGATGGGGCTTGGGGAGCAGCGCGCCACCGTCACAACACAGGGAGAATGACATGACCACAGACGAGATCTTCAAATCCCTCGGCCTTGACGCTTTGCAGGTAACGGGCGGCACGCTGGCGGTGCATTCTCCGGTCGACGGGGCCACGCTTGCGACGCTGCGCGAAACCCCCGCGGCCGAAATGCCCGCCGTGATCGCCCGCGCCCAGGCCGCCTTCCGCGCCTGGCGCGAGGTGCCCGCCCCTCGGCGGGGCGAGCTGGTGCGCCTTCTGGGCGAGGAGTTGCGCGCCTCGAAAGACGCGCTTGGCGCGCTTGTGACGCTGGAGGCGGGCAAGATCACCTCGGAAGGGCTTGGCGAGGTGCAGGAGATGATCGACATCTGCGATTTCGCCGTGGGCCTGTCGCGCCAGCTTTACGGCCTGACCATCGCAAGCGAGCGTCCGGGCCACCGGATGATGGAAAGCTGGCACCCGATCGGGCCGGTCGGCATCATCTCGGCCTTCAACTTCCCCGTCGCGGTCTGGAGCTGGAACGCCGCGCTTGCGCTGGTCTGCGGCGATCCGATCATCTGGAAGCCCTCCGAAAAGGCGCCGCTGACGGCCATGGCCTCGATGAAGATCCTTGAACGCGCCATCCGCCGCTTTGGCGCCGACGCGCCCGAAGGCCTTGCGCAACTGGTCATCGGCGGGCCGGATCTGGGCGAGGCGCTGGTGACCTCGCCCGAGGTTCCGGTGATCTCGGCCACCGGATCGACGCGGATGGGGCGGATCGTGGGGCCGAAAGTGGCCGAACGCTTCGGCCGCTCGATCCTGGAGCTGGGCGGAAACAACGCGATGATCGTGGCGGAATCGGCCGATCTCGACATGGCCAGGCCGGCCATCGCGCCCTCGCCCGCGGGCCACCCCGGACCGCGCGGCGCCTCACCGCGGCGGGGCACCGCGCGCGTCCCGATCCGCGCGGCGCTGGTGGAGCGGCTGACCAGGGCCTATGCCAGCCTGCCCGTCGGCGATCCGCGCAAGGCCACCACGCTTGTCGGCCCGCTGATCGACCATGCCGCGCGCGACCGGATGCTGGGCGTGCTGGAACAGGCCCGCGCCGAGGGCGGCACGGTGCATGGCGGGCGCGCCGTGGCCGAAGGCGTGCCGCAGGGCGGCGCCTATGTCGAGCCCGCCATCGTCGAGATGCCCGGCCAGAGCGCCTGCGTGCGCGAAGAGACCTTCGCCCCGATCCTTTACGTCATGGGCTACGACACGCTGGAAGAGGCGCTTGCGATGCAGAACGACGTGCCGCAGGGCCTGTCCTCATGCATCTTCACGCTGAACATGCGCGAGGCGGGGGCCTTCCTGTCCGCGGCCGGTTCGGATTGCGGCATCGCCAATGTGAATATCGGCCCCTCGGGCGCCGAGATCGGCGGCGCCTTCGGCGGCGAGAAGGAAACCGGCGGCGGGCGCGAATCCGGCTCGGACGCCTGGAAGGGCTATATGCGGCGCCAGACCAACACGGTGAACTACTCGGCCGCGCTGCCGCTGGCGCAGGGCGTGAAGTTCGACTTCTAGGCCTCCGGTCCGGCCGCGCGGCGCCTCCGCGCGGCCAGTTCCGCATTCAGCGCGGCCCCCAGAAGAACCGAAAAAGCCGAGAGATAGAGCCACATCAGAAGCGCGATGACCGCCCCGATAGAGCCGTAGATCTTGTTGTAGGCGCCGAAATTGGTCAGGTAGAAGGTGAAGCCCAGCGACACCAGCGCCCAGACCAGCGTGGCCACAACCGCACCATAGGTCAGGAACGGATCGCGGTGCCCCTCGGTATTGGGGCCGTAGCGGTAAAGGATGCCAAGCGCACTCAGCATCAAAAGCAGCATCGCCCCCCATGGCAGCGCCGAAAGAAGCCAGCCCGTGAACGCCCCCAGCGGCAGGAACTTCAACGCGACGGGAACCACGACCACGGTTGCCAGCGCCGCCAGCATCACCGCCACAAGGGCCAGCGTCATGACATAGCCGGTGATCAGGGTCCAAAGCGTGGTGCGCTGACGCGTGCCATGGATCACGTTGAGCGCGCGCACCAGCGCCCCCACCCCCGCCCGCGCCGAGAAAAGCGCGATGGCGACGGGAAAGATCGTGGTCAGGCCGATCCTTGCGCGCGGCGCCGCCAGCAGGGACATGATCTGTTCGTTCAGGATCTCATAGGCCTCGGGCGGGATGAAATCATCGGCAACCGCAAGGTAGGATTCGATCACCGCCGGGTCGGCCACCATGCCCCAGACCGATATGGTCGCCGTCAGGCCCGGAAAGACGGCAAACATCGCGTAAAACGCGACCCCGGCCGCGACGAGCGAAAGGTTCGTGGCCTCGACCCGGCCCGAAAGCCCCCGCAGAAACGCCCAAACTTGCAATAATGCCGACACCATCGGTCCCCCTTTGGGCCAACTTGGCAAAGCCGTGATGCAAGCGCAACTTGAACGCGGCCTGCCGCTGTGGTCTGTTTACGCTATCACCGATTGGGGGGATGGAATGGGCTACACTCCGGCCGCGGATCGTTACGAACGCATGCAATACCTGGCCTGCGGCAGGTCGGGCCTGAGGCTGCCGCGCATATCCCTGGGCCTGTGGCACAATTTCGGCCATGACACCGCGCATGCGACAAAGCAGACGATCTGCCGCACGGCCTTTGACCACGGCATCACCCATTTCGACCTGGCCAACAATTACGGCCCGCCCCCCGGCAGCGCCGAAGCGGCGTTCGGGGAAATCCTGCGCACCGATTTCGCCGGATACCGCGATGAGCTGATCATCTCGTCCAAGGCCGGCTACGACATGTGGCCGGGGCCCTATGGCGAATGGGGCAGCCGCAAATACCTGATCGCCTCTTGCGACCAGTCGCTCCGGCGCATGGGGCTCGATTACGTCGACATCTTCTATTCGCACCGCTTCGATCCCGACACCCCGCTGGAAGAGACGATGGGCGCGCTGGAGCACATCTGGCGTTCGGGGCGCGCGCTTTACATCGGGATCTCGTCCTACAACGCCCACCGCACGCGCGAGGCGGCGCGGATCCTGATGGATCTGGGCGTGCCCCTGCTGATCCACCAGCCCAGCTACAACATGCTCAACCGCTGGATCGAACGCGACGGGCTGAAAGAAACCCTGGCCGGGCTGGGCACCGGGGCGATTGCCTTCACGCCGCTGGCGCAGGGGATGCTGACGCGGAAATACCTTGGCGGCGTGCCGCAGGGGTCGCGCGCCACACAGGGAAAATCGCTTTCCCCCGAGGCGCTGAGCCCCGCCGCGATCGACAAGATCCGCGCGCTGAACGCCATCGCCGAGCGGCGCGGGCAAAGCCTTGCGCAGATGGCCATCGCCTGGGTGCTGCGCGACGATGCGATCACCAGCGCGCTGATCGGCGCCTCGCACCCCGAGCAGGTGGTGGATTGCGCCGGCGCCATCGGCAATCTTCGTTTCAGCGATGCCGAACTGGCCGAGATCGACCTTCACGCAACCGACGAGGCAATCAACCTTTGGGCAAGATCCTCGGAAACCGAATAGCGCTTTGGGCCGCGGGCCTGATGCTGGGCGGCCCGCTGCTGGCCCAACCGGCGGACCTGCCCCTGCCGCGCGCCGTCATGGATGCCGATTACGCCCCCGTCGACATGGCCGAGGCGATGCTGGGGCGCGATCTATTTTTCGACCCTGTCCTGTCGGGAAATCGCAATATCTCTTGCGCAAGCTGCCATCATCCGCGCTTTGCCACCTCGGACGGGTTGCCGCTTGGGCTTGGCGAAGGCGGCATCGGCCTTGGGCCTGCGCGCCGGGCCGATCCGGCCAACCTGCCCGAGCAGCGGATTCCGCGAAACTCCCCCGCGCTGTTCAATCTTGGCGCGCTGGAGTTCACGCGCCTCTTCCATGACGGCCGGATCGAGGCCGATCCCGCCCGCCCCTCGGGCCTGCGCACCCCGATGGAGGAAGAGATGGTCACGGGCTTCGTCTCGGTCCTGTCCGCGCAGACGATGTTTCCCGTGCTGTCACCCGACGAGATGGCCGGCCATTACAGCGAGAACGATATCTCGAAGGCCGTCCGCTCGGGCCGGATCACGGGGCCGGGCGGGGCCTGGGACCGGATTTCCGCGCGGGTGGCGGCCCTGCCCGCCTATCGCACGCGGTTCGAAGAGATCTACCCCGAGATCGCCGCCGGGCGCCCCATCGCCTTTACCGACATCTCGAACGCAATCGCCGCCTTCATCGCCGCGGAATGGCGTTCGGACAGCAGCAGGTTCGATGCGGTTTTGCGCGGAACAGAGACGTTTTCAGCGACCGAAGCGGAAGGGGCTGCCCTGTTCTTCGGCCCAAAGGGATGTTCGGAATGCCATTCGGGCCCGTTCCAGACGGATCACGATTTCCATGCCATGGCCGCGCCCCAGATCGGGCCGGGCAAGGCCGAACGCTTCGAGAACCACAGCCGCGATGACGGGCGGTTCCGCGTGACCGGGCAGCCCGGCGATCGCTTTGCCTTCCGCACGCCTTCGCTGCGCAATGTCGTGCAGACCGGCCCCTGGGGGCATGCCGGGGCGCATGCCGACCTGCGCGCCTTTCTGGCCGATCACGCCGCGCGGTCCGAAGGGCTTGCGCAGTATCGCCGCGATGCGCCCCTGCCCGATCTGCCGGGAACCAAGCCGGACTGGGCCATCCTTGACGCCCCCGCCGAGGTTGCCGTGATCGCCGCCGCCGCCGGTCCGGGCCAGATGCTGAGCACGGCCGAGCTGGACGCGCTGATGGCCTTTCTTGCCACGCTGTCCGATCCGGTGGCCCTCAGGGGGCGCATGGGCATTCCCGAAACCGTACCAAGCGGCCTGCCCGTCGACCGCTAACCCCCGCGGGGGATCGCGGTGACGCGGTTCAGCGGAACGACCTGCCACGGCCCGGCGGTGCCATCAGGCCAGATCACGCGAACCTCGGCCCGGTCGGCCCGGCCCAGCCCGAAATGCAGCGGTAGGGCCTGCCCGCCCGCGTGACCGCCGCCCACGGTGACCTCTTGCGCCTGAACGCCCGCTTCGCTTCGCAGCTCCACCCAGGCGCCGACGGCGTTGCGGTTGGGGGCAGGCATCATAGGCTCTATTCCAGCCCAATTTCCCGTTTCCACCGTGGTATTGCGCCAGATTTCCATTGCGGCGCGGCGGTTGACCACGACGATATCCAGGCGCCCGTCACCGTTCAGATCGGCAAGCGCCGCGCCCCTTGCCCGCGCGGTGGTGGCGATGCCGGCATCAAGCGCCGCTTCGGTGAAATTGCCATCGCTGCGCTGCATCAGCAGGTTGTTCGGGTCGTGCATCGCGTTGCCGGGCATCTGATCCACATTCCCCTTGGCGATGAACAGATCCGCACGGCCGTCATTGTCGACATCGCCGAATTCGGCATGCCACCCGGTCGAGGGGCGCCCGTCATCGCCCAGAAACGGGCGCTGCGCATAAGTGCCGATCGTGTAGGGCGCGTTCTCGAACCTGTCCCCGCGATTGATCTGCAAAAGCTGATCGCCCATCGAGGTCATCATAACCTCGGGCAGGCCATCGCCGGTCAGATCCCGGCTTGCGATGCCCATGCCCCAAAGCGACACGCGCGCCCAGTCCTCACGCTCAGACAGGGGCGACAGGCGGAACATCTGCTCGTATCCGCCGCGCACATAGTAATGCCGGTCGTTCGAGATGCGCAGCTCGGGCGTGCCCGCGCGCCGCCAGTCCGAGATCAGCATGGAAAGCGCGCAATATCCCGGCGAAATCGGCTCTGTTTCGGCATAATTTGTGCTGTCTGGCCGCAGGATGTCATGGCTCTCACAGGCCTCGAAGGGGCCGTCCGGGTTGCTTCTGTCGACATAATTTCCAAAGACCAGCGTGGGGCGGGCCTGCCCCTTCTCCCATGTCGCGCTGAAGGCGGTGGTCCAGGCGTCGCGCGGGGGCAGACCCCAGCTTTCGGTGGCATCGGCAAAGCTGCAATCGCCACCGCCGCGCAGGATCAGGTTCGGACCGACCCGCAGCACCACCAGATCCATCGCCCCGTCGCTGTCGATATCCAGCGGATAGGCGCCCGTCACGCCGGTCAGATCGGCCCGGCCCGCGCGGTCGAAGCGGATCGGGCCGTCCGGGGCGCTGCGGTTGACGAAAAGCGCCGCGGGCCCGGCCCCGCCCGCCGCGAAAAGATCAGGCAGCGCATCGCCGTTGCAATCGAAGACGGCCACGCCGCCGCCCACGAAATGCTCCCACCCGCCGGAATAGACATGCGGGGCGGGCAGGCCGGCGCTGTCATCGGTGAAAACCGGGCCGGCCGCGGCAGGAAAGGCCAGAAAGAGGCCCCAGACCCCCTTCATTGCGCGGCCATTTCCCGCGCCGGGCCAAGCAGGCCCGCCGTCACCTCTTGCAGCGCCAGGGCTGCGGCGCCATGCGCCCACAGAAGATCGCCCCAGGCATGGGTCTCGATCCGCGGGGCGGGGCGGCCGGTATTGAGGCACATGCCCGTCATCTCGGACAGGGTTTCCTTGGCATAGAGATAGTCGTAGCGCATCCGCTCGCCCGACAGGATGATCAGCTCGGGGTCGAAAAGGTTCACGACATTCGACAGGCCAAGCGCCAGATAGCGCCCGGCGCGGTGAAAAATCGAACGCGCCGCGGCATTGCCGGCCTTGGCATGGTCGTAAAGGCTTTCCAGCAGGATCCCCACGGACTGGGTTTCACGATGGGTCAGGTTCAGCGCGGTCTGCGCCTCGCGCACAAGGGCGTAATCGGCGACATAGGCCTCGAGGCAGCCCCGCTGGCCGCAACGGCACAGCGCGCCGTCAAGCTGCACCTTGGTATGGCCAAGCTCCATCCCAAGGCCCTGCGCCCCGCGATAAAGCCGGTGGTTGATGACGAAGCCCATGCCCAGGCCATGCTCGATCGTGACCACGGCGAAATCCGAAAGCGTCCGCCCAGCCCCGAACCACAGCTCGGCCAGGGTCACGAGGTTGGCATCGTTGTCGATATGCACGGGCAGGCCGAACCGGGCGGTGGCCGCAGCGGCCAGCGGCACACGCCGGGTGGACAGGACCGGGGACCAGTGCACGATCCCGCCAGGGCTGTCGACAAAGCCCGGCACGCCAAGGCCGACCGCGCTCAGATCCGCGCGGACGATCCCGGCTTTTGCGCAGATCCGGTTCAAAAGCGTCTCTGTTGCATCCAGAATCGCGGCAAGATCCATCGCGCCGGGCACGCGCGCAATCGCCTCGTCGGCAACCAGGTTCCCGGCGAAATCCACGATCACCGCGGTATGTTCACGATCCGAAAGCTTGATCCCCGCCACATGATGCGCCCCCGCCCGCACCCCGAGCGCGGTGGGCGGGCGGCCGCGCCCGCCCTCTGCCTCGCGCGCGGTGCGGACCTCTTCAAGATAGCCCGCCTCGATCAGTTCCGAGGTGATCGTGGTGACCGATGCGGGGCTGACCGAAAGCTCCTTGGCAAGCTGGACCCGCGCGATCTGCCCCGCGGCGCGCACACGCTCGAATATCTGCTGGCGCAGGGGGCGCGCGGTTTCCGACAGGGGCGGAATCAGCGGGCCGCAACCCGGCGCGGGTTTGCGCCTGCGTGGCATGGCGCTTCTTTCGGCCCGCTCCATTAGTTCACCCCGCAAATAAAAGTTATCGCACGCAGCCCATTATTCATACTATCCATGCCGCAATGCGGCAGATTTTCAGTCATCACGCGCATATTCCCAGATTGCCCCGGCATTTTTATTTTGACAACTAAATTTATTACGCGCAGGCTCCTATCATCCCCGCGAATCTGCCGGGGCAGGCCTCCGTGGCCGTGTAACGGGAGGAAAACATGCACAAGACCATTCTGGCCGCCGTCGCCCTGACGGCAGGCTTTGCAAGTTCCGCATTCGCCGACATGACGGTCGGCGTGTCCTGGTCCAACTTTCAGGAAGAGCGCTGGAAGACCGACGAGGCGGCGATCAGGTCGGCGCTGGAAGCGGCCGGGGCCACCTATGTCTCGGCCGATGCGCAATCGTCCTCGGCCAAGCAGCTGTCGGATATCGAATCGCTGATGGCGCAGGGCGTCAACGCGCTGATCATCCTTGCGCAGGACACCGCCGCAATCGGCCCCGCCGTCCAGGCCGCCGCCGACGAGGGCATCCCCGTCATCGCCTATGACCGCCTGATCGAAGACCCCCGCGCCTTCTACCTGACCTTCGACAATGTCGAGGTCGGCCGGATGCAGGCCCGCGCGGTGTTCGAGGCCGCGCCCAAGGGCAATTACGTCATGATCAAGGGCTCGCCCACCGATCCGAACGCCGATTTCCTGCGCGGCGGCCAGCAAGAGGTGCTGCAAGCCGCCATCGACGCGGGCGACATCACCATCGTGGGCGAGGCCTATACCGACGGCTGGCTGCCCGCCAACGCGCAGCGCAACATGGAACAGATCCTGACCGCGCAGGACAACAAGGTCGATGCGGTCGTCGCCTCGAATGACGGCACGGCGGGCGGCGCCATCGCCGCGCTGACGGCGCAGGGCATGGTCGTTCCGGTCTCGGGCCAGGACGGGGATCACGCCGCGCTGAACCGGGTGGCGCTTGGCACCCAGACGGTCTCGGTCTGGAAGGACGCGCGCGAGCTGGGCAAGGCTGCGGGCGAGATCGCCGTGGCCCTTGCCGGCGGCACCGAGATGACGGCGGTCGACGGCGCGATGGAATGGACCTCTCCGGCGGGCACCACCATGACCGCGAAATTCCTGGCCCCGATGCCCGTCACCAAGGACAACCTCGGCGCGGTTGTCGATGCGGGCTGGATCACCAAGGAAGCACTTTGCCAGGGCGTGAGCGGCGGCCCCGCCCCCTGCAACTGAGCCCGAAGGCGGCCCCGGCATTTCCGGGGCCGCCACGCCAGGACGGCCCCCGGCCGCACCTTTTTTGCGGGAACATACCATGACCCAATCGGCCAATCGCCAGACACAGGGCGCAAAGCGCAGCCTTTTCCAGACACTCGAACTCGACACCCGGCTTCTGGGCATGATCGGCGCCTTCGTGCTGCTGTGTCTGGTGTTCAACATCGTGACCGACGGGCGCTTCCTGACGCCGCGCAACATCTTCAACCTGTCGATCCAGACCGTCTCGGTGGCGATCATGGCCACGGGAATGGTGTTCGTGATCGTGACGCGCCACATCGACCTGTCGGTGGGGGCGCTGCTGGCAACCTGCTCGGCGGTCATGGGCGTGTTCCAGGTGCAGCTTTTGCCGCAGGCGCTTGGCCTTGGCATCGGCCATCCGCTGATCGCGCCCGTGACGATGGTGGCGGGCATGGCGACGGGGGCGCTGATCGGCGCGTTCAACGGCTGGCTGGTGGGGTATCAGCGCATTCCGGCCTTCATCGTGACGCTTGGCGGGCTTCTGGTGTGGCGCAATGTCGGCTGGTATCTGACCGACGGGCAGACGCTTGGCCCGCTGGATTCGCATTTCCTGCTGTTCGGCGGGATCGAAGGCACCCTTGGCGCGACGCTGTCCTGGATCGTGGGGATCGCGGGGGCCGGTTTCGCGGTCTGGGTGATCTGGCGCGCACGGGCCGACAAGCTGGGCCACGAATTCCCGGTCAAGCCCGCCTGGGCCGAGGTCACGCTGGCCGGGATCGCCAGTGCCGCGATCCTTGGCTTCATCTGGATCCTGAATTCCTACGAGGTGCCCGCCGCGCGCCTGCGCCGCGCCTTCGAGGCCCGCGGCGAGACCATGCCCGAGGGCCATTCCGAAGCCTTCGGCCTGCCGGTTTCGGTTCTTCTTCTGCTGATCGTGGCGGTGGCCATGACGATCGTGGCGCGGCGCACGCGGCTGGGGGGCGATATCTTCGCCACCGGCGGCAACCCGGGCGCGGCCCAGCTGTCGGGGATCAACACGCGCCTCCTGACGGTGAAGGTCTTCGCGCTCATGGGGTTTCTGTGCGGCCTTTCGGCGATTGTCGCGCAGGCCCGCCTTGCCAACCACACCAATGACATCGGCACGCTGGACGAGCTGCGCGTGATCGCCGCCGCCGTCATCGGGGGCACCGCGCTTGCCGGCGGGATCGGCACGATCTACGGCGCAATCCTGGGGGCGGTCATCATGCAGTCGCTGCAATCGGGCATGGCGATGGTGGGGGTCGACGCGCCCTTCCAGAACATCGTCGTTGGGGCGGTTCTGGTCTTCGCGGTCTGGGTCGACATCCAGTATCGCAAACGCACGGGGGAAAAGGTATGAGCACCGAACGCGGCACGCCTCTGGTCGAGATGCGCGACATCTCGATCGCCTTCGGCGGCATCAAGGCGGTGGACCATGTGTCCATCGACCTGCATCCCGGCGAGGTCGTGGGCCTTCTGGGCCATAACGGCGCGGGCAAGTCCACGCTGATCAAATGCCTCTCGGGCGCCTATCAGATGGATACGGGCGAGATCTTCATCAATGGCGCAAGGGCCGAGATCCGCAATCCGCGCGACGCGCGCGCGCTCAATATCGAGACGATCTACCAGACGCTGGCGCTTGCCGACAATCTCGATGCCGCCTCGAACCTGTTTCTGGGGCGCGAGCTGGTGACACCGGCGGGATTTGTCGACGACGCCCGGATGGAGGCCGAGACGCGGCGGATCATGGGGCGGCTCAACCCCAATTTCCGCAAGTTCAAGGACCCGGTCAAAGCGCTTTCCGGCGGCCAGCGGCAATCCGTGGCGATCGCGCGCGCGGTCTATTTCAACGCCAGGATCCTGATCATGGACGAGCCGACGGCCGCCCTTGGCCCGCAGGAAACCCAGATGGTGGCCGAGCTGATCGAGGAGCTGAAGGCCCAGGGCCTTGGCATCTTCCTAATCGAGCATGACATCCACAACGTCATGAAGCTGTGCGACCGCGCCAGCGTGATGAAGAACGGCCAGCTTGTCGGCACCGTCAACGTCAACGAGGTCACCGACGAGGATATCCTGGGCATGATCATCCTGGGCAAGAAGCCCGACGGGGTGGCAGGCTGATGTATCTCGGGCTGGATCTTGGCACCTCGGGGCTGAAGGCCGTCCTGATCGACGCGGATCAGAGCGTGCTGGCCGAGGCTTCGGCGCCCCTCAAGGTCTCGCGCCCGGCGGATGGCTGGTCCGAGCAGGCCCCCGCGGACTGGATCGGCGCGGCCGAGACGGTTCTGGGCCAGCTGGCCGCGCATGGCCTTGGCGCGGTGCGCGGGATCGGGCTTTCGGGGCAGATGCACGGGGCGACGCTGCTTTCGGCCTCGGACGATGTGCTGCGGCCCTGCATCCTGTGGAACGACACCCGCGCCCATGAAGAGGCCGCCGAACTGGACGGTGATCCGATCTTCCGGCGGCTGAGCGGCAATATCGTCTTTGCGGGCTTTACCGCGCCGAAACTGGTCTGGGTCGCGCGGCACGAACCCGCGATCTTCGAACAGGTGGCCCGCGTGCTTCTGCCCAAGGATTACCTGCGCCTGTGGCTGAGCGGCGAGCATGTGGCCGAGATGTCCGATGCGGCGGGCACAAGCTGGTTTGATACCGGCGCGCGCGACTGGTCGGACGATCTTCTGGCCGCCTCGGGGATGACGCGCGCACAGATGCCTCGGCTGGTCGAAGGCTCCGAGGTGTCGGGCACGCTGCGCGCCGAGCTGGCACAGCGTTTCGGCATGCGCCGCGATGTGGTGATTGCCGGCGGCGGGGGCGACAATGCCGCCTCGGGCATCGGGGTAGGGGTGGTGCATGCGGGGCAGGCCTTCGTGTCACTTGGCACCTCGGGCGTGCTTTTTGCCGCCAATGACGGCTATCGGCCCGATGCGGCCAGCGCGGTGCACACCTTCTGCCATGCGCTGCCCGGCACATGGCACCAGATGGGCGTGATCCTGGCCGCAACCGATGCGCTGAACTGGTTTTCGCAGCTTGCGGGCGTTCCGGCGCAGGATCTGACCTCGGGGCTCGGCGCACTTGCGGCACCCGGAAAGACCCGCTTCCTGCCCTATCTGGGCGGAGAGCGGACCCCCTTGAACGATGCCGCGATCCGCGGCGCCTTCATCGGCCTGGAACATGCCACGGACCGCGCGGCCGCAACGCGCGCCGTGCTTGAAGGGGTGACCTTCGCCATCCGTGACTGCCGCGATGCGCTTGCCAGCACCGGAACCACGCTTGCAAGCCTTCTGGCGGTGGGGGGCGGATCGCATTCGGACTACTGGTTGCAGGCCATTGCGACCGCGCTCGACATGCCGGTATCGGTTCCGGTCGCGGGCGATTTCGGCGGGGCCTTCGGCGCGGCGCGGCTTGGGTTGATGGCGGCCACCGGCGCGGGGGCCGAAATCGCCACCCACCCCCCCGTTTCCCGCGTGATAGAGCCTGTTTCGGCCCTGAAATCCGCATTTGACGACGGCCATGCCCGCTATCGCGCGGCAGCGGCAGCAATCCGAGGACTGACATGACCGAGTTTTTCAAGGGCATCCCGCATCTGCGTTACGAGGGGCCAGACAGCCGCAACGAATTCGCCTTCCGCCACTACGACCCGGACGAGATCGTCATGGGCCGCCGGATGGAGGATCAGCTGCGCTTCGCCGTTGCCTGGTGGCACAGCTTCGCCTGGCCCGGCGGCGATCCGTTCGGCGGCCAGACATTCGAGCGGCCCTGGTTCGGCGACACCATCGCCCTTGCCAGGATGAAGGCCGATGTCGCCTTCGAGATGTTCGACATCCTGCAAGCGCCCTTCTTCTGTTTCCATGATGCCGATATCCGCCCCGAGGGCCGGGATTTCGCCGAGAACACCCGCAATCTCGAAGAGATCACCGACTATATCGGCACGAAGATGGAAACGTCGCGCACCAAGCTGCTTTGGGGCACGGCGAACCTCTTTTCCAACCGCCGCTTCATGGCCGGCGCCGCCACCAACCCGGACCCCGAGGTCTTTGCCTGGTCGGCCGCGACGGTGAAGACCTGCATGGATGCCACGCAAAAGCTGGGCGGGCAGAACTATGTCCTGTGGGGCGGGCGCGAGGGCTACGAGACGCTTCTGAACACCGATCTGGGCCGCGAAACCGAACAGATGGGCCGGTTCCTGAGCATGGTCGTCGATTACAAGCACAAGATCGGCTTCAAGGGCGCGATCCTGATCGAGCCAAAGCCGCAGGAGCCCTCAAAGCATCAGTATGATTACGACGTGGCCACGGTTTACGGTTTCCTCAGGCGTTTCGGCCTTGAAAACGAGGTGAAGGTGAATATCGAACAGGGCCACGCCATTCTGGCCGGTCACAGTTTCGAGCATGAGCTGGCGCTTGCGGCAAGCCTCGGGATCCTCGGCTCGATCGACATGAACCGCAACGACTATCAGTCGGGCTGGGATACGGACCAGTTCCCCGACAGCGTCCCCGAGATGGCCCGCGCCTATTACGAGATCCTGCGGGCGGGCGGATTCACCTCGGGCGGGACGAATTTCGACGCCAAGCTGCGCCGCCAGAGCCTTGATCCCGAGGATCTGATCCTGGCCCATTCCGGCGCGATGGATGTTTGCGCGCGGGCGCTGAAGGCCGCGGCCGCCCTGCTGGAAGACGGTGCGCTGGAGGAAAACCGCCGCGCCCGCTATGCCGCGTGGGACACCCCCGAGAACAAGGCGATGCTGCATTCGGACCTTGCCACGATCGAGGCGCGCGTGCGCGGCGAAGGCATCAACCCGCAGCCGAAATCGGGCCGGCAGGAGCGCCTTGAGAACCTGTGGAACCGCTTCGTCTGAGCGCAGGTTTCCCGCCATTTCCTGCCGGAACAGAGACGAAAAGGCCCCGGACGGATGCCGGGGCCTTTCCTGCTTCTGGATGCGTCAAGGTCATTTCAGGCGCGACACGACATTGTCGGCGAAAGCCTCGATCATCGCGCTGTAATATTGCGCGCTGTCCATCGTCAGCGTCGAGATGTCTGTGCCCTCGGGCAGGAACACCATCGCATCCTTGAAGGCGACATCCAGCGAATAGGAATCGAACTTGGAATTGTCGCTTTCACTGGTGATGTTCACCTGCCCGACAAGGCGCGATTCCGCCATGTCGGTAACGTTGTCCCAGGTGCTTGCCAGCTCGATCTCGTCGATATCGACATGGATCTCGGAGCCGTCGGCATCGGGGCCGACAAGGCGCTCGGGCGCCAGACGGGCCGCGATCGCGGTTTCAAGATCGGGCTCGAGATTGGTCCAGTAGGTGGCCGCAGCGGGGTTCTCGATCGCGGTCAGGTCGGTGGTCACGTCGATCAGCTTGACCGGCGTGTCCTGGGCCTGGGCGGCGCTTGCAAGGAACAGGGCGGCGATACCTGCGGAAACGGATTTTCTAAGCATGGTCTTCTCCTGCATCGTTGGGGGCGGCATGTGCCCGCCCGGATGCAGATAAAACGCGTCAGCCCCGGCACGGTTCCCGCACGATGCATCACGAAAACAAGAGAAAACCCCGAATTTCTTCGGGGTTTCAAATGCTTGCAAAAAGGCGCGCGTCAGGATGCCAGGGTCTCGGTCGAGGCAAAGAACATCGCCTGGCTCAGCGCCGAGCGGACCTGATCCTCGCTATAGGGCTTGGTAATCAGGAAGGCCGGCTCGGGCCTGTCACCGGTCAGCAGCCGTTCGGGGAAGGCCGTGATGAAGACCACGGGAAGCGTGTCGAACTGCCCGAAGATGTCCAGCACCGCGTCGATGCCGGACGAATTGTCGGCCAGGTGGATATCGGCCAGGATCAGGTCCGGGCGGTCCTTCGCGGCCAGGCGCACGGCCTCGTCGCGGGTGCGGGCGATGCCGGTGACGGCGTGGCCCATCTCTTCTACGATCGAGCGGATGTCCATGGCGATGATCGCCTCATCCTCGATGATCATGACGCGGCCCGCGATCGCGCGCTCCATCTCGCGCTGCGCGATGGCGATCAGTTCGGCGGCCTCATCGGCATCACAGCCCATGATCGCGCCGATCTGGTCAGGGCGAAACCCCTCGATCGTGTGCAGCAAAAGCGCCTCGCGCGTGTT
>CALMEG010000268.1 GCA_937863185.1 uncultured Paracoccaceae bacterium | reverse complement strand
CGAAATCGACGCGGGCTTTTCCGTCGTGCTGGACGGGCGTCCGGTCGGGACCCCGGCCAAGGCGCCGCTAGCCGTGCCGACCCGCGCCCTTGCCCTGGCGATCGCGGCCGAATGGGATGCGCAGACCGGGAAGGTCGATCCGGTCAGCATGCCGCTGACGCGCGCGGCGAATGCCGCCATCGACAAGGTGCGCGCGCAAAGGGCCGAGGTGGCGCAGATGATCGCCGATTACGGCGGCACCGACCTGCTGTGCTACCGCGCCGAGGCTCCCGAAGAGCTTGTGGCGCGGCAGGCGGCGGCCTGGGATCCGTGGCTCGACTGGGCCGGGACGGCACTTGAGGCGCCCCTGCGGGTGACGGCGGGCGTGATCCCGGTCGAGCAGCCCGCTAAGGCGCGGGCCGCGCTTTCGGCGGCGGTTCATGCTCTGGATGAATTCGATCTGGCGGCGCTTCACGATCTTGTGGCGATGACCGGTTCGCTTGTTTTGGGGCTGGCGGTGGCGCGCGGCCAGCTGACCCCCGATGCCGCCTGGACGTTGTCTCGAATCGACGAAGACTGGCAGATCGAGCAGTGGGGTGAGGACGAAGAGGCCGCCGAACACGCCGCGATCAAGAAGGCCGCGCTTGGCAATGCCGCGCGGTTCTGGTCGCTGCTGCATGCGGCTGCCTAACAAAGTTACCCTAAAGGCGCCGCGGGAACAGTTTCCGTTCGCGGGCGGGCGTGAACCTTGCGTCAAGCCACTGGCCCCTTGACGCAATCCGCGCATCGCCCCACACTTCGCCCACTGGGGATGAACCTCAAAACGCTAACAGGCTTGAAAGCCGTTAAGAACTGCCCTGCACAGGGCAGCAACTCAGGAAGAGGTAAACATGACGAAATCCGTATTCTTTGGCACGCTGACCGCAGTCGGTCTTGCCGCAGGGATCGCATCGGCCGCGACGCTTGACGATGTCAAGGCACGGGGCGAGCTGAACTGCGGTGTGAACACCGGCCTTGTCGGTTTTGCCGCGCCCGATGCCAACGGTAACTGGTCGGGTTTTGACGTTGCCGTCTGCAAGGCGGTCGCGGCGGCGGTCCTTGGTGACCCGGCCAAGGTCAAATATGTCCCGACCACGGGCCAGACGCGCTTTACCGCGCTGTCCTCGGGCGAGATCGACGTGCTGTCGCGCAACTCTACCTGGACCTTCTCGCGCGATACCGACCTCAAGCTCGATTTCGTGGGTGTGAACTACTATGACGGCCAGGGCTTCATGGTCCGCAAGGATCTGGGCGTTACCTCGGCCAAGGAACTTGATGGCGCCACGATCTGCATCCAGACCGGCACCACGACCGAGCTCAACCTCGCCGATTACTTCAAGGCGAACAACATGAGCTATCAGCCCATCGCGATCGATACCAACGCGGAAGGCGAACAGCAGTATCTGGCGGGCGCCTGCGACGCCTACACCACCGACGCTTCGGGCCTTGCCGCAACCCGCGCGGCCTTCGCGGACCCGGAAAACCACATCATTCTTCCCGAGATCATCTCGAAAGAACCGCTTGGACCGGCCGTGCGCCATGGCGACAGCGAATGGGGCGATATCGTCCGCTGGACGCTTTACGCGCTGATCGCTGCCGAGGAATATGGCGTGACCTCGGCCAATATCGATGAGCTGTCCAAGGGCACCGACAACCCCGAAATCAACCGTCTTCTGGGTGTCGAGGGTGAACTTGGTGCGATGATCGGCCTGAGCAACGACTGGGCCAAGAACGCCATCAAGGCCAGCGGCAACTATGGCGAGATCTTCGCCGCGACGATTGGTGAATCCACTCCGATCGGTCTGGCGCGCGGTCTGAACGCGCAATGGACCCAAGGCGGCCTGCTTTACGCACCGCCGTTCCGTTGATCTGAACAGGGCCGGCGCGCGGGAATGGCGCGCCGGCCCATTCCACCCACAGGGGGTATCCCCGGACGCGAGAGGGGCCGATGCGGTCCCGAAGATACGGCAAAAGCCGACGGCGCATCCGGGATCAGGGGATAAAATATGGCGATGGTATCGGAGCCGCCGAAACAGGGTTTTCGGCTAAGTCAGTTGATTTATGATACGCGGTATCGGTCACTGACCATTCAAGTCATTGTGTTCATGTTGTTCATGGCCGGCGCAGGCTGGCTGGTGGATAACACGGTCCGCAATCTTCAGGCACTGGGCAAGGATTTCAACTTCGGGTTCCTGTGGAACCGCGCGGGCTATGATATCGCCCAGACCCTTGTGCCCTACACCAATGACAGCACGCATGCGCGCGCGTTGCTTGTGGGCTTGCTCAACACGCTGTGGATCTCGTTTCTGGGCTGCATCGCGGCGACGGTGATCGGGGTCTTCGTGGGCGTGCTGCGGCTTTCGCGCAACTGGCTCGTGTCGCGGCTGATGACGATCTATGTCGAGGTGTTCCGCAACGTGCCGCTCTTGCTGTGGATCCTCGTGTTCCTTGCGCTGTTCACGGAGACGATGCCCGCGCCCAACGCCTACCGCGTCAACGCGGAGACCGGCGAGGCACAGGAAAGCCTGTTTCTGGGTCTGATCGCACCGACGAACCGCTATACCGCGATCCCGTCGGCCGAGTTCTCACGTTCCTTGGGGGCAATCGACACGGCGCTTGCGCCTATCTCGTTGAACGCACTTTTGATCCTAGCGGTCATCGTCGGGTCGGTTTTTGCCAACCGCTGGCTTCTGAACCGCGCCCGCCTGATCCAGGAAAAGACGGGGGCGAGGCCGGTGACATGGTGGCAATCGCTTCTGGTTCTGCTGGGGCCGCTGGCCGCGGTGCTGGTTGCGCTTGGCTTTCATATCGGCATTCCCGAACTCAGGGGGTTCAACTTCGCGGGCGGTGTGAATGTTACCAACGCCTTCGTGGTGCTGTGGCTGGCGCTGTCGCTTTACACCGGCGCCTTCATCGCCGAGATCGTCCGCGCCGGGGTTCTGGCCATCTCGAAAGGGCAGACCGAGGCGGCCTTCGCGCTTGGCCTCAGGCCGCGGCGCACGATGAGCCTCGTGATCCTGCCGCAGGCCCTGCGGGTGATCATCCCGCCGCTGATCTCGCAGTTCCTCAACCTCACGAAGAACTCTTCGCTGGCCATCGCGGTCGGCTACATGGACCTGCGGGGCACGCTTGGCGGTATCACGCTGAACCAGACCGGACGAGAGCTTGAGGCGATCCTGCTGATGATGCTGATCTATCTTGCGATCTCGCTGATTATCTCGGGCGGCATGAATATCTACAATTCCCGTGTGAAGCTAAAGGAGCGGTGAGATGAGCGATACCCATGCCCAGACCGTCGCTTATGTCCGCGACACGATGCTGCCCGAACAGCCCGCGCCCGCAACCGAGGCCGGTGCGATCAAATGGCTGCGCGAGAACCTTTTCTCGGGGCCGCTGAACACTTTCCTGACCATCGCGGGCGTGCTGGTCGTCTATGCCATGGTCTCGCATTACTTCGCGTGGTTTGCCCATTCGGTGTGGAATGCCAACTCGCTGGCCGAATGCCGCACGATCATCACCGAGAGGTGGGGCGAGGGTGCGACAGGGGCCTGCTGGTCGGTGATCCGCGAACGCTGGCACCAATATCTGTTCGGCTTCTACCCGCCCGAGCTTTACTGGCGCCCGATCCTCGTTTTCGTGCTGTTGTTCGTGGCACTTGCCCCGGTGCTGTTCCAGGGCTTCGCGCGCCAGTTGCTGCTGTTCTCGGTGTTCTATCCCTTCCTTGCGATCTGGCTTTTGTGGGGCGGTTCGATCTGGCCGGAAGTGATGATCATCCTTGGTGCCGTGGCCGGATATGTCGCGTTCCGCGTCATCGAGCCAAGGGGCGACACCCTGGCCATCATCTGCGGGATCCTGGTCACCATCCTGTTCTGGGCGTGGCTGTCGGGGCCGTTGTCGGGGATGATACAATCTGTACTTCCGTTCCGGATCACCCCGGTTTCGTCCGAGAAATTTGGCGGCTTCCTCCTGGCGGTGACGTTGGGGGTGGGTGGCATCGTGATGTCGTTGCCTTTGGGGATCATGCTGGCGCTTGGGCGTCAGTCGGACATGTTCCTTATCAAGACGCTGTCCGTATGCTTCATCGAGTTCATCCGGGGCGTGCCCCTGATCACGCTTTTGTTCGTGGCCAGCCTTCTGCTGAACTATTTCCTCCCGCCGGGAACCAATTTCGACATCATCCTGCGGGTGATGATCCTGGTGACGCTGTTCGCCGCCGCCTATATCGCCGAGGTCATCCGCGGCGGTCTGGCCGCCCTGCCGCGCGGCCAGTATGAGGCCGCGGATGCGCTGGGGCTGGATTACTGGAAGGCGCAGCGGCTGATCATCCTGCCGCAGGCGCTCAAGATCTCGATCCCGGGCATCGTGTCGACCTTCATCGGCATGTTCAAGGATACCACGCTGGTGGTGTTCGTGGGCCTGTTCGATCCGCTCAAGGGCATTTCCGACTTCGTGCGCGCCGATTTCGCGTGGAAGGGCATCTACTGGGAGCCCTACATCTTTGTCGGCGCCATCTTCTTCCTCTTCAACTTCAGCATGTCGCGGTACTCGATGTATCTCGAGAACAAGCTGAAGCGTGACCATCGATAAGGAGTCCGCCATGTCGGAACCGAAACTCGACCGAACCATCGACCGTAGCCACATGACGGTAAGCGACGAGGTCGCGATCCAGATCAGCAACATGAACAAGTGGTATGGCACCTTCCATGTGCTGCGCGACATCGACCTGACCGTGAACCGGGGCGAGCGGATCGTCATCGCCGGCCCGTCCGGCTCGGGCAAGTCGACGCTGATCCGGTGCATCAACCGCCTGGAAGAGCATCAGGCGGGCCAGATCATCGTCGACGGGACCGAGCTCAGCTCGGATCTCAAGAATATCGACAAGGTGCGTTCGGAAGTGGGGATGGTGTTTCAGCACTTCAACCTGTTCCCGCATCTGACGATCCTCGAGAACTGCACGCTGGCGCCGATCTGGGTGCGCAAGGTGCCCAAGAGGGAAGCCGAGGAAACCGCGATGCATTTCCTTGAAAAGGTGAAGATCCCCGAGCAGGCGCTGAAATATCCCGGCCAGCTTTCGGGCGGCCAGCAGCAGCGGGTGGCGATCGCCCGGTCCCTGTGCATGCGCCCGCGCATCATGCTGTTTGACGAGCCGACCTCGGCGCTGGATCCCGAGATGATCAAGGAAGTGCTCGACACGATGATCGAGCTGGCCGAAGAGGGGATGACGATGCTGTGCGTGACCCACGAGATGGGCTTTGCCCAGGCCGTGGCGAACCGCGTGATCTTCATGGACCAGGGGCAGATCGTGGAGCAGAACGAGCCCTACGAGTTCTTCAACAACCCCCAGTCGGAGCGCACCAAGCTGTTCCTGAGCCAGATCCTGGGCCACTGATCCGGGCCAGGCGGGGGCGCTGCCCCCGCACCCCCGGGATATTTATGCGAAGATGAAGGGGGCCCCGGCAGGCCTTTTTCATTATCCGCGCCGGGTGGGGGTGAAGAAGTCGAGCATCGAGCCCTGGCCGGGTTGTAGATCCGCCCAGTCCGCGATCTGGAAATCGACGATCAGTGTCGCGCAGGTCGGATAGCGGCGGAAATCCGGGCCGAGCGGTGGCCGGGCGGGCAGTGCCGCGGCCAGTTCGGCGATACCGGGATTGTGGCCGATCAGCATGACGGTGGGGGCGCCGGCCTTGCGGATCTCGGCCAGCATGGCCTCGGGGGAGGCGTGATAGAGGCTGTCGAGATAGTGCACCTCGGGGCGGGTCTCGATGACGGCCGAGGCGACGCCGGCCCAGGTTTCGCGGGTGCGCAGGGCGGTGGAGCAGAGCACCTCTTCGGGTTCGAGGCCGCGCGAGGCGAGAAAGTCGCCCAGCTCGCAGGCGGCCGCGCGGCCGCGCGCGTTGAGCGGGCGGTCATGGTCCTGCATCAGCGGGTCGTCCCAGGACGATTTCGCGTGGCGCGTGAGGATCAGTCGGCGGTGTCCCGTGGGTGTCATCTGTGAAAATGCCTCATATGCCAAGCGGATTGCCCGGCCAGCCTGCCATAAGAGGCGCTGAGCGGGCAAGCGCGGCGGGCAAGGCAGCCGGAATTAAGACAATTTTCGCCGCCGGGCGTGTCGAGCCACGCATGGCAGGCCGCGAGATCATAGCGGCCGGCCGTGATCGCCCCGGCGGGGCGGCCCCCAGGGCGGGGCGCCGGGCTGCCGGTCGAGGGTGGGGGGGCGGCTGCGGGGGGACCGGGCGGGGGGGGGACAGGAAGGGCGATCCCGCCGCGATAGGACGCCATGAGACCCATGCGGTCATGCACCAGAAGCTGCATCGGGGATTTCCATGCCTGTCCCGAACGCAGCGCCCAGGCGAAGAACGGGTGCCACGGCGGCCCGCCGAAGGGAAAGACCGCCATGCCGCCGACCTCGGCCGCAAGGGCCTCGATCGTGCGGCGGGACCAGCGGTCCAGCGGGTCGGGCGCGCCGTCGCGGAACTCGGGGCTGGCCTCGACATGGGGCCAGAAGCCGGGCTCGTCGGGCGACAGGAGCGCGAGCGTGCCGAAGCGGGGCGGAAGCCCGTCTGCCGCGGTCAGGCCGACCACGCCCGACACGAAAAGCCGACAGGCGCGGGCCGCCTGCGCAAGCGCGTCGGGGGTCATGGGGTGCGCGGCGTCACGCGCGGCGGGGTGGAGCGGATCAGGCTGCCCGCGCCGTGATCGGTGAAAAGCTCCAGCAGGCAGGCGTTGGAGACCCGGCCATCCAGGATGACGACGGCGCGAACCCCGTCTTCCAGCGCCTTCAGGGCGGTTTCCGTCTTGGGGATCATGCCGCCCGCGATGGTGCCATCGGAGATCATCGCGCGAACCTCCTCGGGGGTCATCTGGGTGACGATCTCGCCGTCCTTGTTCTTGACGCCCGCCACATCGGTCAGCAGCAAAAGCCGGTCCGCCTTGAGCGCGCCGGCGATGGCGCCCGCGGCGGTGTCGCCGTTCACGTTGAAGGTTTCGTTATCGGCCATGCCGGTGGCCACGGGGGCGATCACCGGGATGATGCCCGCATTGTAGAGATCGCGGATCACCTGGACATTCATCTCGACCGGCCGGCCGACGAAACCCAGTTCGGGGTCGTCCGCCTCGCAGACCATCATGTCGTCATCCTTGCCCGAGATGCCGACAGCCCGCCCGCCCTGATCGTTGATCGCCTGCACGATGCGCTTGTTCACCAGACCCGAGAGGACCATTTCCACCACCTCGACGGTGGGTTTGTCGGTTACGCGCTTGCCGCGCACCCAGTCGGACTTGATGCCCAGCTTGCCCAGCAGGTCGTTGATCATCGGCCCGCCGCCATGCACCACCACCGGGTTCATGCCAACCTGACGCATCAGCACGATATCGCGGGCGAATTCGGCCATGGCCTCTTCGTCGCCCATGGCGTTGCCGCCGAATTTCACGACGACGACGGCGCCGGTATAGCGTTGCAGATAGGGCAGCGCCTCTGACAGGGTGCGGGCCGTGGCGATCCAGTCTCGGTTCATGTTCTGCTTTCTCATCGTCTGTCCCCGGGGCATGCGATCGCAAGTGTTACGGGCATTCCGGCGCTCTGCCAAGCCCCGGTGGGGCATTGCAACTGCCGTGCAAACGGCTAGCCTGCCGGGAAACCGGAGAAAGAGGCACCCGATGGCGGACGAACGAAAGACCCTGCTTCTGACAGGGGCAAGCCGGGGGATCGGCCACGCCACGGTAAAACGATTCGCGCGTGAAGGCTGGCGCATCCTGACCTGCTCGCGCCAGCCCTTCCCCGAGCAATGCCCCTGGGGCGGCGGGCGCGAGGATCACATCGTCATCGACCTGGGCGATCCCGGCCGCACGATCGCGGCCATCGACGAGATCCGCGCCCGCGTGGGGGGCAAGCTGCATGCGCTGGTGAACAATGCCGGGATTTCGCCCAAGGCGCCGGGCGGGGGGCGGCTCAACACGCTCGAGACCGACCTGAGCACCTGGGGGCAGGTGTTCCACGTCAATTTCTTCGCTTCGATCGTGCTGGCGCGGGGGCTGAAGGACGAACTTTCGGCGGCGCAGGGGGCGGTCGTGAATGTCACCTCGATCGCCGGATCGCGGGTGCACCCTTTCGCCGGGGCGGCCTATGCGACATCGAAGGCCGCGCTCAAGGCGCTGACGCGCGAGATGGCGCATGATTTCGGCCCGCTGGGCGTGCGCGTGAACGCGATCGCGCCGGGGGAGATCGAAACCTCTATCCTGTCGCCGGGAACGGAAAAGATCGTCGAGGGCCTGCCGCTGCGCCGGCTGGGCCAGCCGCGCGAGGTGGCCGATGTGATCTGGTTCCTGTGTTCGGATGCCTCAAGCTATGTCACGGGAACGGAGATTGAGGTGAATGCCGGCCAGCACGTCTGAGGCGGTGTTCAGACCAGCGTGGCGATGATTGCGCGCAGGGTCTCGATCCCGTCGCCCTTTTCCGACGAGGTCACGACGATTTCGGGATAGGCTGCGGGGTGTTTGGCAAGCGCGCCCATCACCTGGGCCACGGCCTTGTCGCGGTCGGCCTTGCCGACCTTGTCGGCCTTGGTCATGACGACCTGAAAGGTCACGGCGGAGCGGTCCAGAAGCGTCAGGATTTCCTCGTCCACGTCCTTGACCCCGTGGCGCGTGTCGATCAGCACGAAGGCGCGGCGCAGCGTGGCGCGCCCCGACAGGTAGGATTTCAGAAGCTTCTGCCATTTCGCCACCACCGCGACCGGCGCCTGGGCAAAGCCATAGCCGGGCAGGTCGACCAGATAGGGGCCGCTTTCGGTTGTGAAGAAGTTGATCTCTTGCGTGCGGCCGGGCGTGTTCGAGGCGCGGGCAAGGTTCCTGCGGTTGGTCAGCGCATTGATGAGCGAGGATTTCCCCACATTCGAGCGCCCGGCAAAGCAGACCTCAATCCGGTCGGCCGGGGGCAGGCCCGACATGGCGACGACGCCCTTGAGAAACTCCACCGGGGCCGCGAACATCAGCCGGCCGCGTTCGCGGGTGGGGGCGTCCGGTTCCGGGGCGAGGGTGAATTGCATCTGCATCGAAGCTCTCCGGGCTTGCGTTCAAATGGCGCGCCGCGCGCCTCTGGTTAGGGGCGCGCGGCGTGAGGGTCGGGCAGATCGGCGCCCGGTCACTTCTTCGGCTTGTCCGCCGCCTTTGTGCCGCGCTTGAATCCGGCGCGGATATTGCCGAACAGGTCGGGCCGTTTGCCGTGCATCGACATGATCGCATATTGCTGGATGAAGGTGATCGTGTTGTTCGCAATCCAGTAGAGCACGAGGCCCGAGGCGAAGCCGCCCAGCATGAACATGAAGACCCAGGGCATCCAGGCAAAGATCATCGCCTGGGTCTGATCCGTGGGCGCGGGGTTCAGCTTTTGCTGGAACCACATCGAGATGCCCAGAAGGATCGGCAGCACGCCAAGCGAGAAGATGAAGAAGATTGACCCCTGCTCGGGCGTGGCGAAGGGCAGAAGGCCGAAAAGGTTCAGGATCGAGGACGGATCGGGGGCCGAAAGGTCCTTGATCCACGCGATCCAGGGGGCGTGATACAGCTCGATCGTGACGTAGATCACCTTGTAGAGCGAGAAGAAGATCGGGATCTGCAACAGGATCGGCAGGCATCCCGAGGCAGGGTTGACCTTCTCGCGCTTGTAAAGCGACATCATCTCCTGCTGCATCTTGGCGCGGTCGTCGCCCGCCCGCTCTTTCAGGGCTTCCATCTCGGGCTGAAGCTCTTTCATCTTCGCCATCGAGATGTAGGATTTCCGCGCGAGCGGGAAGACGAGCAGCTTGATCACGAAGGTCAGCGCGATGATCGCCCAGCCCATGTTGCCGATCACCCCGTGCAGCCAGTGCAGAAGGCGGAACATCGGCTTGGTCAGGAAATAGAACCAGCCCCAGTCGATCGAATCCACGAAACCCTGGATGCCGGTATCGTCCTGATAACGCTTGATCGCTTCCCATTCCTTGGCGCCGGCGAACAGCATGGTCGTGGCTTGTGCGTTCGCGCCGGGGGCCACCTCCATCACCGGCAGGCGCGTCTCGGTCTGGTAGATGTCGGCGCCCGTGACGTATTTCAGCGCCGAGGTGAAGCCCTGCCCCGGGGCCGGGGCCAGCGTGGTCATCCAGTATTTGTCGGTAAAGCCGGTCCAGCCGTTTTCGGCCGCGCTCTGGATGTCGGCCTGGCCTTCGCCCTCGACCGTGTCGAGATCGGCGATGTCCTTGTAGTCGACCTCTTGCAGCTTGCCGTCCGTCATGCGCACCGCGCCTTCGTGCAGGACATAGACGCGCTGCGTGTCGGGGATGCCGTGGCGGGCGATGATGCCGTAGGGGGCAAGCCGCGCGGCGGCCGCGCCGGTATTCTCGACCGACTGGGTGACGGTGAACAGGTAGTCCTTGTCGACCGAAATCTCGCGCCGGAAGACCAGCCCCGCGCCGTTGTCCCATTCCAGCGTGACCGGCGCATCGGGCGCCAGCGTGCCGCCGGCGGCCTGTGTCCAGACCGTCCTGGGGCCGGGGACAAGCGCGGGGTCAAGCCCGCCTGCGGGAACCCAGCCGTAGACCGCGTAATAGGGCATGTCGGCGTTCAGTTCGGTATTGCCCGTCGGGGCGAGCAGGCGCACCAGCGGCGCCCCCTCCTCCAGAGAGACCTTGTATTTCTTCAGCGACAGATCGTCGATCCGGCCGCCAAGCAGCGACAGCGAGCCCGTCAGGTTCGGCGTTTCGATCCGGATCCGCGGCGCTTGCGCGATTTCGGAGGCATCGGCCGCACCCGCGCCCGCCGCCGGACCCGTGGTGGTGGCGGTTTCCGGAGCGGCGGCGGGGGCCTCGGCGGTTTGCGAAACGCTGGCCGGATCGGTTGCGGGCGGCACGGGTTCCGGGGGGGCAAAGAAGGTGTACCAGACCAGGATCACCAGAAAGGAGAGCACGGTCGCAAAGATGAGGTTCTTGTTCTGATCGTCCATGAGGGGGGGTCCACCAACCTGTCCTGGGTTGGGGGAGGTTCAACAGAAGGGGGGCCGAAAGGTCAAGCGGTTTTCCCCCGATCCCCGGTGAAAGGGGGCGGTTTCTTTGGCCGGGGCGGGCAAAGCCTGCCTGTCCCGCCGCCCTGTCCGGCGCGGGCCCGTCGGCGGGGTTGCCGGCCTGCGCGGCATCACCCCTCGGCGCGGCGCGACAGTTCGGGTGTGTGGTTCAGTTTCTCGTGATGGCGCTCAAGCCAGCCGAAGCAGTCCTGCAATGCCATCGGGGGCGCGATGGCGCGGCCCAGCACATGGCGGCAGCCCAGTTGCGACAGCATGGCATGTTCGGCGATGCTTCCGACATTCCCGGCCACGGTCTCAAGCCCCATGCCTTCGGCCAAAGAGATGACGGCGGCGATCAGGCGCTGTTGCGCGGCATCGCAATCGACCGCGCGCACAAGCGACGGGTCGATGCGCAGGCGTGGCGCGCCCAGGCGGCGCAGCCGGTTCACCGAAAGCGGACTGTCCCCGAAGCCGGCAAGATCGAGCCCGCAGCCAAGCGCCGCGCAGGCGTCAAGGTTGCGCGCAACGATTCCCTCGGGCTCATGCGCGAGAATCTCCATCGGCAGGGCCAGGCGGATGCGGTGGGCCGGGATGTGAAAGCGGTCCAGATCCCAATGCAGGCGGCTGATGAATTTCGGGTCCTCCATCAGGGTTTCGGCGACGGGCAGGCAGAAGACCGCTTCCTGCGCGCCATTGCGGCCAAGGGCGGTATGGGCATGAACGGCGGCTTGCAGCATCCGTTCGAACAGGCGGTCCTGTGCACCGGCGACACGGACCAAGGCGGCAAGCTCCGGACCCGCAAGGGGGGCGCCTTCGGGTCCGGTCCAGCTGCCGAGGATGTCAAAGCCTGACACCGTGCCGGTATCGGTCGAGATCTGCGGCTGGAACAGCCATTCGACCTGCCCGGCCTCAAGCGCATGGGCGATGTCCTGCGCCTCCGCCCCCTGGGCCGGTTCCGGCCGATGCGATGCGGGGCTGAAGGCGCGGATCGCGCCCGCGCCGCTGCGCCGTGCCTCCTCGGCCGCGGTTTCGGCGGCTGCCATCAGGGTATCGGCCCCGGCATCGGGCAACTGATGCATCAGGCAAAAGCCGATATACACGTCCACATGGACCGTCTGCACCGCAACGGACAGGGGCGCCTCGGCCGCCGCCTGCAGGCGTGCGCAAAGCTGGATCAGCCCCTCAAGATCAAGCCGGGGCGTGGGCGACAGCAGGATCGCAAAGCGGGCACCGTCAAGCCGCGCCACGCGATCCTCTTCGCGCAGCGCGCCATGCAGGCGGTCCGCGATCCGGGGCATCACCTCGGCCATACGGTCCGGACCGAGCCTGTGGGTAAGGGTCTGCGCATCGTCCAGCCCCAGCACGAGGCAGGCGGTGTTGCGCCCGGTCGCGGCGGCCTGCCGGAGGCGGCGCGACAGGATCCGCGTGGCTTCCGCGCGCAAGGGCAGGCCGGTGGCGCCATCCGCATCGCCGCTGGTCGTGCCAAGCGGCCGTGACATCCAGCCCACAAGAAGCGCGGTGGCCCCGATCAGCGCCATGGCCTCCAGCCCGAACCAGAGCCCGGCAAGCGCGATGGCGGGCAAAAACATCACCATCTCGCGCCGCAGCAGGATCGGGCCCGCCGCCCGCGCCCCCATCTTTCCGAACCGTGTCATCCGCCAGGCCATCCCGCATCCCCCTGCATCCCGCCGGGCACATGCCCGCCGGGGTCACGCTAGCGGCCAAGGGTCAGCGAGGGGTTAATCCGGATCGCGGAGTTTCGGCGGCATTTTAGTCGATTGCAGAGGATCTTCGCCGCTCTCCGCCCCGCGCATCAGGCCCGCGAAATCGAACAGGCCGGGGTCCAGAAGATGCGAGGGCCGCGCGTTCATCAGCGCGCGGAACATCACCTGCCGCCGTCCGGGCGTGCGCGCCTCCCACCCGTCAAGGATCTGCTTGACCTGCTGGCGCTGCAACCCGTCCTGAGAGCCGCAAAGATCGCAGGGAATGATCGGATAGTTCATCGCGGTGGCGAATTTCGCGCAATCGGCCTCGGCTACGAAGGCCAGGGGGCGATAGACGAACAGATCGCCTTCCTCGTTCACCAGCTTGGGCGGCATCGTGGCCAGCCGTCCGCCGTGAAAAAGGTTCATGAAGAAGGTTTCCAGCATGTCGTCGCGGTGATGGCCCAGAACCACGGCCGAACACCCTTCCTCGCGGGCGATACGGTAAAGGTTGCCGCGCCGCAGCCGCGAGCACAGGCTGCAATAGGTGCGGCCCTGCGGGATTTTGTCTATCACCACCGAATAGGTGTCCTGGTATTCGATCCGGTGCGGCACGCCCATGCGTTCGAGGAATTCGGGCAGGACGGTGGCGGGAAAGCCCGGTTGCCCCTGATCGAGGTTGCAGGCCAGAAGCTCGACCGGCAGAAGCCCGCGCCACTGCAATTCGTGCAGCACGGCCAGAAGGGTGTAGCTGTCCTTTCCGCCCGACAGGCAGACCAGCCAGCGGGCGCCGCGTTCGATCATGCCGTATTTCTCGATCGCGTCGCGGGTTTCGCGCACGATGCGCTTGCGCAGCTTGCGGAACCCGGTGGACGAAGGGGCGCCCGCGAACAGCGGGTGGATCGGGGTGGCGTCGTCGTCAAGCATCGGGATCGTCCTTGGCTGGCGGAACGGGGTCGTAGCCATGCCCGCCCCAGGGATGGCAGCGGCAGATGCGATGCGCGGCAAGATAGCCACCCCTGATCGCGCCGTGCTTTTCCAGCGCCTCGAGCGCATAGGCCGAGCAGGTGGGCTGATAGCGGCAGCCATGCCCGACCCAAGGGCTGAGGATCAGCCGGTAGGCGCGCACGGGCAGGGCAAGGGCGTGGGCAAGGGGGCTCATCCGCGCCCCCTGCGGCGGCCTTTCGCGGAGGCGGGGCCGCCATCTGGGCGCGGCTTGCGCGGGCGGTCGGAATGGATCTCGGGCAGGGCGCGCTCCAGATCCGCGATCAGGGCGGCGAAGTCGCGCGCGATCGTGGCCTCGGGGCGGCCGACCAGAACGTAATCCCATCCGGGCAGGGCAAGGCGGGGCAGGACCTCCCGCGCGATGGCGCGCAGGCGGCGCTTGGCGCGGTTGCGCGCCACCGCATTGCCGATCTTTTTCGAGCAGGTATAGCCCACGCGCACCAGATCGGGCGCGGCGGCATCCTCCGGGGCGCGTTGGCGCGCCTGAAGCAGGAAGCCCGCGGTACCCTGCCGCCGGGCGGATGCGGCACGCAGGAAATCCGCACGCTTGCGCAGGGTCTCGATCCTTGGCGAAACCATGGCCTTCGGACAAACGGAAACCGCCGGTGCGCTTCCCGCGCTCCGACCCTCTGGGCCAGTCACGGGAGCCTCCGGCGGTGTCATGCCTTGCGGGCCGTTCCGGCCTTAGGCCGAAAGAACCTTGCGACCCTTGGCGCGGCGGGCGTTCAGCACCCGGCGGCCACCCTTGGTCGCCATCCGTGCGCGGAAGCCGTGGCGGCGGGCGCGAACAAGGTTCGACGGCTGAAAAGTGCGTTTCATCGCGATCACTCCGGTTCAGGCACCCAAAACCGTCCGGATTCGAGAGCCGCTGTCATTCGAAGCCCGGTCTTTAGTCGGGCTTGCCCGCCAAGTCAATTCTCTGGCGGGATTTTTCGCGCCCTGTCGGGCAGAAAGCGCGATCACGGAAATGCTTCAACGGGTGGCGGGCTTTCGCCGGAGCGTCGGCGCACCTATTTATTCGGCGAAGGGTTTGGTATCTCTTGCAAATACGAAGGTGGCGGGGGCCGGCGGGCCATGACGGTCCGGCGGCCCTGTCCAAGCGGGTTGTGTATGGCGCTGAATACTCTTTCCGGGCGTTTCCTGATGCTGACGACAGTGTTCGTCATGCTGGCGGAGATTCTTATCCTTTTGCCATCCCTGGGAAATTTCCGGCAG
>CALMEG010000267.1 GCA_937863185.1 uncultured Paracoccaceae bacterium | reverse complement strand
GATCGTGTTCTTCACCTATTTCTACACCTACAACGTCGCCTTCAAGGCCGATGAACTGGCTGAAAACCTGAAGAACCAGAACGGTTTCATTCCCGGTATTCGCCCCGGCAAGAAGACCGAAGAATATCTGGAATATGTGGTGACGCGGGTGATGGTGCTGGGGTCGGCCTATCTGGCGGCGGTCTGCTTGCTGCCTGAGATCCTGCGCAGCCAGTTGGCCATTCCGTTCTACTTCGGCGGCACCTCGGTTCTGATTGTGGTCTCGGTCACGATGGATACGATCAATCAGGTGCAATCGCATCTGCTGGCCCATCAATACGAAGGGCTGATCGAGAAATCGCAACTCCGCGGCAAGCGTCGCGGCGGCAACAAAGCTCCGGCGAGGCGCTGACCCATGGCGAACATCATTCTTCTGGGGCCGCCCGCCGCCGGCAAGGGCACGCAGGCCAAGCGTCTGGTCGAGGGGCGCGGCATGGTTCAGCTTTCGACCGGCGACATGCTGCGCGAGGCCAAGACCAGCGGCACCGAGATGGGCAAGCGCGTCGCGGCCGTGATGGACCGGGGCGAGCTTGTCACCGATGAGATCGTCATCGGCCTGATCGAGGAAAAGCTGGAGCAGGGCGCTGTGGGCGGCTTTATCTTTGACGGCTTTCCCCGCACCCTGCGTCAGGCGGATGCGCTTGCCGCGCTCTTGGCGAAAAAGGGGCTGCGGCTGGATGCGGTGATCGAGCTGGTGGTGGATGACGCTGCCCTCGTGGGCCGTGTTGCCAAGCGCGCCGAGGAAACCCGTGCACAGGGCCTGCCCGTCCGTCAGGACGACACGCCCGAAGTGCTGGAACAGCGCCTGCGCGCCTATTACAAGAATACCGCCCCGCTGGTCGGCTACTATTGGGCCACCAAGGACCTGATCCAGATCGACGGCATGGCCGATATGGACAGCGTCGGGGCGGCAATCGCGAAAATTCTTGACAAGGCGTGAAATCCCTGCCCGCCACCCTTGACGGGCCGGGCGTTTCCCCATAAAGCACGGCGTCCCGGTGCGGAATCGCACTGGGTCGTTCCCCGGTTTTCCCGGGGGGAGAGTCGATCCGTCGGGGCCAAGGTCCGGTCGGAGTTGTGAAAAAAGGTTCTGGCACCACGGAACCGCAACCAGAAAAGGACCTACGCGTGGCACGTATTGCTGGCGTCAACATCCCCACCCAGAAGCGCGTTCCGATTGCGCTTCAGTATATCCACGGCATCGGCCCGCAGAATGCGGAAACCATCTGTGAAGCGCTGAACATCGACCGCGCCCGTCGTGTCAATGAGCTTTCGGATGCCGAAGTGCTGTCGATCCGCGAATATATCGACGCGAACTTCACCGTCGAGGGCGACCTGCGCCGTGAAGTCTCGATGAACATCAAGCGTCTGATGGACCTCGGCTGCTACCGCGGCCTGCGTCACCGCAAGAACCTGCCGGTTCGCGGTCAGCGCACCCATACCAATGCCCGCACCCGCAAGGGCCCGGCCAAGCCGATCGCTGGCAAGAAGAAGTAAGGGAGGGCATCAGATATGGCACGCGATACCAAAGTCCGCGCAAAGCGGAAGGAACGCAAGAACATCGCCGCTGGTGTGGCGCATGTGAACTCGTCGTTCAACAACACCAAGATCCTGATCTCGGACGTGCAGGGCAATGCGATCTCGTGGTCGTCGGCTGGCACCATGGGCTTCAAGGGCTCGCGCAAATCGACCCCCTATGCCGCGCAGATGGCCGCAGAAGATGCGGGCCGCAAGGCACAGGAACATGGCGTGAAGACGCTGGAAGTCGAAGTGCAGGGCCCGGGTTCGGGTCGTGAATCGGCGCTGCGCGCTCTGGCTGCCGTCGGCTTCCAGATCACCTCGATCCGCGACGTGACCCCGCTGGCGCACAACGGCTGCCGCCCGCCCAAGCGCCGCCGCGTCTGAGCGACAGAAATGTGGTCGGGCCGTGCCTTTGTGCGCGGCCCGATTTCGGCATTAAGGACCCTCGGGCGTCCTCTGGCTTTCTGGACATGGGCCAAGGGACAAGAATGGAGGCGACAGCATGATCCATAAGAACTGGCAAGAACTCATCAAGCCCGCGCAACTGGTTGTGAAACCGGGTGCCGATCCGTCGCGCGTCGCGACCGTGATCGCCGAGCCGCTGGAGCGCGGCTTTGGCCTGACGCTGGGCAACGCGCTGCGTCGCGTGCTGATGTCGAGCCTGCAAGGCGGCGCCATCACCAGCGTCCAGATCGACAACGTGCTGCACGAGTTCTCGTCGGTGGCCGGTGTGCGTGAAGACGTGACCGATATCGTCCTGAACCTGAAGGGCGTCGCGCTGAAGATGGAAGTCGAGGGGCCGAAGCGCCTGTCGATCTCGGCCAAGGGCCCGGGTGTTGTCACCGCCGGTGACATCTCGGAATCGAACGGCATCGAAGTTCTGAACAAAGAGCACGTGATCTGCCACCTCGACGATGGCGCGGACGTGTTCATGGAACTGACGGTCAACACCGGCAAGGGCTATGTCTCGGCCGACAAGAACCGTCCCGAGGATGCGCCCATCGGCCTGATCCCGATCGACGCGATCTATTCGCCGGTCAAGAAAGTCAGCTACGAAGTGCAGCCGACCCGTGAGGGCCAGGTGCTGGACTATGACAAGCTGACCATGAAGATCGAAACCGACGGCAGCCTGACGCCGGATGACGCCGTGGCCTATGCCGCGCGTATCCTGCAAGACCAGCTGTCGATCTTCGTCAACTTCGACGAACCGGAATCGGCCAAGGCTGGCGAGATCGACACCGGGCTGGAGTTCAATCCGCTGCTGCTCAAGAAAGTGGACGAGCTGGAACTTTCGGTGCGTTCGGCCAACTGCCTGAAGAACGACAACATCGTCTATATCGGCGA
>CALMEG010000266.1 GCA_937863185.1 uncultured Paracoccaceae bacterium | reverse complement strand
CGAACCCTTTGCCGAGATGACCGACGAACAGTGGCGCCGCACCCTCTCGATCAACCTTGACGGCGTGTTCTATCTTTGCCGGCGCGCCGCGGCGCATCTGCGCGACGGTTCCTCGATCGTCAACATCACCTCGCTGGCGGCGCATCGAGGCGCGGTCAAGAACGCGCATTATGCGGCCTCGAAAGGGGCGCTCGGGGCGTTCAGCCGCAGCCTCGCGCGCGAACTTGCACCGCGCACGCGGGTCAATGCGGTTGCGCCGGGCATCATCGAAACCCCCATGACCGTGCGGCTGATGGCTGAACGCGGCCCCGAAACGCTTGCCGGCACGCCCCTGGCCCGCATGGGCCGCGCCGATGAGGTGGCCTCGGTCATCGGGTTCCTGTGCAGCCCCGCCGCAAGCTTCGTGACCGGCGAGACGATCCAGGTGAATGGCGGGCTTTACATGGTGTGAGCCACGAGGCCCGCACATCCGTGAAACAGGAGAGAGACGATGCAGCTTCTTGATGGAAAGATCGCGCTCGTGACCGGCGCGGGGCGCGGCCTCGGGGCGGCGATCGCCGAAGGTCTTGCGCAAGCCGGGGCCAGGGTCGTCATCGTCGACATCGACGCCACGGGGGTCGAGGCCACCGCCGCGGCCCTGCGCGACAAGGGATATTCCGCCGAAGGCGCGATGCTGGACGTGACCGACCGTCCCGCCGTCATGGCCTTCGCCGGCGAGTTCACGGCGCGGCACGGAGGGCTGGACGTGCTGGTGAACAATGCCGGTGTCGCGGGGCGCGCGCGCATCGACGAGGATCACGCCCCCGAGGTCTGGGACAAGGTGATGCGCGTCAACCTGGACGGCACGTTCAACACCTCGCACGCGTTCGTTCCCGCGCTGAAGGCGGCGCGCGGGGCCATCGTGAACCTGTCCTCGGTTGCCGGGTTCGTCGCGGGCGGTTCGACCGCGGGCTATGTCGCCTCCAAGGGGGCGGTGCGCTCGCTGACGCAGGTCATGGCGCGTGATCTGGCGCCCTTCGGGGTTCGCGTGAACGCCGTCGCCCCCGGCATCATGATGAGCGAGATGGCCGTCGCGCAGCTGAACCGGCCGGGTGGCGCGGACTGGTTCCTTGGCCGCGTGATGATGAAGCGCATCGGAGAGACGCAGGAAGTCGTTGATCCGGTGATCTTCCTTGCCTCCTCCATGGCCAGCTTCATCACCGGCACGATCCTGCCGGTCGATGGCGGTTTCCTTGCGGCCTGAACACGCCGCAACAGTTTTGAAAGTCAGGATTCATCCATGCCGATCACCACCGATCTGAGCCCCCGCTCCTTCTGGCGCGAGATCCGCGCAAGCGACGATGACTGGAATTCCCTGGATCCGGGCATCGCGGGAAGCATGCTGGTGCAGATGCACCTGATCCGCGCCTTCGAAGAAAAGGTGCTGGATCTGGCAGGGCAGGGCCTTGTCCACGGCCCGGCGCATTCCGCCATCGGGCAGGAGGGTGGCGCGGCAGGCTCCGCGGTTGCGATGCGCCCGGGCGATCAGGTCAACGGCTCGCACCGCGCGCATCACCAGTTCCTTGCGAAGGCGCTTGGCTATGTCGTCCCAAAGGGGCTTGATCCCGCCGCGCCCTTCGCGGCGCCGGTGCGGGATCTGTCCAAACGGACCCTGGCCGAGATCCTCGGGCTTGCGCAGGGCTTTTGCAAGGGGCGCGGCGGTTCGATGCATCTTCGCTGGGCGGCATCGGGCAACCTTGGCACCAACGCTATCGTCGGGGGCGGCGTGCCGATGGCCGCCGGTGCGGCATGGGCGCATAAACGGGCCGGAACCGGCGATGTCGTCTATACCTATTTCGGCGACGGGGCGACCAATATCGGCTCGGTTCTGGAAACGATGAACCTTGCCGCGGCCTGGAAGCTGCCGATCTGTTTCTTCATCGAAAACAACCGCTACGCGGTCTCTACCCATGTCGAGGAAACGACGGCCGAGCCGCGCCTGTCCTCGCGCGGGCTGGCCTTCGGCATTCCGGCCTTCCAGGTCGATGGAATGGATGCGCTGTCGGTCTATCTTGCGTCGGACGCGGCCAACCGCATCATGCGCGCGGGCGAAGGGCCGGTGATCATCGAGGCCGATGTCTATCGCTATTTCCACCAGAACGGCCCCCTGCCCGGCAGCGCCTTCGGCTATCGCGGCAAGGAGGAAGAGGCGCAGTGGCGCGCCCGCGATCCGCTGGAAGCGCTTGCCCGCGAGATGATGGAGCGCCAGATGCTGGGCGCCGAAACCCTTGAGGGGTTGCGCGCGGCCTGCCAGAGCCTGATGGCCGAGGTCGCAGGCGAGCTGGTCGAAACCGCAGACGGCAAGCGGCGCATCGTTCCCGCGCTTTGGCCGGAAGAGAGTTTTCGGGATTTCGGCCTGCGCGGCGATCTTTCGGAATTCGACGGTGCCCGCATCGAGGAACTGGAAAGCTTTGCAGGCGCGCTGGAACCCGAGGCGAAGTTCATCGACATCGTGGCCAGGGTGATGGATCGCCGCATGGCGCAGGATGACAGGATCGTGGTCCTCGGCGAGGATGTGCATCGCCTGAAAGGGGGCACCAACGGCGCCACGCGCGGCCTGTCCGAAAAATATCCCGACCGGATCCTCGGCACGCCGATCAGCGAGAATGCCTTTACCGGGATCGCGGCGGGCATGGCCGCCGACGGGCGGGTGCGCCCGGTGATCGAGTTCATGTATCCCGATTTCATGTGGGTGGCGGCCGATCAGGTATTCAACCAGATCGGCAAGGCGCGCCACATGTTCGGCGGCGAAAACGCCATGCCGCTGGTGCTGCGCACCAAGGTGGCGATGGGCACCGGATACGGCTCGCAGCATTCGATGGACCCGGCGGGCATCTTCGCCACCGCGCCGGGCTGGCGGATCGTCGCGCCCTCGACGCCCTTCGATTACGTCGGCCTGATGAATGCGGCCCTGCAATGCGAAGATCCGGTTCTGGTTCTGGAGCATGTCGATCTTTATGCCTCGACCGGCGCCGCGCCCGCCGAGGATCTTGATTACATCATCCCGCTTGGCCGGGCGAAGGTGGTGCGGGCCGGGCGGGATGTAACGGTGCTCAGCTACCTGTCCATGGTGGAACAGAGCCGTGCGGCGGCCGAACGCCTGGGCGTGGATGCCGAGATCATCGACCTGCGCAGCCTTGACCGCGCCGGGCTTGACTGGGAGACGATCGAGGCCTCGATCCGCAAGACCGGCAATGTCCTGATCGTGGAACAGGGGGCGGCAGGCACCTCATATGGCGGCTGGCTGGCCGACGAGCTGCAACGCCGGGTCTTCGACTGGCTCGACCAGCCGATCCGCCGGGTGCACGGGGCCGAGGCATCGCCCAGCATTTCCAGGGTGCTGGAAGCGGCGGCCTGCGCGCGCCCGCAGGACATCGAGGCGGCGCTGCGCTCGGTCATGGCCGATCAGGGCCGCCCCATCGCCGCCGAATAGGACCGGCGCCTTACCAACCGGCATCCTGCGCGGCGGGGCCATGGCGGACCTTGCGGCCAGCCCGCATATATCATGAAAAACGCCGCCCCCTCGGGGCGGCGTTCTGGTCTGGCATCTGCCGTTCCGGTATCAAAGCGCGCGGTCGGTTCCGTCCGTGTCGATCACGCGGGTCGGCAGGCCCATCCTGCCCAGAAGCTCCAGGAAGGGGCGCGGTTCCAGGTCTTCGACATTGGCCATTCGGGCCACGTCCCAGGTGCCCTGCGCGATCAGGATGGCCGCGGCAACCGGTGGCACGCCGGCGGTGTAGCTGATGCCCTGGCTGCCGACCTCGTCGAAGGCGTCCTTGTGATCGGCCACGTTATAGACGAAGACCTCGGCGGGCTTGCCGTCCTTGGTGCCCTTGACCAGATCGCCGATGCAGGTCTTGCCGGTATAGTCCGGCGCAAGGCTGGCTGGATCGGGCAGCACCGCCTTGACGACCTTGAGCGGAATGACCTCCTGCCCCTCGGCGGTTTTCACCGGCTGCTCGGACAGAAGGCCAAGGTTCTTCAGCACGGTGAAGACATTGATGTAGTGATCGCCGAACCCCATCCAGAAGCGCACATCGGCATGGCTGTAGCGCGCCGAAAGCGAATGCACCTCGTCATGACCGGTCATGTAGGCCTTTTGCTTGCCGACGACGGGCAGATCCCATTCGCGGCCGATCTCGAACATCCGGTTCGTCTGCCAGGCGCCGCCCTGCCAGCTGTAGACCGTGCCGGTGAATTCGCGGAAGTTGATCTCGGGGTCGAAATTCGTGGCGAAATACCTGCCGTGGGAACCCGCGTTGATATCCACGATGTCGATGCTTTCGATCGTATCGAGCAGCTCTTCCTCGGCCAGCCGCGCATAGGCGTTCACCACGCCGGGGTCGAAGCCGACGCCAAGGATCGCCGTGACGCCCGCCTCGGCGCAGGCCGCGCGCCTTTTCCATTCGTAATTGCCATACCATGGCGGAGTTTCGCAGATCTTCGCCGGGTCTTCGTGGATCGCGGTGTCCATATAGGCGGCGCCGGTCTGGATGCAGGCCTCCAGCACCGGCATGTTCACGAAGGGGCTTCCGACATTGATGACGATCTGCGCGCCGGTCCCGCGGATCAGATCCGCTACCGCGGCGGTATCGGTTGCGTCGACGCCGTGGGCCTCGAACGTGCCGGGCTGCTTCATCGCGTTCTTTTCGTGAACGCTGGCAATGATTGCATCGCATTTCGCCTTCGTGCGCGAGGCGATGTGCAGCTCACCCAGAATGTCGTTGTTTTGTGCGCATTTGTGGGCAACCACTTGCGCCACACCACCGGCACCGATGATAAGCACGTTACGTTTCACTTCGGCTGTCTCCTTTTCTCGCAGGACAGGGGAAGGGGGCTTGCGCCCTCAGGACAACGAGGAGGCATAATCCTCGTAGGAAAATTCGCGCACGACCCGTTCCGAACCGTCGAGTTCACGAATGACGATGGCCGGCATGTTGACGCCGTTGAACCAGTTCTTCTTGACCATGGTATACCCGGCCGCGTCCTGAACGGAAATCCGGTCGCCCACCTTCAGCGGCGCGGGAAAGCGCGCATCGCCGAAAATATCGCCCGCAAGGCAGGATTTTCCGCAGATCTGGTATTCGTGTTCGCCCTGCTGCGGCAGCTTGGCGCTTTCGCGGTAGATCAGCAGATCGAGCATATGCGCCTCGATGCTGGAATCGACGATTGCCAGGCGCTTGCCATTGTCCAGCAGATCAAGCACCGAAACCTCGAGCGTGGTCGAATTGGTGATCGCGGCCTCGCCGGGTTCCAGATAGACCTGCACGCCGAACCTGTCGGCAAAGGCCCGCAGCCGCGCGGCCAGCTTCATCAGCGGATAGCCTTCGCCGGTGAAATGGATGCCGCCGCCAAGGCTGACCCATTTCATGCGCGACAGAAGCGGTGCGAATTCGGCCTCGATCCGGGTCAGTTGCTGGTCGAAAAGCGCGAAGTCGCGGTTTTCGCAGTTGTAATGGATCATGAAGCCGGAAATGCGGTCCATCACCGTCTCGATCCGCGCCACGTCCCATTCGCCCAGCCGCGAGAAGGGGCGCGCAGGGTCCGCCAGATCGAAGCCCGAGGTCGAGAAGCGGGGGTTGAGCCGCAGGCCGCATTCGATCCCCGCCGCCTTGCCCGCGAAACGCTCCAGCTGGCCGATGGAATTGAAGATGATCTTGTCGGCATAAGAGACCGCCTCGTCGATCTCTCCATCGGCCCAGGCCACGGAATAGGCATGGGTTTCGCGCCCGAACTTCTCGCGCCCCAGGCGCAGCTCGAACAGCGAGGAAGAGGTCGTGCCGTCCATGTGCTCGCGCATGAAATCGAAGGCGGACCAGGTGGCAAAGCATTTTAGCGCCAGAAGCGCCTTCGCCCCCGAGGCCTCGCGCAGCGCCGCGATCTTTTCCATGTTGGACAGAAGGCGCCTTTTGTCGATCAGGTAGTAGGGTGTCGGAATCATGGGCCCCCCCAAACGGCAAAGTGAAGACGCGATATAGGACCCCCTCCCCCCCTTCGCAAGCGAAAGTCAGTCCACGCGGATCGCGTCCTTGTCTACCGTCAGCGTGTAACCCTTGCGCGAAATGTTGCGCACCAGAAGCTCGGCCACCAACTGGTTTCCAAGCGCGTCGCGCAGCCGCTTGATGCGGGTGGCGCCGGCGGCCTCGTCGCAATCGGCCTCGGGGCGGCCCGAGATCACCGCCTCGATCTGGGCGCCGGTCAGGATGTCATCATCCATCCGCGCCTCGGCCAGCACGGCAAGGGTCTCGATCGCGGCGGGGGTCAGGGTGAAGGCCATGTCGTTCAGCATCACCGCATTCTCGCCGCGCAGGATCCGCATGGTCTGCACCTCGATCCCGGCGCGGCGGATCTCGGACATGCGCCGGTTCAGCGCCATGATCGTGACCAGAAACACCAGGGACGCGACCAGAAGCGCGGTGGCAAAGACCAGAAGGATGAAGATGATCACCCGGTAGGAACCCAGCACCTCGGAAAAGGCGGTGCCGGATTGCGCAAGGATCTCCAGCAGCCGGATTTCGGCCGCGCCGGTCAGGGCGTCGTTCTCAACGAAGATCCGCTCGACCCGCGCGTTGAAGGCGTTGGCATCGGGCAGCGCGGCCAGCAACAGCACCGCCGCAAGCGCCAGCAGCACGACGATCGCCACGATGCCCCAGGTGAGCGCACGCGAGCCCGCGCGCAACCCCTCAGTAACGGAGGTAGTATGGCCCGGCACTGGCTTTCCTTTGCTGGAGACCTTCCGGCCCGAAGATGGACAAGATGTTCAGAAGCGTCCAGCCATCGCGGGCAAGGCGCGGGGCAAGATGGCGTGAGGCGCCATCCATCGTGCAGGCATCGTCGGGCAGTTGCGCCACGCCGTAATGCAGGCGCAGCGGGTTGTCCTGCTTGGCCTTGTAATCGGCATAACAGGCGGCCTGCACGGGCGATGCGGCCAGAAGGGCCAGGACAAGGAGCATGTGTTTCATCATGTGCAAAACCTGCGGCGAGGCGGGGCGTTATGCAATAGCGATACGCCCCCGCCGGCCCTGTTATCGGATATCAACGGGGCGATATTGCGTGACGCTGCCAGGGGGGCGCAGTTTGACGGCACCACGCCTCGGGCGGCACGTTGCCGCCGCAACCGGAAAGGAAATTGCCATGACCATCGCACCCAAGGCCATCCTTCGGCGCCTGAGCGGTTATGTCGTTGCAGGCTCGATCGTGCTCAGCTCGATGCTGGCCACCGCCACGCCCGCCGCCGCACTGGGCGACACCGAGCGCGACGTGCTGCGCGCCCTTGCCGCCGCCGCTGCGATCGGCCTTGTCGTCAAGGAAGTAAACGACAACAAGCAACGGAAAGCTGACCGCGCGGCGCAAGAGGCCGACCGCTATTACGGCCGCAATTACGACTGGGACGACAAGAACCAGTATCGCAACAAGGACCAGCGCCGGAACTGGAACCACAAGCGGGATGCACGGCGCGTGATCCCCGCGGAATGTGTGCAACAGCTTCGTTTGGGCAACCGTATGCGCGAAGTGGTTCCCGCGCGTTGTGCCGAGCGTTCCGTCGATGCGCGCTACCTGCCGGCCCATTGCGCCTTTGATCTGCGCGGCGATCGTGGTGCTCGCCGTGCCTATGGGCTGAACTGCCTGCGCGAAAACGGCATCCGCGTGTCGCGGCGCTGACCGGGCGCCCGTCGCCGGGGCAATTCGGCTCCGGCGACGATTGGCATTGCCTGCACGGCCAAACCGGGCCATTGCTGGCCCATGACGCAGGCACCCGATTTTTCCTTCGAAGAGGCCGCTTTCGCGCGCGGCCTTTCGCGCGTTTGCGGCGTGGACGAGGTGGGGCGCGGCCCGCTTTGCGGCCCGGTGACGGCCGCCGCGGTCGTGCTGGACCCCGCGCGCATTCCCGATGGGCTGAACGATTCAAAGAAGCTTTCGGCCGCGCGCCGTGCCGAGCTGGCCCGCGCCATCATGGAGAATGCCGACTGGTGCGTGGCCCATGCCAGCGTGGAAGAGATCGACCGGCTGAACATCCTTCAGGCATCGCATCTGGCGATGTGCCGCGCGGTGGCGGGGCTGTCCGCGCCGCCCGATCACGCGCTGATCGACGGCAACCGCCTGCCGCGCGGCCTGACGCTTTCCGCCGAAGCCGTGGTCAAGGGCGATGCGCGTTCGGTTTCGATCGCGGCGGCCTCGATCCTGGCCAAACAGGCGCGCGATGCTCTCATGGTGGATTTGGCGCAACAACATCCCGGCTACGGCTGGGAGCGCAATGCCGGATATCCCACAAAGGACCACCTGGAGGCGCTCCTAAATCTGGGGGTGACCCCTCACCATAGGCGTTCGTTTCGCCCGGTGCACAATATCTTGTGCCAAGTGAAATCTGTAAGTCCTTGATTCAAAAAAGAATTTGACGGCGAATCGCCAATGACTCATCTTTGACCCATGAGATCGGCACAAAGCCGGCATGGCCGAAACGGGCAAAGACGAGGCAGAAATGACAAAGACAGCAACCAGGGCGGCGCAGGCGGCGCTGCCACTGAACCAGATTATCGCAGGCGACTGCATCGACGTGATGAACGGCTTGCCCGAGGCAAGCGTGGACCTGATCTTTGCCGATCCGCCCTATAACCTGCAACTGCGCGGCGATCTGCACCGGCCCGACAATTCCAAGGTCGATGCGGTGGATGATGCCTGGGACCAGTTCGCCTCTTTCGCGGCCTATGACCGTTTCACCCGCGACTGGCTGGCCGCGGCGCGCCGGATCCTGAAACCCAACGGGGCGATCTGGGTGATCGGCAGCTATCACAACGTCTTCCGCATGGGGGCCGAGCTTCAGAACCAGGGCTTCTGGATCCTCAACGATGTGGTCTGGCGCAAGTCGAACCCGATGCCGAACTTCCGCGGCAAGCGCCTGACCAACGCGCATGAGACGCTGATCTGGGCGTCGAAATCCGAAGGGGCGAAATACACCTTCAACTACGAGGCGCTGAAGGCGCTGAACGAAGGCGTGCAGATGCGTTCGGACTGGGTTCTGCCGATCTGCACCGGGAACGAGCGCCTGAAGGACGAGCAGGGCGACAAGGCCCATCCCACGCAAAAGCCTGAAAGCCTGCTGCACCGCGTGATCCTTGGCACGACCAATCCGGGCGACGTGATCCTTGATCCGTTCTTCGGCACCGGCACCACGGGTGCGGTGGCCAAGATGCTGGGGCGCGAGTTCATCGGCATCGAGCGCGAAGAGGCCTATCGCAAGGTGGCCGGCAAGCGCATCTCGAAGGTGCGCAAGTTCGACCGCGAGGCGCTTGAGATCACCGGCTCCAAACGTGCCGAGCCGCGCGTGCCCTTCGGCCAGCTGGTGGAGCGCGGGATGCTGCGTCCGGGCGAAGAGCTTTTCTCGGTCGGGAACCGCTACAAGGCCAAGGTGCGCGCCGATGGCACGCTGGTGGGCAATGACGTGAAGGGCTCGATCCATCAGGTGGGGGCGCATCTGGAAGGCGCGCCGTCCTGCAACGGCTGGACCTACTGGCACTTCAGGCGCGAGGGCAAGATGGTGCCGATCGATCTTCTGCGCCAGCAGATCCGCGCCGAGATGGGCGAACGCCCGAACTGAGGCAGATCCGAACCAGGTTTACCGCCGGTGCCTGTGGTCCGCCCACGGGCGCAGCCTTGCCCCGCCGTTCATCCGGCGGGGCCTTTTCGTGCCCGCCGCCGGTGTTGCGGCACGCTGCGCCTCCGGCGGGGATATTTTTGCGAAGATGAAGGGTCAGCCCTTTTTCGGGCGGAAGGCGCGGATCTTCTGCGGGTCGGTGTCGATATGCCCGGCGCCGATCAGGTCGAGGCAGTAGGGCACGGCGGCGAAGACCGCGTTCAGGCAGGTGGCGATGGCCGAGGGTTTGCCCGGCAGGGTGATGATCAGCGATTTGCCCGCGATGCCCGCGCTTTGGCGCGACAGGATGGCGGTGGGCACCTCGAGAAGCGAGGCGCGGCGCATTTCCTCGCCAAAGCCTGCGAGTTCCTTTTCGATCACCTCCGCGACGCCCTCGGGGGTTTCGTCGCGGGGGGCGGGACCGGTGCCGCCGGTGACGAGGATCAGATCCGCCCCTTCGGAAACAAGTTTGTGGCGGGTGTCGCGCGCGCTGGCGCGTCCTGCGGTGATTATGTGGCGGGTGATGGAGAGCGGTGTGGTAACCACGCCGCGCAGCCAGTCTTCGCAACCGGGGCCGCCCTTGTCCTCGTATTCGCCGCTGGAGGCGCGGTCGGAGACGGTGACGATGGCGGCGCGGGCCGTCACGGCTTGACCCGTGCGTTGCGCGTGGCCAGCAGTTTCAGCCGCAGCGCGTTGAGCCGGATGAAGCCCGCGGCATCCTTCTGATCGTAAGCGCCGGCATCTTCCTCGAAGGTCACATGGGCCTCGGAATAGAGCGAGTGATCGGACCAGCGCGCCACCGTGCGCACCGAGCCCTTGTAGAGTTTCACGCGCACCGTGCCGGTGACATGTTCCTGGCTCTTGTCGATCAAGGCCTGGAGCATCTCGCGCTCGGGGCTGAACCAGAAGCCGTTATAGATCAGTTCCGCATAGCGCGGCATGATCGAATCCTTGAGGTGGCCCGCGCCGCTGTCGAGCGTGATCTGTTCGATCCCGCGATGTGCCTCCAGCAGGATGGTGCCGCCGGGGGTTTCGTAGACGCCGCGCGATTTCATGCCCACGAAGCGGTTCTCGACCAGATCCAGCCGGCCCACGCCGTGCTTGCCGCCCAGCTCGTTCAGCTTCGTGAGGATCGTGGCCGGGCTCATCGCCGCGCCGTTGATCGCCACCGCGTCGCCGCGCTCGAAGGTGATCTCGAGGAACTCGGGCTCGTCCGGGGCGTCCTCGGGGTGGACGGTGCGCTGATAGACGTAATCGGGGGCCTCTTCGCCCGGATTTTCCAGCACCTTGCCCTCCGAGGAGGTGTGCAGCAGGTTCGCATCGACCGAGAAGGGCGCCTCGCCGCGCTTGTCCTTGGCGATCGGGATCTGGTTCTGCTCGGCGAATTCCAGCAGCTTGGTGCGCGAGCTGAGATCCCATTCCCGCCAGGGCGCGATCACGCGGATCGAGGGATCGAGCGCATAGGCCGACAGCTCGAACCGGACCTGATCGTTGCCCTTGCCGGTGGCGCCATGGGCCACGGCATCGGCGCCATGCTCATGCGCGATCTCTACCAGCCGCTTGGAGATCAGCGGGCGCGCGATCGAGGTGCCAAGCAGATAAAGCCCTTCGTAAAGCGCATTGGCGCGGAACATCGGGAAGACGAAATCGCGCACGAATTCCTCGCGCACATCCTCGATATGGATGTTCTCGGGCTTGATGCCCAGAAGTTCGGCCTTCTTGCGGGCGGGGTCCAGCTCTTCGCCCTGGCCCAGGTCGGCGGTGAAGGTGATCACCTCGCAGCCGTATTCGGTTTGCAGCCATTTCAGGATGATCGAGGTGTCGAGGCCACCGGAATAGGCCAAAACGACTTTCTTGGGCGCGGTCATGGGACTGCCTCTTGTCTCAAGGGAATGTCGCATGGCGGTCTATTGGGTTTTTCGCAGCCGGGCAAGGGTTCGCACCAACAGAATAAGGCGGCCGGGTGGCCGCCTTTCCTGTGCCGTTGCAATCCGGGATTATTCCGTGGTGACGGAATCTTCCGCTGCGGCAAGCTCTTCGGGGCTGTCCTCGATCGGGGGCTCGGTGGCCGGAGCGATCGGATCGGGTTCGGGTAGGCCCAGAAGCGCATGCAGCTGGGACATCGCCTCAGGCGAGAGTGCGCGCCCGTTGGATGCGGAAAGCAGGGCTTCCTGCTGATTGATATCGGCATTCGCGATAGTGTCTTCAAGCTCTGTGATCTCCGCCTCCAGGGCGGCGACCTGCTCTGCGTTGGCCTGCGTGGCCTCAAGCTCGGCTTCCAGCGCGGCGAGGGTTTCGGCATCGGCCCCGACCGGATCTTCCAGTGCGTCGATTTCGGTCTGGATTTCCTCGGTCGTGCGATATTCGTCCGCTTGCAACGCGGCCAGCTCCTCGGCGGCGGCGGGCAGGCGGTCGAGGGCCTCGGCCTCGGCCATCACGCTGTCACGATAGGCGGCAATCCGGCCGACCTGGCTGTTCGGGCTGGCATTGGCCATTGCCGTGGCGCTTGCATGCGCCGCATTCAGCCCCTTGAGCTCGGATGCGAGGGCGCCCTGGCCAGGTTTCTTCATCGGAGACCTGGAAACCTTGGGAGCCAGTTCGGTCGGCGCTGTCGAGCGGGTCTTGGCAAGTTTCTTCGAACCGCCGGTGGCCTTCTTGGTCGAGTTTTTCGAGGAGCTCTTCACACTCCCCTTCTGCGAGCCGCCGTTGAAAATGACACCTTTGGGAGTGCCGGATTTTGCGCCGGACTTGGCGCTGCCGGACTTGGCGCCGCCCGATTTCCCGTTATTGCTCTTGTCCTTGCCGCCGCCGTTTCCACCGCCGTTGCCGCCACCATTTCCGCCACCATTGCCACCCTTGGCGAAGGCAGCATCGGCCCCAAGTAGTGGAACAGAATCGCCAAGCGGGGCGAATGCCAATGCTGCGGCGGCAAGTGCCGCCATCATGCGAGTCGAGCGTGCCATTGTCCAAATCCTCCTGCGGGGCGGCATTGATTGCAATCTGAAGGCTTTTGCGAAACTGGCACGAGGGCAAGGCAAAAATGAGGCAAGGGCCGTCTCGCAGGCGTGTTCTTGCCGGGACCGGCGGCTTGACACATGCCGCCAATCGTGGCGGAAGAAAGAAAATTCAGCGAGGAATGCACGATGGGCGGGTTCGCAGAGGCAGCGCATAACACCACCGGGGCCCTGCGGGATCTTTTCGATGCGACCCCGTTGCAGCGCAACGATCATCTTTCCGCGCGCTATGGTGCCGAGATCTGGCTCAAGCGCGAGGATCTGAGTCCGGTGCGCAGCTACAAGCTGCGTGGCGCGTTCAACGCAATGCGCAAGGTGCGCGCCGATAACCCCGCCCAAGACCATTTCGTTTGCGCAAGCGCCGGCAATCATGCGCAGGGCGTGGCCTATGCCTGCCGGCATTTCGGCGTGAAGGGCACGATCTTCATGCCGGTCACCACGCCCCAGCAAAAGATCGACAAGACCCGCACTTTCGGCGCGGGCAATATCGAGATCGTCCTGACGGGGGATTATTTCGACCAGACCCTGACGGCCAGCAAGGAATTCTGTGCGCAGGCCGGGGCGCATTTCCTGGCGCCCTTCGACGATGCCGACGTGATCGAGGGTCAGGCCAGCGTCGGGGTGGAATTGCTGGAACAGCTGGGCCATGCGCCGGACCTGGTGATCCTGCCGGTCGGTGGCGGCGGGCTTGCGGCAGGCGTGACCGGCTATCTGCGCGAGGTGGCGCCGCAGACCGCGTTCCGGTTCGTCGAGCCCATGGGCGGGGCCAGCCTGACCGAAGCGGTTCGCGCCGGTCATCCCGTGACGCTTGAGGCGGTGAACTCGTTTGTCGATGGCGCGGCCGTGGCCCGGATCGGCACGCTGACCTTTGCGCGGCTTGACTGGGTGCGGCCCGAACAGGTGCTGCTTGCCCCCGAAGACCGGATCTGCGGCACGATGATCGAGATGCTGAATGTCGAGGGCATCGTGCTGGAACCGGCCGGGGCGCTTGCGCTGGATGTGCTGCCGCAACTGGCCGAAGAGATCCGCGGCAAGACCGTGGTCTGCATCACCTCGGGCGGGAATTTCGATTTCGAGCGCCTGCCCGAAGTCAAGGAACGTGCGCAGCGTTTTGCCGGGCTGAAGAAGTATTTCATCCTGCGCATGCCGCAGCGCCCCGGCGCGCTGCGCGAATTCCTTCAGATGCTGGGCCCCGATGACGACATCGCCCGGTTCGAATACCTCAAGCGTTCGGCGCGCAATTTCGGTTCGGTCCTGATCGGGATCGAAACGAAACAGGCGGGGAATTTTCGGGATCTGACGGACAAGCTCGACACGGCCGGTTTCAGCTATCGCGACATCACCGAAGACACGATTCTGGCGGAATTCCTGATCTGACCGGCGCGGTCAGGCCGCTGTGCCGACTTCTTGCATGCGAGTCAGGAACTCGGCCTTCGATGCGATATAGCAGGCCTGTGTCGCCGCGATGTCCGCCTGTGTTGCCGTGCCCTCGGTGCAGCGCCGTTCTGTCTGGCGGCAGATGTCTCCGAAAGCCCTGAAGCCAAGATTGAGCGCCGAACCCTTCAGGAAATGCAGATCTTCGGGTAGTGTCGCGGGTGCCTGGCCAAGGGTGCCGATGACGCTTTCGACCTCTTCAAGGAAAAGCTCGATCACCTCGGCAAAGCCGTCGGCGCCGATTTCGTTACGCAGTTCGATCACGCGGACCCAGTCAATCATCACATACCCCGTAAAGATACCCACCGCGCTCAGGCTAGGCGGCAATCGTTTCGGAAGGCTTAATTCCAGCCGCCATCGCGGCTTCACGGGTTGTTAAATCGCCGTGGCCTAGTCTGACGCGAAGCAGCAGCCAGCAGGGTCCGTTTTGCACCATCAGCCGCATCCGCGCATCGGCGCAGGCCCGAACGACGCTCCGCGCCGGGTTCTTGTCGTCGATGACAGCAGGATGCAGCGCCGCATCCTGTCCGCGCAGCTCGCGCGCTCGGGCTATCAGGTGATCGAGGCCGGCTCTGTCGAGGAGGCGCTTTCGATCTGTGCCCGGACCGAGCCCGACATGGTGATCTCGGACTGGATGATGCCGGGGCTGACGGGCATTGATTTCTGCCGGGAATTCCGCGCGATGGAGCGGGCGGGCTATGGCTATTTCATCCTGCTCACCTCCAAATCCGACGCCACGGATGTTGCGCGCGGTCTTGAAATGGGGGCGGATGATTTCCTGTCCAAACCCGTCAACGGCGATGAGTTGCGTGCGCGGCTGAGTGCGGGTGATCGCATCCTGCGGATGGAGCGGGAGCTGCAAGAGAAGAACCGCCTGTTGCGCGCCGCAAAAGAGGCCATCGACCGCGATCTGGTCGAGGCGCGCAAGTTGCAGCAAAGCCTTGTGCGCGAAAGGTTCCGATCCTTCGGGACGGCGTCGGTGTCGCTCATGCTGCGGCCCTCGGGGCATGTCGGGGGCGATCTGGTGGGGTTTTTCCCGATCCATGCCGGGCGCGTGGCCCTGTTCGGGATCGACGTGTCGGGCCATGGCATCACCTCGGCGCTGATGACGGCGCGGCTGGCGGGCTATCTGTCGGGCGCCTCGCCCGAGCAGAACATTGCCCTGATCCGCACCGGGCCGGACAGCTACGAAGCCCGCCCCCCGGCGGAGCTTGCCTCGTTCCTCAACACCATGATGTTGCAGGAGATGCGCACCGATACCTATTTCACGCTGATCTATGCCGATGTGGATCTGGCCACCGGGCAGGTCGAGCTGTTGCAGGCGGGCCATCCGCATCCGGCGGTGCTGCGCCGGGACGGGCGGGTCGATTATATCGGCGATGGCGGCCTGCCGATCGGCCTGATCGAGGGCGCGCGCTACGAAACCCGGCGGCTGACGCTTGCCCCCGGAGAGCGGCTGATGCTCATGTCCGACGGCTTCACCGAGGCCGAGGGCGCCGGAGCCGGTCTTCTGGGCGAGGACGGCCTGGCCGCGATCATGGAGCGTTCGGCACGCCTGCGGGGGCCTGCGTTTCTGGATGCCCTGACTTGGGATATCGACGCCCATTCCGGGGGGGAACTGGCCGATGACATCTCGGCCGTCCTGCTGGAATTCGATGGGCCTGCCGGATAGCGCAGGCTACGCCCGGTTCCAGGCGCGCAGCAGGAAATGCCGGTCGCCTTCATTTGCCAGAAGGCGGGCGGCCTGCGCCATCGGCATCCAGACCGCGCTGTGCCCGGCCTCGGGCGGCGGGCCAAGCCTGCGCACCGGGCGCGCGCTGTAGATGGTGCACAGCTTCTCGGCCCAGCGGTCATATTCGGGCATATAGGTGAAGCGGCGGAACGCGCCGATCCGCACGGGCTGCGCGATCGACCAGCCGGTTTCCTCATAGACCTCGCGGTGCAGCGCGCGCAGCGGGCTTTCGCCGGGATCTATGCCGCCGCCGGGCAGCTGGAATTCGGGCGGCGCGCCGTCCTGAAGGGTCACCAGAACCCGCGCGCCAAGCCGCAGCACGGCATAGGCGCCGGGCCGCAGCGAATAGCGCTGACCGCGTTTCACCGGCTCGCCGAATCTGGGTATCATGTGCCTGCCCCCTTGGGTGATCGGTTGCTCCGCCTATATAGGCGGGGTATGCCAGCCTGCGGGCTGAACGAAAACCCCCAAGGAAACAGCATGACCACGCTTTCGCAAATCGCCTGGGACGATACCGTCCTGCCGTTTCAGCTCGACCGTTCGGACATCCGCGGGCGCGTCGCCCGTCTGGATGGCGTGCTGGAGAAGGTTCTGGGCCAGCACGCCTATCCCGCGCCGATCGAGGCGCTGGTGGCCGAAACCGCGCTTCTGACCGCGCTGATCGGGCAGACGATCAAGCTGCGCTGGAAGCTGAGCCTTCAGATCCGCGGCACCGGGCCGATCCGCATCCTTGCGACCGATTATTACGGGCCGTCCGAGGATGGCGCGCCTGCGCGCGTGCGCGGCTGGGCCAGCTTCGATGCCGAGGCGCTGGACCCCGGAAAAGACCCGTTCTCGCAGATCGGCGAGGGGTATTTCGCCGTGCTGATCGACCAGGGCAGCGGCACCGTGCCCTATCAGGGCATCACCCCGCTGGCCGGCGGTTCGCTTGCCGCCTGTGCGCAGACCTATTTCGCGCAGTCCGAGCAGCTTCCGACGCGCTTTGCGCTGTCCTATGGCCGCTCGACCCTGCCGGGGCAGGAGGAGCACTGGCGCGCGGGTGGCGTGATGATCCAGCTCATGCCCAAGGCCTCGTCCTCCGTCGCGGCCGAGGGAGGGTCGGGCGAGGGCGGGCTGCTTGAGCATCACGACATCCTCGACGGCGAGGAAGGCGAGAACTGGAACCGCGTGAACCATCTTCTCGACACGGTCGAGGACATGGAGCTGGTCGGCCCCTCGGTTCAGCCGACCGACCTGCTGGTGCGCCTGTTCCACGAGGAACTGCCCCGCGTGTTCGATTCGCAGCGGATCGAGTTCGGCTGCACCTGTTCGGCAGAGCGGGTGCGCGATTCCCTGGCGATCTATTCGGCCAAGGATATCGGGCACATGACCACGTCCGAGGGCACCGTGACGGCGGATTGCCAGTTCTGCGGCGCGCATTACGTCTTCGATCCCGAAACCCTCGGGTTCGAGGCGGCGAAGAATCCCGACGACTCGGCCCGGGAGGATGGGGATGCGTGATCCGCTGGCCCCGGTGATTGCCGCCCTGGCAAGACCGGGGCGGCCTTCGTCGGATTACGACCTGAACCCAGGCACGCTGCCGCCCGAGGGGCGCGTGCTGCGCCCCGCCGGGGTGCTGGTGCCCTTTCTGGCCACGCCCGGCGGCGTGGTGCTTTACCTGACCAAGCGGTCCTCGCATCTGCGCCACCATCCCGGCCAGATCGCCTTTCCGGGCGGCAAGGTCGATCCGGACGACGATGGCCCGATCGGGGCGGCGCTGCGCGAGGCGCATGAGGAAATCGCGCTCGATCCCGCGAATGTCGAGATCCTGGGCACGATGGAGCCGCATGAAACCGTCACGAGCTTTCTGGTGACGCCGGTGATCGCGCGTATCCGCGCCCCCTTCCTGCCCGTTCCCGAGGCTGGCGAGGTCGAAGAGGTCTTTACCGTCCCGTTGGAACATGTGGCAAATCCGGCCCGCTTTCGCGTGGAGGGGCGGCGTTGGCGCGGCACGCGGCGGCATTATTATGTTGCGCCCTATGGTCCCTATTACATCTGGGGCGCCACCGCGCGCATCCTGCGTGCGCTTGCCGACCGGATGGCGCCATGAAGGTCACGGGTGCGTGGATCGAGGCAGCGCATGTCCAGCAGGTTCTGGCCCTGCTGGAAGAGGGCGGGCATCAGGCGCTTCTGGTCGGGGGCTGCGTGCGCAACGCCCTGCTGGGCCAGGCGGTGTCCGATATCGACATCTCGACCGATGCGACCCCCGAACGGGTGATGGCGCTTGCCGGGGCCGCGGGCTTGCGCGCGGTTCCCACCGGGGTCGAGCATGGCACCGTCACGGTGATCGCCGGGCATGAGCCGCACGAGATCACGACCTTCCGGCGCGATGTGGAAACCTTCGGGCGCCATGCCGTCGTGGCCTTCTCGGACCGGATCGAGGAGGATGCGGCGCGGCGCGATTTCACGATGAACGCACTTTATGCGCGTGCCGACGGGCAGGTGCTCGATCCGCTTGGCGCGGGGCTTGCCGATCTGTCGGCGCGCCATGTGCGTTTCGTGGGGCATCCCGAAGACCGGATCCGCGAGGATTACCTGCGTATCCTGCGGTTCTTCCGGTTCACCGCATGGTATGGCGATCCGGCCGAGGGGCCGGACCCCGAGGGCCTTGACGCCTGTGCGCGCCACGCGGAGGGCATCGCGGGGCTGTCGCGCGAAAGGCTGGGCGCCGAGATGCGGAAGATGCTGGCCGCGCCCGATCCGGCCCCGGCCGTGGCGGCGATGCAGGCCGCCGGCGTTCTGGGCCGTGTCCTGCCCGGCGCCGATGCGCGTGCGCTTGCGCCGCTGGTGCATCTGGAAGGGGCGGCCACGCCCGACCCGATCCGCCGCCTTGCGGTTCTGGGCGGCGCGGATGTGGCGGACCGGCTGCGCCTGTCGCGGGCCGAGGCGCGGCGGCTAGATCAGTTGCAGGGCGCGCTGCAAGAGGACCGGCCCGAGGTTCTGGGCTATCGGCTGGGGGCGGCGGACGGTGCGAACGCGGTCCTGATCCGGGCCGCTTTGCTTGGCACCGAACCGCCCGAGGGCTGGCAGGGTGCGGTCGCGCGCGGTGCGGCGGCGCTTTTTCCGGTATCGGCGGCGGACCTGATGCCCGCGCTGTCGGGCCCCGCGCTTGGCGCGCGGCTGAAGGCGCTGGAACAGGCCTGGATCGCCTCGGGCTTTCGTGCGACCCGGCAAGAGCTTCTGTCCTGAGGCTTGGACTTCCGTTCGCGGTGCCTATATCCATGGGCTGAAAGCGAGTTTTCCATGATCGATGTCTTTCGCCCTGCCAAGGGTGCGCCGCCGCAACGCCTTGGTGCCTTTTTCCGCTGGTGTCTGGCGGGTGCCTGGCCAGCGATGTGGCTGTCGGGCGGGCTGTCGGCGCTTGCAGGCTCGATGGAGGTGATCTCGGCCTGGCTTCTGGGGCTGGTGATCGACGCGGCCGTGGCCTCGGATCCGGGGCGGGTCTTTGCCGACAACTGGCCGCTCATGCTGGGGTTTGCGGGGTTCTACCTGCTGTTGCGGCCCTTGGTGTTCGGCCTTTCCTCGGCGGCGTCGAACCTGCTGATCAATCCTAACGTGATGCCGCTGGTGCTGTCGCGGCTGCACCGCTGGACGATGGGCCAGGCCGTCACCTTCTTCGACAACGATTTCGCCGGGCGGATCGCGCAGAAGCAGATGCAGACGGCCCGCGCCGTCACCGACGTGGCCAGCGAGATCATCAACACCGCGACCTTCGCGCTTGCCTCGATCGTGGGGTCGGTCGCGCTTCTGGTGGGGATCGACATCTGGGGCGCGCTTGCGCTTTCGGTCTGGCTGATCGCCTATCTGGCGCTGATCCGCTGGTTCCTGCCCAGGGTGCGCGGGCGCGCGGCCGACCGGGCCTCGGCGCGGGCCATGGTGACGGGGCAGGTCGTCGACACGATCACCAATATCAAGACGGTCAAGCTGTTCGCCCATGCCGCGCATGAGGATCGCGCGGCGCTTGGCGCGATGGGGCGATTCCGCGACAAGGCGCGCGCCTTCGGCGTGACCTCCACCTGGTATCGGCTGGCGCAGATGGCGTTTTCGGGGCTTTTGCCGGTCATCCTGATCGGCGGCGCGATCCTGATGTGGCAGCGCGGCGCGGCCACGGTGGGCGATATCGCGGCGGCGGGTGCCGTTGCCATCCGCATCGCGCAGATGTCGGGCTGGGTGTCGATGTCGCTGATGGGCATCTGGGGGTCCATCGGCGAGGTCGAGGACGGCATGCGCACGCTTGCACCGCCCCATGCGCTGGTCGATGCGCCCGATGCCGGCGAGTTGCCGCGCGTGACCGGAGAGATCCGCTTCGATCACGTCTCCTTCGCCTATGGCCGCCAGGCCGGGGGCGTGTCGGATATCGACTTGACGATCCGTCCGGGCGAACGGCTGGGGATCGTCGGGGCCTCGGGCGCGGGCAAATCCACGCTGGTGGCGCTTTTGCTGCGGCTTTACGACACCGAGAAGGGGCGCGTTCTGATCGACGGCACCGATCTGCGGCAGGTCACGCAGGAAAGCCTGCGCCGCCAGATCGGCATGGTCACGCAGGAAACCGCGATGTTCAACCGCTCGGCGCGCGAGAACATCCTTTACGGCCGCCCCGATGCCACCGAAGAGGACATGATCGCCGCCGCACGGGCCGCCGAGGCGCATGGCTTCATCGAAACCTTGCAGGATCATACCGGAAAGCGCGGCTATGAAGCCGCCCTGGGCGAGCGCGGAGTGAAGCTGTCGGGCGGGCAGCGGCAGCGCATCGCGCTTGCGCGCGCCTTCCTGAAGGACGCCCCGATCCTTGTGCTGGACGAGGCGACAAGCGCGCTCGACAGTGAGGTCGAGGCCGCGATCCAGGAGGCGCTGCATCGCATCATGGCGGGCAAGACGGTGCTGGCCATCGCGCACCGGCTGTCGACCATCGCCGAGATGGACCGCATCGTCGTGATGGATGAAGGCCGCATCGTGGAACAGGGCGGCCATGCCGAGCTGCTGGCCCTGAACGGGCTTTACACGCGCTACTGGAACCGCCAGTCGGGCGGCTTTCTGGGCACCGATGAGGACAAGGCCGAGGCGGCCGAGTGACATCCGGGCCTTGCCTGCGGCAATCAGGCGGCTAAATCGGGGCGGCAGACAGAACAGGATCAACCGATGCGCCTGACAATCGACCGGCTTTCGCTGCATGCCGACGGGGTGGCCACTGGCCCCGAGGGCAGGGTGCATGTTGCCATGGCCCTGCCGGGCGAAGAGGTCGAGGGCGAAATCGCGGGCGGCCGGATCGAGGCGCCGCGGATCGTGACGCCCTCTGCCGCGCGGGTGCGCCCGCCCTGCGCGCATTACCGCGCCTGCGGGGGCTGCGCCCTGCAACATGCCTCGGATGATTTCGTGGCGGGCTGGAAGGCCGATGTGGTGCGGGTCGCGCTTGCCGGGCAGGGGCTTGAGGCGCCGGTCGCGGCGGTCGAGACCTCTCCGCCCCGGTCGCGGCGGCGCGCGACGCTTGCCGGGCGGCGCACCAAGAAGGGTACGCTGGTCGGTTTCCACGCACGCGCCTCGGGCACGGTGATCGAGATTGCCGACTGCCTGATCCTGCGCCCCGAACTGATGGCGGCGCTGCCCGCGCTCCATGCCGCAACCGCGCTTGGCGCCAGCCGGAAGGGAGAGGTCGCCTTCACCCTGACCCTGTCGGAGGCGGGCCTCGATGTCGCGGCACAGGGCGGCAAGAAGCCCGACGACCCCGCCCTTTTCGAGGCCCTGGCCGGTCTGGCCCGCAGTCACGATCTGGCGCGGCTGAGCTGGAACGGCGAAACCGTGGCCGCGCGCCGCCCCGCCGCGCAGCAATTCGGCCGCGCCCATGTGGTCCCGCCCGCCGGCGCCTTTCTTCAGGCCACGGCCGAGGGCGAAGCCGCACTTCTGGCCGGGGTACGCGCGGCGATCGGGGCACCCGCGCGGGTGGCCGATCTGTTCGCGGGCGCGGGCACCTTCGCGCTTGCACTGGCCGAAACCGCCGAGGTCCATGCCGTCGAGGGCGAGGCGGCGATGGTCGCGGCGATGGATCAGGCCTGGCGCGCCACAAGCGGCCTGAAACATCTTGGAACCGAGGCACGCGATCTTTTCCGCCGCCCGCTTCTGCCCGACGAGCTGGCCGGATATGACGCAATCGTGATCGACCCGCCGCGCGCGGGCGCCGAGGCGCAGGTGGCCCAGATCGCCCGGTCGCAGGTGCCGCTTCTGGCCTATGTATCGTGCAATCCCGTCACCTTCGCGCGCGACGCCCGCGTGCTGGCCGGGGCCAGCTACGTCCTGGACTGGGTGCGCGTCGTCGACCAGTTCCGCTGGTCGGCGCATGTCGAGCTTGTCGCCCGCTTTCGCCTGCCCCATATCCCGCGCTGAGGCGGATTGCAGACAGGGACGGCAGGAACATGCGCGAACAGCTTGGCCAGTGGATCGAACAACCGAAAGTGCGCTACGCGATCCTCGGCGTGATCCTGTTCAACGCGGTGATCCTGGGGCTGGAAACCTCGGCCCCGGTGATGGCGCATTTCGGCGTGGTGATCCGCGCGCTCGATCTGGCCTGCCTTGCCGTCTTCGTCCTCGAGATCGCGGCAAAGCTGGTCGCGCGCGGGCCGCGCTTCTTCCGCTCGGGCTGGAATGTCTTTGATTTTCTGATCGTTGGCCTTGCGCTGGTGCCCGGTGCGCAAAGCGTGTCGGTGCTGCGGGCGCTGCGCGTGCTCAGGCTCTTGCGGGTGATTTCGGTTGCCCCGCGCCTGCGCCGGGTGGTCGAGGGTTTCATCAGCGCGCTGCCTGGCATGTCCAGCGTGTTCCTTCTGATGGGGATCATCTTCTATATCGGCGCGGTCATGGCGACCAAGCTGTTCGGCACGGCCTTTCCCGAATGGTTCGGCACGCTTGGACGCTCGGCCTATTCGCTCTTTCAGATCATGACGCTGGAAAGCTGGTCCATGGGGATCGTGCGCCCGGTGATGGAGGTCTATCCCCTGGCCTGGGGCTTCTTCGTGCCCTTCATCCTGATCACCACTTTCGCGGTGGTGAACCTTGTCGTGGGCCTTATCGTGAACTCGATGCAGGACGCCCATCACGCCGAGGAAAACGCCCGCACCGATGCCTACCGAGACGAGGTTCTGCGCCGCCTGCGCCAGATCGAGACCCGCTTGCAGGACCGTGCCGAGTGATACGCAATCTCTGGCGCCGGACGCGCGGTTGCGGTATCTGAATCACAAAACACGTCATGAAGAACGGGCAGTGACATGCAGACACGCAGATCGATCCTGATGGCCGGCGCCGCGCTTGGCGGGTTGGCATTTCTGGGCGCATGCGGCGACAGCGCAAAATCGAAATTCCGCAGCTACAAGGGGCCGACGGTCACACAGGTGCAGGTGCACAAGGCAAAGCGGCGAATGTATCTGCTTTCCGGCACGAAGGTGCTCAAGACCTACAAGATCGGGCTGGGGGGAAACCCCGTCGGCCACAAGCAGTTCGAGGGCGACGGCAAGACGCCCGAGGGCCTTTATTATATCGACCGGCGCAACGGCAACAGCGCCTATCACCTGTCGATCGGCATCTCCTATCCGAACGAGGCCGACAGCGCCTATGCGGAATCGATGGGCAAGAAACCCGGCGGCGACATCTTCATCCATGGGCGCGCACGCAAGAACAAGGGGCGCGGCAAGGACTGGACCGCGGGCTGCATCGCCGTGAAGGACAAGGAGATCGAAGAGATCTACGCCATGGTCGGCGACCATACCCCGATCTTCATCTTCCCCTGAGGGTCACGAAAAAGGGGCCCATGGGGCCCCTTTTGCATCACGCGGGCGGGCCGTCTTCAGCCGCCCGTCAGCATCGTCCACCAGATCTTTCCCGAGGGTTCCTGATACCACGAAAAGCCCAGGTCGCGCGCCTGCGGGTTCAGGATGACATCGCGCGTATCGGCAAGCCCCATCCATGCCGACAGGGTCTCGGTCTCGGTCTCGTAGGTCTCCGAGATATTCTCGCCCAGCACCTGGCCCATATAGCCCGCCCGCTGCGCACGATCATAGGGCGACGAGCCGTCGGAGCCGAAATGCCACGGTCGGTTCTGCGCGGCCATGTCGCGCGAATGCGCGGCGGCGGCGGCGTTCAGCTGCGCGTTCAGCGTCAGCGGCGGCGTGGCGCGCGCCGAACGCAGGCTGTTGACCGAATCAAGCACGCGATAGGCGATCTTGTCCGCGTCGCCCGGCCGGATCTTGTAGACCTGCGGCAGCGGCATTCCGTCCGGCCCGACCTGCGGCTGGGTCGGCTCGCAGGCCGAAAGCGCAAGAACGCTGAGCAAGATCAATCCTTTGACGCGAAGCATGATTGGTCACCTGTGCTGATTTCGACAGTCCCATACAACCTAACACCCGTGGCCGCAAACCAACAGTTGCGTGAAAACCCCTGATGACATCGGTTTGATTTGCACCTGCGGCGCTCGCGCAATATCTGTGCGCGCAACTCTGGCAAAGACCGGATCGGATGGAGTGGATGATATGACCGATGTGCTAAAGCCCCTGAACCGGCGGGCGTTCATGGGAAAGGGCGCCATGTTAGGCGCGCGCCCTGCCATGCCCGCGCTTGCCCAGAACACGCTCGATGCCGGGCTCGAGACCCACGAGGACACCGCCAACACCAACATGCGCCGTAACATCTCCAGCTTCCGCTCGCTGGACTGGCGCCCGTTCTTTGCCGATACGCGCAACGGCGCGATCCTGGTGGATACCATCTCGCGCGCGCTGCATTTCTGGTCCGAGGATCAGTCGGTCTACAAGCTCTACCCCACCTCGGTACCGCTTTCCGAAGATCTCACCCGCCGCGGCCGGACCGAGGTGATCCGCAAGGTCGAAGGCCCCACCTGGGCGCCGACCCCTGCAATGAAGAAGCGCAACCCGGAATGGCCCGATTTCGTCCCCGCCGGACCCGATAACCCGATGGGAACGCATGCGCTCTACCTGTCGTGGCAATATTACCGGATCCACGGCACCCACGACACGCGCAAGATCGGCCGCAAATCCTCGAACGGCTGCATCGGCCTTTACAACGAACATATCAAGGAACTGTTCGCCCTCTCGAAGGTCGGCACCCAGGTCCTGCTGATCTGACCCGCGCTCCGGCCGGATCGACCCGATGACAAGGGCAGGCCCCGTGCCTGCCCTTTCTCTTTTCCGGCCCCTCACCTTTGCGGAAATATCCCGGGGGAGTCGCCGCCAGGCGACGGGGGCAGCGCCCCCCTTGCGCCCCCTACTTCAGCCAGCCCGCGAAATTCTCTTCGACCACTTCCATCAGCGCGGCGATATGCGCATCGTCGTCGTTCAGGCAGGGGATATAGGTAAAGCTCTCCCCCCCGGCATGCTCGAAGGCCTCGCGGATCTCTCCGTTGATCTCTTCGAGGGTCTCGATGCAATCGGCGCTGAACGCGGGCGAGATCACGGCGATGTTCTTCTTGCCCGCCTTCGCCAGTTCGGCCACATGCTCCACCGTATAGGGCCGCAGCCATTCCTCGGTTCCAAAGACCGACTGGAAGGTCGTGTCGATCGCGCCCGCTTCCCAGCCAAGCCGCTCGCGCAGCAGGCGCGAGGTCTTCTGGCACTGGCAGTGATAGGGATCGCCCTCCATCAGATAGCGTTTCGGCATCCCGTGATACGAGGCGACAAGAACGTCGGGCTTCGTCTCAAGCCCGGCATAGACCCGCTCCACCGATTGCGCGAGCGCGTCGATATAGGACGGGCGCTCGAAATATTCCGGGGCCACGCGGGCGGCGGGCTGGCGCTTTTGCGCCATCAGCGCGCGGAAGAACTGATCGTTCGCCGTGGCCGAGGTGGCGCCCGCATATTGCGGGTAAAGCGGCAGGAACAGGATCTTCTCGCAGCCCTCACGCACCATGCGGTCCACCACCGACCGGGTCGAGGGGTTGCCGTAGCGCATGCAGAACTCGACCATGACATCGGCGCCGTAACGCGCACCGACGGCGGTGCGCAGCTTGGCCAGTTGTTTCTTGGTGATGGTCATGAGGGGGCTTTCATCGGCCTCCTCGTTCCAGATCAGCTTGTAATTCGCGCCCGAGGTGAAGGGGCGCTTGCTCAGGATGATCAGTTGCAGCAGCGGCTGCCACTTCCATGCCGGATAGTCGATCACCCGCTTGTCGCTGAGAAATTCGCTCAGGTAGCGCCGCATCGACCAGTAATCGGTGGCATCGGGCGTGCCCAGATTGGCGATCAGCAACCCGACCCTGGCGCGCGGAACCGGCGGGTGATCGGCCGGGGCATGGGCAAGGCGGGGGGTCGTGCTGTCCTTGGGCATTGTGCGTCCTGTCCTGTTTCTGTCGATTTTCTGTCGATCGGTCCTGCCCGAATTAACGCGTTTTGCCCAAGGGTCAATGCGGCGTTGTGCAGCCGGGGCGTTTCACGACTTTTCGTCGGGGGGCTGCGCCGCGCCAAGCGCATCGGCCAGCCGCGCCACGGCAGATCCGGGGCGCAGGGGCTTTTGCTGGCTTTCATGCGGCTTCCAGCCGGTCAGCCAGATCATGTCGAACGAGGCCGGAACCCGGCCTTCGGCATCGCCATAGGCCTCGGCATAGCGGCGCATCGCATCGGCAAGAACCGCGCGGCGGGTATAGCCGCGGCGGCGCCCGGCAAGGGCGTTGGCCTCGCCCATGGCGCGTAGATCGGCCAGAAGCCGTGCCGGTCCGGCATAGCTGACCCGGCGCAGGACGCTGTCGGCGACGGGCAGCGCAAGGCCCGCGCGTTGCAGCAGCCCGCCCAGATCGCGGATCTCCGCCATGGGCAGGACGCGGGGCGACAGCCCGCCGGTCACCGCCACCTCGGCCTCGGCCAGGGCGGCGCGCAGCTCGTTCAGCGTCTGGCCGCCGAACATCACCGCGATGAAAAGCCCGTCGGGGCGCAGCGCACGCGCGGCCTGAACGATCTGTCCGACCGGATCATTGGCCCAGTGCAGGCAAAGGGCATGCACCACCAGATCATGCGCGCCGGGTTCCAGCGCCAGCACCTCGTCATCGGCCACCACCCGCGCCCCGGGCAGCAGCCGGCGCCACGGTTCGGGAAAAGCGGCCACGATCGCGGGCGCCGTAAACGTTCTGTTAACCTCGTTGAGCCTCTCTTCAAGCTCAAGGGCCGCGTCCTCGTGCAAGAACAGTTCCGGTCCGGCACGCAGGGCACGGGCGCGGTGGCGAAGAAGGGCGGGGCGGTCGGTCAGAACGGGGGGCGATGTCATGGCAAGGGCACAGACTAAGGCGCTTTGGGCGGGGATACCAGCGGGATTGCGCGCGGCCCTGCGCCTGATCTTTCCGCCGCGCTGCATCGCCTGCGGCGGCGCGGTCGACGAAGATTTCGGCCTGTGCGGTGCCTGCTGGCGCGAAACGCCCTTCATCGCGGGCCATGTCTGCGATGCCTGCGGCAGCCCCCTGCCCGGCGAGGCCGATGGCCAGGGCGACCTGTGCGACGATTGCCTGGCGATGCCGCGCCCCTGGGCGCAGGGGCGCGCGGCGCTTCTTTATCGTGACAGCGCGCGCCGGATGGTGCTGGCGCTGAAACATGGCGACAGGCTGGATCTGGTGGGTCCGATGGCGGGCTGGCTGCACCGGGCCGCCGCGCCGCTTCTGCGTCCCGACATGCTGGTGGCGCCGGTGCCGCTGCATCGTTTCCGGCTGCTGCGCCGGCGCTACAACCAGTCGGCCCTGCTCTCGCAGGCGCTTGCGCGGCGGGCCGGCCTGACGGGGTGCGCCGATCTGCTGCAACGCCGCCGCGCCACCCCCAGCCAGGAGGGGCGCGACCGGTCCGCACGGTTTGCCAATCTCGCGGGTGCGATCCGGGTGCATCCCCGCCGCGCGGCGCTTGTCGCGGGGCGGCCCGTGCTGCTGGTCGATGACGTGATGACCTCGGGCGCCACGCTGGCCGCCGCGGCCGAGGCGTGCCTCGATGCCGGTGCGTCAACTGTTTCGGTTCTGGTGCTGGCGCGCGTTGCGAAGGACGCCTAAATCCCTATAGTCGCGGACGACGGAAGGGATCACCATGAAACGCATCGAGATCTATACCACCCGCACCTGCCCGTTCTGCATCGCCGCCAAGGCCTTGCTGTCCAGCAAGGGCGCCCCCTACGAGGAAATCGACGTGGGCGCCGATCCGGCCCTGCGGGCCGCGATGACGCAACGCGCGGGCGGGCGGCGCAGCGTGCCGCAGATCTTTATCGGCGGCGAACATGTCGGTGGCTGCGACGATCTGCATGCCCTCGACCGCGCGGGCAAGCTTGATCCGATGCTGGCGGCCTAGGTCATGATCGCGGCGCTGGTCCAGCTTTCGGTGTCCGACGATCCGGCGGCGAACCTGCCGGTCACCCTCGATCTGGTGCGGGCGGCCGCGGCCGGGGGCGCGGGCTTTGTCCTTACCCCCGAATGCACGAATATCCTGTCCTCGGACCGCGCACATCAGCAGGCGGCGCTGTACCTCGAGGAAACCGATCCCACCCTTGCCGCGCTGCGGGCCGAGGCCGAAAGGCTGGGGATCTGGCTCTTGATCGGATCGCTGGCGCTGAAGACCGGCGATGCGGATGGCCGCTTTGCCAACCGCTCTTTCCTGATCGGCCCGGCCGGCGAGATCGTCGCGCGCTACGACAAGATCCACATGTTCGACGTGGATGTTTCCCCGACCGAGAAATACCGCGAATCCGATGGATACCGCCCCGGCTCAAAGGCGGTTCTTGCGCAAACGCCCTTCGCGCGGATCGGGCTGAGCGTCTGTTACGACCTGCGCTTCCCCCACTTGTTCCGACGGCTGGCCAGGGGCGGCGCGCAGATCCTGACCGTCCCGGCGGCCTTCAACGACACCACGGGCGCCGCGCATTGGGAAAGCCTTCTGCGCGCCCGCGCGATCGAGAATGGCTGCTTCGTGCTGGCACCTGCGCAATGCGGCACCCATGCCGCGCATGCGGGGCGCCCGCGCCGGACCCATGGCCACAGCCTTGCCGTGGCCCCCTGGGGCGAGGTGCTGGCCGATGCGGGGATGGCGCCGGGCGTGACGCTTGTCGATCTCGACCTGCGCCGGGTGGACGAGGCGCGCGCCCGCGTGCCCTCGCTGTCGCATGACAGGGAGTTTACAGGACCATGAACGAGACCCTCGATCCCCTTGCCGCATCGCTTTTCGCCGAAGTGTTCATGGCCGATCAGCTTGCCAGGAACCGTGTCAGCCGCGCCCTTCCCAAGGGGATGGAAATCTCGCATTTCTCGGTTCTGAATCACCTAGCGCATATCAACGAGGAACGCACGCCTGCGCAGCTTGCCGCCACCTTCCACATCACCCGCGGCGCCATGACGAACACGCTTTCCAAGCTGGTCTGGGCGGGCCATGTGCATATCCGTCCCGATTGGGACGACGCGCGGCGCAAATTCGTGTCGATCAGCCCGGCAGGCCGCGCGGCGCGCGATGCCGCCCTTGCGGCATTCATGCCCGTCATCGCCGACATCGTGCGCGACATCGGCCCCGAAAAGGTGCGCGCCGCGCTGCCGGTCTTGCGTGAACTGCGCGCCCGTCTCGAAGACAGCTGAACTGCTTTCATCTTCGTTCAAATATCCCCGCCGGAGGCTCCTGTGGCTTGCCGCGGGACGCTCCGCGGGGGATATTTTTGCAAAGGTGAAGCCCTAGCGGCGGATGCTGGCGGTGACGTAGTTCACTGACAGATCCCGATCCGACAGGGACCAGCGCCAGGAGACGGGGTTGAAGACCATCCCCTTGCGGTCGACCGGGTCGAGGCCTGCGGTGCGAATCAGAACGTAAAGCTCGTCAGGCGTGATGAACCTGGTCCAGTCATGGGTGCCGCGCGGCAGCCAGCGCATCACATGCTCTGCGCCGATGATAGCCATGAGGTAGCTTTTGGCATTGCGGTTCAGGGTCGAGCAGATCATCAGCCCCCCGGGTTTCAGCAGGTCGTGGCAGGTGGTGGCAAAGCCCTGGGGGTCCGCGACATGTTCGATGACTTCCATGTTCAGCACGACATCATAGCTTTCGCCCGCGGCGGCGATCGCTTCGGCCGTTGTATGGCGATAGTCGATCCCGAGGCCCGATTGTTCGGCATGCAGCCGCGCCACGGGGATATTGCGTTCGGCGGCGTCGGCGCCGGTCACCTCGGCCCCCAGTCGCGCCATCGGTTCGGACAAAAGCCCGCCACCGCAGCCGATATCGAGGATCCGCAGCCCCTCGAACGGGCGGGGCGCCTTCAGGTCGCGGCCGAACTGCGCCGCGATCTGGCCGGTGATATAGTCCAGCCGGCAGGGATTGAGCATGTGGAGCGGCCGGAACTTGCCGTTCGGGTCCCACCACTCGGCGGCCATTGCCTCGAATTTGGCCACTTCGGCCGGATCGACGGTGTTCGTTGCTTTTTCCATCGCAATCCTCGCTTTTGCGCGCGCGCAAGACGTGGCGGGCGCCCGTTTCCCGTTATATAGTTCGGTCATGGACAGAACCGCAGGGCAAAAGCGCACATCCGGCGCCTTTCTTTACCCGCCGATCGAACCCTTCGATCAGCGCATGCTGGATGTGGGCGACGGGCACCGGCTTTATGTCGAGCAGTCGGGCCATCCGCAAGGCCGGCCCGTGGTGGTGCTGCATGGCGGGCCGGGCGGCGGATGCAGCCCCGCGATGCGGCGTTATTTCGACCCGGCGCATTACCGTGTCATCCTGTTCGACCAGCGCGGCTGCGGCCTGTCGCGCCCCCATGCCAGCGTGGAGCACAATACCACATGGCACCTGGTGGGCGATATCGAGCGGATCCGGGCCGTCCTTGGCATCGCGTCGTGGATCGTCTTCGGCGGAAGCTGGGGCGCGACGCTGGCGCTGCTTTATGCGCAGGCCCATCCCGCGCGGGTGGAAAACCTGGTCCTGCGCGGCGTTTTCCTTGCGACCCGGTCCGAGCTCGACTGGTTCTATGCCGGCGGTGCGGGCGGGTTCTATCCCGATCTGTGGGCGAATTTCCTGCATCCCATCCCCGAGGACGAGCGCGGCGACCTGATCGGCGCCTATCACCGGCGCCTGTTCAGCGGCGACTATGCGACCGAGGCGCGCCATGCCCGCCACTGGGCGCATTGGGAAAACGCCCTGGCGAGCGTGGAGTTCGACGGCCCGCCCGGCGAGGCGCCGGCCGATTACGCGCGGGCCTTCGCGCGCCTCGAGAACCACTATTTCCACAATGGCGTCTTCCTTGAGGACGACGGGCAGATCCTGCGCGAGAGGCACCGGATCGAGCATATCCCCGCGACGATCGTACAGGGCCGGCTGGACATGATCTGCCCGCCGGTCTCGGCGTGGAAGCTGGCGCAGGGCTGGGCGCGGGCACAGCTGCGCATGGTGCCGGCGGCGGGCCACGCGCTGTCGGAACCGGGGATCACGGCGGCCCTCGTCGGCGCGATGAACGGGTTGCGGGGCTGAGACGCCGCATATTTTTCATCTGATTTTCGAACTTTTATTACATTGTGAAAACAAGTGCTTGCGGCCCGTTTTTTGCCTCGCAGATTTGCCCGGATCGCTGCCTTTTGCTATAATTCCCGCCTGTAGCGGAAGGATAAACACCCCATGAGCGGACATTTCGAACGCGTGGCCTGCACGGGCTGCGATGAGCATCTTTTTGTCAGCAGCGCCAGCCGTGAATGGTTCTGGTGCGATGGCGAAAACCGGGTCTTCCCCATGCTGACGGCGGTTGGCTATTGCCATGGCTGCAACCACATCACCATCATCGGTCGCCCTCCGATGGAACGCTGTCGCACACGGATGCTCTGGTGGGCCGACTTTTACAAACGCCAGATTGACGAAGACCCGGAGCGGTTCGCCGCGGAATGCGAGAACTTTCCCGATGTGCGGTTCGACTTTGCCGCACGAACCTGCCTTGCCCCCGACCGGGTGGGCCTGTGCCTGCGCTGCGGCGGCACTTTCGTGACCGTGATCGACGGGCAGGAGCCGGACCAAACCCCCCGGCAACTGCCGGTTTCGACCGGGGTGCGCCATGTCTGCGGCGGCGAGATCCAGATCCGGGACAGCGGCGGGATCAAGACCTGGCCCACCCGGGGGCCGGGCATCTTCGACCTTGCCGGGCGGCGGATCTGGGGCGATCCGCTGCCCTGGGAAGAGGACTATCCCGAAGAGGTGAACCTGTATTTCGGCGATTACCGTGTCCGGGTGCTGGCCCCGTCCTGAGCCCTTGCCATCGGGGCGGCTTTGTCCTATATGCCTCTCAACAGCGGCGTTCGCAGGGTCCAAACCTGCGGCCCACCGGAAAGTTCAACGGGCCGCAGCGCCCGTTTTTTTGTTTTGAAGGACCGCAACGATGAGCGACCTGATCGCCAAGACCGCGATCGACCGGCGCCTTGCCGAGATTGTGACCCCCGCCATCGAAGGGCTGGGGTTCGAGCTTGTGCGCATCCGGCTGATGGGCGGCAAGACCGCGACCTTGCAGATCATGGCCGACCGTCCCGAAGGCGGGATCGATGTCGACGACTGCGCCGCGATCTCAACCGCGGTTTCGGCGGTTCTGGATGTCGAGGATCCGATCGAGGAGAATTACAACCTCGAGGTTTCCTCGCCCGGGATCGACCGGCCGCTGACGCGGCTGAAAGATTTCGACGCCTGGCAGGATTACGAGGCCAAGCTGGAGACATCCGAACAGATCGACGGGCGCAAGCGCTTCAAGGGCGTGCTGCGCGGCACCGAGAACAACGACGTGCTGATCGAGATCGAGAATGACGGCGAGATGGTCGTGATCGGTCTGGATTTCGACTGGCTGTCGGATGCCAAGCTGGTGCTGACCGACGATCTGATCACCGAAATGCTACGCCAGCGGAAGGCCGCGGGCATCATCGACGAAGACAAGTTCGACACCATTGAAACCGAAACAGATTCCCCCGATCCCGAGGAGGCTTGAAACCCATGGCAATCACCTCTGCCAACCAGCTTGAACTGTTGCAGACCGCAGAGGCGGTTGCGCGCGAGAAGATGATCGACCCGGATCTGGTGATCCAGGCGATGGAGGACAGCCTCGCCCGTGCCGCGAAGTCGCGCTACGGCTCCGAGATGGATATCCGCGTGGCGATCGACCGCAAGACAGGCCGCGCCACCTTTACCCGCGTGCGCACCGTGGTTGCCGATGACGAGGTCGAGAACTATCAGGCTCAGCTGACCGCCGAACAGGCGCGCCAGTATCTGGAGAACCCGCAGGTCGGCGACGAGATCGTGGACGAGGTGCCCCCCGTCGATCTGGGCCGGATCGCCGCGCAATCGGCCAAGCAGGTGATCCTTCAGAAGGTCCGCGAGGCCGAGCGTGACCGCCAGTATGACGAGTTCAAGGACCGCAAGGGCAGCATCATCAACGGTGTCGTCAAGCGCGAGGAATACGGCAACATCATCGTCGATATCGGCCGCGGCGAGGCGATCCTGCGCCGCAACGAGAAGATCGGCCGCGAAAGCTATCGCCCGAACGACCGCATCCGCGCCTATGTCAAGGATGTCCGCCGCGAGACCCGCGGCCCGCAGATCTTCCTGTCGCGCACCGATCCGCAATTCATGGCGGAACTGTTCAAGATGGAAGTGCCCGAGATCTATGACGGCATCATCGAGATCAAGGCCGTGGCCCGCGATCCGGGCAGCCGCGCCAAGATCGCGGTGATCAGCTATGACAACTCGATCGACCCGGTCGGTGCCTGCGTCGGCATGCGCGGCAGCCGTGTCCAGGCCGTCGTGGGCGAGCTTCAGGGCGAGAAGATCGACATCATCCCGTGGAACGAGGACCAGGCGACCTTCCTTGTGAACGCGCTGCAACCGGCCGAGGTTTCCAAGGTCGTGATCGACGAAGAGGCCGGCAAGATCGAGGTCGTGGTCCCCGACGAGCAGCTTTCGCTTGCCATCGGGCGGCGCGGCCAGAACGTGCGCCTTGCCAGCCAGCTGACGGGCCTTGATATCGACATCCTGACCGAGGCCGAGGAATCGAGCCGCCGCCAGGCCGAATTCGCCGAACGCACCAAGCTGTTCGTCGATGCGCTGGACCTGGACGAGTTCTTCGCCCAGCTTCTGGTGGCCGAGGGCTTCACCTCGCTTGAAGAGGTCGCCTATGTCGATATCGACGAGCTTCTGGCGATCGAGGGTGTCGACGAAGGCACCGCGCAGGAACTTCAGGCCCGCGCGCGCGATTTCATCGAAGAGCAGAACCGCAAGGCGATGGAGGCGGCGCTTGCCCTTGGCGTGGAGCAGTCGCTGATCGACTTCGACGGGCTGACCCCGCAGATGCTCGAGGCGCTTGCCAATGACGGCGTCAAGACGCTTGAGGATTTCGCAACCTGCGCCGACTGGGAACTGGCCGGTGGCTGGACCACGGTCGACGGCGCGCGCGTGAAGGACGATGGCATCCTCGAGAAGTTCGACATGAGCCTCGAGGAAGCGCAGACGCTGATCATGACGGCGCGGATCCAGCTTGGCTGGGTCGATCCGTCGGAACTGAACCCCGCCGCCGATGACGAAGAGGACGCGGGCGAAGAGGAGACCGGGGCCTGAGCCCCGGCGAGGTGTGACGCATGACCCGTGGGGGACGCGACAAGGACAGGCAAGAGCCCGAGCGGCGCTGCATCGTCACGGGTGACGTGCAGCCCAAGGCGGGGCTTGTGCGCTTTGTCGTGGGCCCCGACGGGGCGCTTTATCCCGACCTGGCGGAAAAGCTGCCGGGGCGGGGGATCTGGGTCACGGCCGACCGCGACCTGATCGCAAAGGCCGCGGCGAAGGGGCTGTTCGCGCGGGCCGCGAAGGCCCCGGTGCAGATCCCCGAAGACCTGCCCGGCATGGTCGAGCGGGGGCTGGCGCAGCGCGTGGTGGAGCTTGTGTCACTGGTGCGCAAGTCCGGCCGCGCGGTGGTCGGGTTCGAAAAGGTGAAGGGCTGGCTGGCCGAGGGCCGCGCCAGGGTTCTGTTGCAGGCCTCGGACGGATCGGACCGCGGAAAGGGCAAGCTCTGGACCCCCGAGGGGGGGCGCTGGTTCGGCTGCCTGACCTCGGCGGAATTGGGTTTGGCTTTCGGCCGCGATCATGCGATACACGGCGCGCTTGCGGCTGGCGGACTCACCCCGCGTGTTATAAGCGAAGCGGCAAGGCTTGCGGGTTTGCGCAAGCAGGACGGCGGCAAGACCGCCGGGAAGGATACGAAGACGGCATGAGCGATACTGACGGCAAAAAACCCCTGGGCCTTGGCGGCGCGCGTCCCGGTCAGGTGAAGCAAAGCTTCTCCCACGGCCGCACCAAGAGTGTTGTGGTCGAGACCAAGCGCAAGAAGGTTGTCGTGCCCAAGCCGGGCAGCGGCACGGCCAAGGGCGGCGGGGCGGGTGGCCCTGCGATGGGCGATCCGTCGAAGCGCCCGGCCGGGATCTCGGATGCCGAGATGGAGCGCCGCCTGAAGGCGCTTCAGGCCGCCAAGGCGCGCGAGGCCGACGAGGCCGCCGCCCGCGAGGCCGAGGAAAAGGCCCGCGAGGAGGAACGCGAGCGCCGCCGCGCCGAGATCGAGGCGAAAGAGCGCGAAGACCGCGAACGCGAGGAAGCGCTGCGCCTGAAGGCCGAGGAAGACGAGCGCAAGGCCCGCGAGGCCGAGCTGCGCGCCCAGAAGAAAGAAGAGATCCGCAAATCCCCGGCCGGCGCCGAGCCTGCCGCCGACCCGGCCGCCGCCGAGGCCGCGGCCGCGCGCGCCGAGACCAAGGGCGTGGCGTCGGTCGGCCCGCGCAAGACCGACCGTGACCGCGCCGACCGCGGCAGCCCCGACCGCGATTCGCGCGGCAAGGGCAAGGGCGACGAAGGCCGCCGCACCGGCAAGCTGAGCCTGACCGAGGCGCTGAGCGGTGGCGAAGGCGGCCGTCAGCGCAGCCTCGCCGCGATGAAGCGCAAGCAGGAGCGCGCCCGCCAGAAGGCGATGGGCGGCGGTCAGCGGGCCGAAAAGCAGGTGCGCGAC
>CALMEG010000265.1 GCA_937863185.1 uncultured Paracoccaceae bacterium | reverse complement strand
AGAAGAAGCCGTCGCAGGTGGCGCAGGCCGAGACCCCGAAGCCCTTGAACTTCTCTTCCGAGGGCAGGCCAAGCCATTTCGCCTGCGCGCCGGTGGCAAGGATCACCGCATCGGCGACATAGGTGTTGCCCGAATCGCCCGTGGCGGTGAACGGCCGTTGCGACAGGTCGAGATCGCTGATGTGATCGCCGATGATCTCGGTGCCCATGGCGCGGGCGTGCTCTTCCATCTTCACCATCAGGTCGGGCCCCTGGACATGGGTTTCGCCCGGCCAGTTCTCGACCTCGGTGGTGATGGTGAGCTGTCCGCCGGGCTGGATGCCCTGCACGAGGATGGGCGAAAGCATGGCGCGCGCGGCATAGACCGCCGCGGTATAGCCCGCAGGCCCCGAGCCGATGATAAGCACCCTGGTCTTCTTCGTGTCCGACATGTCCCGCCCCTTGCTGGTGTTCGATCCGTCCGCATATAGGCCTTGGGGCAGGGCGCGAAAAGCCCCGTATCGTCGTATGCCCGCGCGGCGCCGGTTCGTTTCCGCGACGACCCGTTCAGCGAAACAATATTGCGCATCCTTCAGGTCGCGGATAAGTTCCGGCAAAATTTCGGAGGATACCATGGCCAACACCAAGCTTGACGAGATCGACCGGAAGATCCTGGCCGAGCTTCAGGCCGATGGCCGCATGACGAATGTGGAACTTGCCAAGCGTGTTGGGATTTCCGCGCCGCCCTGTCTGCGCCGGGTGCGGACGCTGGAAGAGGCGGGCTATATCCGGGGCTACCATGCCGATGTCAATCCGCGCGAGCTGGGCTTCGAGGTTCAGGTGTTCGCCATGGTGCGCCTGCACAGCCAGGCCGAGACGGATCTTTCGGCCTTCGAGGCGCGCTGCCGCGCCTGGCCGCTTGTGCGCGAATGCCACATGCTGAACGGCGAGATCGACTTCGTGCTGAAATGCGTGGCGCCCGATCTGTCCACCTTCCAGAGCTTCCTGACAGGCGAGCTGACCGCGGCGGCCAATGTGGCCAGCGTCAAGACCTCGCTGGTGATCCGCTGCGCCAAGGATGAGCCGGGTGTGCCCTTCGACGTGCTGGAAGACCGGCTGGCGAAGCTGGCCTGAGAGGGCCCGGGCAGGGGGCTGTCTGCCCCCTCTGGGCTGCGCCCATTCACCCCCGAGGATATTTGCGGCGAAGATGAAGGTCAGATCTCGCTTGCGAAGATCCGGTCGATCATTGCTTGGCCGGCGCGCGCATCTTCGAGCGTCCAGGGGTAGGGGGTGCCGTCGCGGATCGTGCGGACGGCGTTTTCGACCTGAAGGATGTATTGGTTCACCATCGGGTAGCGGATCACTTGGGTCGGCTTGCCCGGGCGTTCGAGATGCAGTTCGGCCTCGCGGAAGGTGCCGGCGTTGAACGGGGTAAGGACGCGGATTAGGCCGGCATCGCCCTGGAAGGTGGCCTCCTGGCGCGGCGCGAGGCGGGTGGAGGTCATCGCGCCATAGGTGAAGGTTCCCTTTGGGCCCTCCATTTCGCCGATGATCTGGGCGAAGGTGTCGACGCCGTTTTCGCGGTGGATGGAGGCGTGCATCTGCCGCGGTTCGGCCCGGGCGGCAAAGCGCACGGAAGAGCAGGCATAGACGCCGATATCGGGAAGCGCGCCGCCGCCGGTATCGGGGCGGTTGCGGATATTCGCGGGGTCGGGGTTGTTGAAGCTTAAGGCGACATCGGCGTGGCGCAGGGTGCCGATCGCGCCGTCGTCAAGCAAGGTCCGGACCTGGTGCCATTGCGGATGGTGGACGATCATATAGGCTTCGGCCGCGAAAAGGCCGGTCTTGTCGCGCAGGGTGATCAGCGGGTCGATCTCGGCTGCGCCGAGGGCCAGCGGCTTTTCGCACAGCACATGCTTGCCCGCCGCGAGGGCCTTCATCGTCCATTCGACATGGAGCGTGTTGGGAAGCGGGATATAGACAGCCTCGACCGCCGGGTCGTCCAGCAGGGCGGCGTAGCTGTCATGCACCACGAGATCGGGGCAGAAGGCGCGAAACGGCCCGGCCTTTTCGGCATGTGGGGTGGCAAGTGCGTAAAGGCGCGCCCCGGTTGCGGCATGGAGCGCAGGCCCCATATGCCGCAACGCGAAATTCGCAGCCCCGAGGATCCCCCAGTTCACCGGTCCCATGGTCTTCCCCCGTCGCCTCCCCCGTATCAGGCAAGAAGCCTAGCGGGGGTGCCTTGCGGTTTCAATGCGGCGCCGGGGCTCAGGACGGGATGGTCATGCCCTTGTCGCGGGCCAGGATCCGCATCCTGTCCTGAAGCTTTTCGAAGGCACGCACCTCGATCTGGCGGATCCTTTCGCGCGACACCTCGTATTGCGTGGACAGCTCTTCCAGCGTGACGGGGTCGTCGCGCAGGCGGCGCTGCATCAGGATGTCCTTCTCGCGCTCGTTGAGCACGTCCATCGCGGCCACGAGCATGGCGCGGCGGATCTCCAACTCGTCGGATTCGGCGTAGGCCTCGGCCTGGTCGGCATCCTCGTCCTCGAGCCAGTCCTGCCATTGCGTGGCGCCATCGCCATCGGCCGCCCCGACCTGCGCATTGAGCGAGGCATCGCCCCCCGACAGGCGGCGGTTCATCGAGATGACCTCATCCTCGGTGACGTTCAGGTCATGCGCGATCTGGGCCACGTTCTCGGGCCGCAGGTCGCCCTCTTCCAGCGCGCCGATCTTGGATTTCGCCTTGCGCAGGTTGAAGAACAGCTTCTTCTGCGCCGAGGTGGTGCCCAGTTTCACCAGGCTCCAGGAACGCAGGATATATTCCTGGATGGCGGCGCGGATCCACCACATCGCATAGGTGGCCAGACGGAACCCCTTTTCGGGGTCGAAGCGCTTGACCGCCTGCATCAGGCCCACATTCGCCTCGGAGATCACTTCGGCCTGCGGCAGGCCATAGCCGCGATAGCCCATGGCGATCTTGGCCGCCAGCCGCAGATGCGAGGTGACAAGCTTGTGCGCGGATTCCGAATCCTGATGGTCGACCCACGCCTTGGCCAGCATGTATTCCTCTTCCGGTTCCAGAAGCGGGAACTTCCGGATTTCCTGCAGGTAGCGGTTCAACCCCTGTTCGGGGCTGGGGGCCGGAAGATTGGCGTAACTGGTCATGGATTCTCCTTCTTCCTTGGGCCGCATCGAAGGGGGCCGCGGACCCGGACGGATGTGAAACGAAAAACCGGCGGGAAAGTTCCCCTGATCGTGCTGCTGACACAAGATCCTTAACGAATGATGTCGCGGATTCCGTCGCTTCGCAATAACTGAACAGGTCGGTTCACGTCTTTATGTCCCCGTGTCACCGCCGCGCAGCCGGGCGATCAGGCCGCGGATATCGGCGGGCAGGGGCGAGGAGAACGCCATCTCCTCTTGCGTGACGGGATGCGTGAAGCCAAGCGTCGCGGCATGCAGCGCCTGACGCGGGAAGGCGGCCGCCGCCGCCGCACCATCCGCGCCGATCGCCCCGCGCGGCAGCTTGCGCCGCCCGCCATAGGTCTGATCGCCGATCAGGCCGTGTCCCGCATGGGCCATATGCACCCGTATCTGGTGCGTCCGGCCGGTTTCGAGCCAGCAATCGACCAGGGCGGCAGCCGGGGGCGTGCCGAAGGCCTCGACGACGCGGGCGCGCGTGACCGCATGACGCCCGCCCTGGAACAGAACCGCCTGGCGCTGCCGGTCGGTCTTGTGCCGAGCCAGATGCGAGGTGACCTTCAGCACGTTGCCGCTTTCGAAACTGACGCCCCGCGTGCCGCGCAGGCGCGGATCGGCGGCATCCGGCACGCCATGAACCACGGCCATGTAATGGCGGTGCACGCTGTGCTTTTCGAACTGGGCGGCAAGACCGTGATGCGCGCGGTCGGACTTGGCCACGACCAGCAGGCCCGAGGTGTCCTTGTCGATGCGGTGCACGATGCCGGGGCGGGCCTCGCCGCCCACGCCCGAAAGCTGCCCGCCGAAATGATGCAGCAAGGCATTCACCAGCGTGCCATCGGCCGATCCCGGCGCGGGATGCACGACCATGCCCGCCGGCTTGTCGATCACGATCAGGTCGTCATCCTCCCACAGGACCGTCAGCGGAATGTCCTGCGCAACCGTTTCGACGGGGCGCGCCGGTTCGAGGGCGATCTCATAGACCTCGCCTTCCGCGACCCTGGCCTTCTGATCCACCACCTGCACGCCATCGCGCGTGATGGCGCCCCCGGCGATCAGCCGCGCCAACCGCGAGCGTGAAAGCGCCGCCGCCTCTGGCACTTCGGCGGCAAGCGCCTTATCAAGACGGTCAGCCGGGTCCGGCCCGATCACAACCCGAAGGATACGCTGTTCCATGTCCGACATGATGCCTTCCGACGGACCCCAGGCCCCGTTGCCCGAAATCCGGTTCCTCAAGATACTTGTGACGGCGCTCACCGTCACGATGATTGCGGGGCTTGTAACGATCGTGGCGCTGCTTGTCATCCGCCTGCCCGACGGCGCGCCGCTTCCCGAACTGCCCGCCGCGATCCGCCTGCCCGATGGCGCAAAGGCCGAGGCGGTGACGTTCGCGCGCAAGGCGCTGATCGTGCTGACCGACCGGGGCGACGTGCTGGTCTATGCGCCCGACGGGCAGCTCTTGCGGCAGATCCGGCTCGAATAACTCCGTCTGCTTCTTCAGAGATCCAAATATCCCCGCCGGAGGCTCCCCTGATCTCCGTTTGCGCAAGCGGGTAAGGTAGAACGCTCCGCGGGGGATATTTTTGCTCTGAAGAAACGCTCAGGATTCGGATTTGCGGGCGCGCGGTTTGGGGGCGGGTTTGGAGGTGGCTTCGAGTGCGGCGATCCGGGCCTTCAGCGCCTCATTCTCCTCGCGGGCCTTTTGCGCCATGGCGCGAACGGCATCGAATTCCTCGCGGGTGACGAAGTCACGATCGGCCAGCCAGCGGTCCATCCAGGATTTCATCGCGGTTTCCGCCTCGGTCCTGGCGCCCTGCGCCACGCCCATGGCATTCGTCATCAGCTTGGACATTTCGTCGAACAACTTGTTGGGCGGCTGCATGGGGATCTCCGGTCACGGGGTTTTGGTCACGGGGTTTTGCCTTATATGGGACGTTGGGCGGGAAAGCTCAAGGTTGACTTCGGCGCGGGGGCGGGGCTTTCTCCGCGCGATCCAAGAGGACCGAGATGGCCATTCCCTTTCCAGATATCGACCCGAATGTTTTCGTGATCCCGGGGCTTGGGCTGCCGCTGCGCTGGTATGCCCTGGCCTATATCGCGGGTCTGGTGATCGGCTGGCGTCTGATCGTGGGGCTGATGAAGCGCCCCGCGCTGTGGGGCGGGCAGGCGCCGATGGAGCCGCGGGCGGTCGAGGACCTTCTGACCGCTGTCATCCTTGGCGTCGTGATCGGCGGGCGGCTGGGTTTCGTGCTGTTCTACCAGCCGGCCTATTACCTGGCGCATCCCCTTGATATCGTAAAGGTCTGGCAGGGCGGCATGTCCTTTCACGGTGGGTTTCTAGGGGTGGTTCTGGCGGGGCTGTGGTTTTGCCGGCGGCGGGGCATTGCGCCCCTTGCGGTGGCCGATGCCTTTGCGCTGGTTGCGCCTGTGGGGCTGTTCTTCGGGCGGGTTGCGAATTTCATCAATGCCGAGCTTTGGGGCCGCCCAACGGATCTGCCATGGGGGGTGATCTTTCCAGGGCAGGCGGCGCAGGATTGCCCCGGTGTGGTGGCCGGGCTGTGCGCGCGCCACCCCTCGCAGCTTTACGAGGCGGGCCTTGAAGGGCTGCTTCTGGGCGCGGTCCTGTGGCTTTTGCTGGCACGCGGGGCGCTGTTGCGGCCGGGGTTGCTTCTGGGCCTGTTTCTGGCCGGATACGGGCTTGCGCGTTTCGTGGTCGAGTTCTTCCGCCAGGCCGACGGGCAGTTCATCACGCCCGAAAACCCGATGGGGCATGTCCTGTCGCTGGGCGGTTTCGGCCTGTCGATGGGGCAGATCCTGTCCTTGCCGATGATCGCGATCGGGGCGGTTTTCGTGATCCGCGCGTTGCGCCGCGAGCGGGTGGCGCCGTGACGCTGCTTGCGGGCCTTCTCGGGCGGCGGATCACGGCCGAGGGGCCGCTGCGGCTGGATCAATACATGGCCGAATGCCTGCTGCATCCGCGCCATGGCTATTACGCCACGCGCGATCCGTTCGGGCAGGCGGGCGATTTCATCACCGCGCCCGAAATCTCGCAGATGTTCGGCGAGATGCTGGGCCTTGCGCTTGCGCAGGTCTGGGCCGATCAGGGGCGCCCCGACAGGTTCGTTCTGGCCGAGCTGGGTCCGGGGCGGGGCACGCTGATGGCCGATGTGTTGCGCGCGATCGGGGCCTTGCCGCAGATGGCGGCCGCGGCGCAGGTGCATCTTGTCGAAGCGTCGCCGGCCCTGCGCGCGGTGCAGCGGGCGCGGCTGGCCGGGCAAGAGGTTGTCTGGCACGACACGGTGGACAGCCTGCCCGATGCGCCGCTTTACCTTCTGGCGAACGAGTTCTTCGACGCCCTGCCGATCCGCCAGTTCCTGCGCCGGGGCGGGGCCTGGGCCGAGCGTCAGGTCGGGCTTTCGTCCGAGGGTCTTTTGCAGCCGGGGCTGTCGCCCGTGCATCCTGTGGCCGCGCTGGAGCATCGCCTTGCCGACACGCGGGAAGGCGATGTCGTCGAGATCTGCCCGGCCGCGGCCCCGGTGATGGCCGCGCTTGGCGCGCGCATCGCGGCGCGGGGGGGCGTGGCGATCGTGATCGACTATGGCAACTGGCGCAGTCTGGGCGATACGTTCCAGGCCCTGCGCGGCCATCGCCCCGAGGACCCCTTTGCCCATCCCGGTGAGGCCGACCTGACCGCGCATGTCGATTTCGAGGCGCTTGCCATTGCCGCGCGGGGCGCGGGGGCGGCGGTCTCGGGGATGACGGCGCAGGGGGTGTTGCTGGAACGGCTGGGAATTACGGCACGCGCCCGCGCGCTTGCGCCGAAACTTGCAGGTCCGGCGCATGAGGCGCATGTCGCGGCGCATCGGCGCTTGACCCATCCCGAGGAAATGGGAAACCTGTTCAAGGCGCTTGCCGTCTTTGCGCAGGGCGCACCGCTGCCACCCGGTTTCGATCAAGGTTAGCCGATGTCGCATACGCTGGAAATACTGACCTCGCCCGCGCTGGACGGCGTGCACCACGGGTTCTTCACCCGCAAGGGGGGCGCCTCTTCGGGCGTGTTCCAGGGGCTGAATTGCGGCCATGGCTCGTCCGATCAGACCGAGGCGGTCGCGCTGAATCGTGCCCGCGTGGCCGCGGCGATGGCGGCGGCCCCCGAACAGCTTGCCGGCGTGCATCAGGTGCATTCGGCCGATGTCGTGACGCTGGCGGCGCCGCCCGAGGCGCCGCAGCGCGCCGATGCGCTGGTGACCGCGACGCCGGGCGTGGTGCTGACGGTTCTGACCGCCGATTGCCAGCCCGTTCTGTTCGCCGACCGCGAGGCCGGGGTCATCGGCGCGGCCCATGCCGGCTGGCGCGGGGCGCTTGACGGCGTGCTCGAGGCCACGGTCGATGCGATGGAGGATCTGGGCGCAAGGCGCGGGCGGATCGTGGCGGTGGTCGGGCCCTGCATCTCGCAGGCGGCCTATGAGGTCGGCCATGACTTCATGGAGACCTTCCTGGTCGAAGACCCGGAATACGGCCGCTTCTTCTCGGGCGGACCGGGGGGGCGGCCGATGTTCGACCTGCCGGGATTTGGCCTGCACCGGCTACGTACGGCGGGCGTGCAAGAGGCGCTCTGGATCCGCCACTGCACCTATGGCGATGCCGAGCGGTTCTATTCCTACCGGCGCACGACTCATGCCCAAGAGGCCGATTACGGGCGGCTGATCTCTGCCATTCGGCTGTGATTGCGGCCTGATTGTGCCGGATCTTGCCGTGGTGCTGCCATTGTTGTGGCCGCCTGATCGCCAATACCCGAAAAAACCCTTGATCTTGCAGGTTTGGGAACCGGCGGCTTTGCCTTGATTGGGCGCACCGAATGTGGCCGCGTCCGGCCGCCGCGTCAAACCCATGCCGCAAATCTCTGGGACAAAGGGGGCAGGGACCGGGCGGCTGCCACGCCCGTCCAAGCAGGAGAAACCCGATGACCCAAAGACCTCAGAGCCGCTGGATGAAGGCATTGCTGAGCACCAGCGCCGATGCGTTTTGTGCTATGCCGTGGAAGCGCGGGGCCGGGCGTGTCCGGGCGGGGCGTCCTTGAGGGGGGCACGCGATCCCGCAAACCCATCCCGTTCGTGTCCGGCGGCCGGGGCCGGGGGCTGCCATCCCCGGCCCGTGACGGATACGGGCGACATCAGGTGGCACGCCTGGACTATTGGCAGGCCACAGGTCCGTCCGGCCATTCCATTCGCCCGCGATCCGAACACGCGCGCGGCACAACGTCACTCTCAATTGGTCGATCTGCACCCGGTGGGGCCCGGTGCGACCATGACCAGACTGAAAGGCTGAGCCTATGTCATTCCCTCACCGCACCGGCCCCGGAAACGCCGTGCTTCGCCCCCGGACGGCCGATGCCGGGCCGGGTATCCGCCCCGTCGAAGGGCCCGATCCGCGCGCACCGCGCGCCACGCCACTGACCCGGCGATACGAGGCAAGTTGGCTGGCACCGGACGGCGAGGTCCGCTCCAGCGCGCGCATCGCGCCTGCGACACCGCTCTTCGAGGCGGCCTTCGCGGCCCTGGCGCGCGGCGCGGTGGTGCAGACCGACGAGGGCCCCGTCGCGGTCGAGGATCTGGTGCCCGGCATGCGCGCCCAGACCGTTGAGGGCGGGGCCGAGACGATCACATGGATCGGCGCGATGACCCTTTATCCCGCCCGAATGGGGCCGGACCCCCGCGCCGCCGCCGCGCTGGTGCGGGTGACGGCCGAGGCGTTCGGCCTTGGCAGGCCCGCGCAGGACGTGGTGCTTGGCCCCTATGCCCGGCTTTGCCTGCAAGGCGCGCGCTTGCAGGCGCGCACCCGGATCCCCTCGGCCTATATACCCGCGCGGGCCTTTCTGGATGGCCTCGGCGTGATCGAGCTGAGCCCGGCCTCGCCGGTCACGGTCTATCATGTCGCGCTTGCCCGGCAGGCCTCGTTGCGCGTCATGGGCCTTGAGGTCGAAAGCTTTCACCCCGGCGAAGCCCTTGCCGAAACCATCGACCCGCGCATGCTTGCCCTTTACGAGGCGCTGTTTCCCCATCTTGATCGGCTGTCCGATTTCGGCCCGATGGCGCATCCGCGCCTGACCCGTTCCGAGATCGAGGCGTTCTTCGGCTGAGCCTCAACCCTCGGGCAGGGTTTCGGCCAGATAGCGCATCATGTTGCCGCCCATGACCTGCGCGATCGCGGGTTCGGGCAGGCCCTCGTCCATCAGCGCCTGCGTCAGCGCGGCCAGTTCCGAGGAATCGAAGGCGGTTTCCACCGCGCCGTCGAAATCCGAGCCGAGCGCGACATGATCGGCCCCGACAAGCGCAACCGCCGCCATGATGGCGCGGGCGACGCCCTGCGGGCTTGCATCGCAGGTGACATCGGCCCAGAAGCCGATACCGATCAGCCCGCCCTTCGCGGCGATCGCCTGCATCAGCTCGTCGGGAAAATTCCGCTGCGTCGGGCAATGGCTGTAGATCCCGGTATGCGACACGATGGGCCGCGCGCCGTCCTGCGCCAGCACCTCGCGGGCCATCTGCGGCGAGGCATGGGCAAGGTCGATCACCATGTCGCGCACGATCATCTGCGCCAGCACCTCGTGGCCGAACGGGCTTAGCCCGGCGCCGCTGCCGCCCTCGCCATGCAGGCTGCCGCCCAGTTCGTTGTCGAAGAAATGCGTCAGCCCCAGAAGGCGGAAGCCCGCGTCATGAAGCCGGGCCAGATTGTCGATATCGCCCGAAAGCGCGTGCCCGCCCTCGGCGCCAAGCAGCCCGCCCGTAACCGTGGCGCCGGCCGCGCGCGCATCGAGCAGGGCCTGAAGATCGGCCCGCGTGCGGATGATCCGCAACTCGTCCGGCGCCTGTTCGGCAACGCGGGCCAGCCGCGCGGCCTGGTCCAGCGCGCGTTCGGTCAGGTCGAACCAGCTCGCTGGAGGGCGCAGCTGCACCATCACCAGCGGGGTGATGTTGTCGGGCGCGTCGGCGGTGTTGTGTTCGTAATTCTGGCCCTTGGGGCTTTTGGTGACGGTGGTGAAGACCTGAAGCGCCACATTGCCGTCGCGCAGGCGCGGCAGATCGACATGGCCGCGATCGGTGCGGCGGCGCAGGTCGCGGTCCCACAGCAGGGCATCGGAATGCCAGTCCCCGATCACCAGCCCGGCATGCAGCTTGCGCGCGGCCGCCGAGACCGGCCAAGGCTCATGCGCCGTGGTGCGGTTCTGGCCGTTCTCGACGATCCCCGGCGCCACGCCGAAAAAGGCCACGACGCCCAGTGCCACAAGGCCCGTTCCGATCTTCACCCATTTGCGCATCTTGCCCTCCGTCCCCTGGGCGGAAGGCTAGCGTGCGGGCGCGCGGGCGCAAAGTGCCGCGCGCCCTGACGTGGGGTCACGCCTCCATCGCCTCCAGCTCGTCGATGAGCCCTGCGATCATCGACAGCCCCTTGTCCCAGAAGGCCGGATCGCTTGCGTCAAGGCCGAAGGGCGCGAGCAGTTCCTTGTGGTGCTTGGAGCCGCCGGCCTTGAGCATGTCGAAATACTTCTCCTCGAAGCCGGGAAGCCCGCTTTCATAGGCGGCATAAAGCGCGTTCACCAGCCCGTCGCCGAACGCATAGGCGTAGACATAGAAGGGCGAGTGCACGAAATGCGGGATATAGGCCCAGAAGGTCTCGTATCCGGGCATGAACTCGAAGGCATCGCCAAGGGATTCGCCCTGCACCGACATCCACAGCGCATTGATGTCCTCGGGGGTCAGCTCGCCCTCGGCGCGCGCGGCATGCAGCTTGCATTCGAAATCGTAGAACGCGATCTGGCGCACCACGGTGTTGATCATGTCCTCGACCTTGCCCGCCAGCAGGGTCTTTTTTTCGGCCGGGGTGGCGGCCGCTTCCAGCAGGCGGCGGAAGGTCAGCATTTCGCCGAAGACGCTGGCGGTTTCGGCAAGCGTCAGCGGGGTAGAGGCCAGAAGCTCGCCCTGACCGGCGGCCAGGACCTGATGCACGCCGTGGCCCAGCTCATGCGCAAGGGTCATCACGTCGCGCGGCTTTCCAAGGTAGTTGAGCATCACATAGGGATGCACCGTCGTCACCGTGGGATGTGCGAACGCGCCCGGCGCCTTGCCGGGCTTTACGCCCGCGTCGATCCAACCCTTGGAAAAGAAGGGCAATGCAAGGCGCGCCATTTCCGGGCTAAAGGCGGAATAGGCCGACAGCACCGTTTCGCGCGCCTCGTCCCAGTCGATCTTGCGCGGGGCTTCGGTCGGCAGCGGCGCGTTGCGGTCCCAGATCTGAAGCTTCTCAAGCCCCAGCCATTTCGCCTTCAGCCGGTAGTAGCGATGCGACAGCTTCGGATAGGCTGCAACCACCGCGTCGCGCAGCGCCTGCACGACCTCGGGCTCGACATGGTTGGACAGGTGGCGGCCATGCTGCGGGCTGGGCATCTTGCGCCAGCGGTCCTCGATTTCCTTTTCCTTGGCCAGCGTGTTGTGGACCCGCGCGAACAGCTTGATTTCCTGCCCGAAAACCTGCGCAAGGGCCTTCGCCCCCGCCTCGCGCCGCGCGCGGTCGTGATCGGACAGCAGGTTGGTGGTGGCCTCAAGGTTGAGCGCCTCGCCCTCGACCTCGAATTCGAGGCCCGCGACGGTTTCGTCGAAAAGCCGGTTCCAGGCGGCGGCGCCCACCACGGACTGGTCGTGCAGGAACTTCTCCAGCTCGTCCGAAAGCTGGTGGGGTTTCATTGCGCGCATCCGGTCGAAGACGGGCTTGTAGCGCGCGATCCGCGCATCGGCGAAAAGCGCCTCATAGGCGGCATCGCCGATGCGGTTGAACTCGAGGCTGAAGAAGACAAGCGGCGTGGTGAAGCCGGTGATGCGGTCCTGCGCGTCGGCCATGAACTTGGCGCGCGCGGCATCGGTGGTGTTCTGGTAGTAGCGCAGCCCCGCATAGGACATGAGCCGCCCGGCCGTGATGTGGATTTCCTCATAGCGGCGGATGCATTCGGCCATGCCCGCGGCATCAAGCCCTGCAAGCCTGCCTTCGTAATCGGTGGCGAAACCGGCGCAGGCGCTTTCAAGCCAGGCCATGTCCCGCGTGAATTCGGGGGCGTCGGGGGCGGCATACAGATCGCTCAGATCCCAGTCCGGCAGGTCTCCGAATCCGCCCGAAGTTGCGTTGGCATCGAATACGGGGCGGGGCAGGGGCAGGGTCATGGCGTCCTCTTGTCTGTTGCATCTCACAGATAGGGGCAGGGGGGCGCGCAGCGCAAGGGCCGCCACCCCTGCAACATCTGCCCGATTTATGCGCATTCGGGTGCCGGGCGCCCGCAAAATGGGCGGTGAATTGCCCAAGAACCGGGCAGCGCCGTGCCCGAACCGGCCGAAGCGCTTTCTTTGCGGGCACTGGCTGCCTAAGCTTTCCCTACAGGTCCGAGGAATCAGTGCAGCATGTCCCCAAGCTATTTCAACGAGATGTTCGACGGCGATCAGGTCCGCCCCCCCTATGCGCGGCTGGAAGACTGGACCCGGCAGATGCCCGCCGAGCTGCGCCAGATGAAACAGGCCGAGGCCGAGGTGCTGTTCCGCCGTATCGGCATCACCTTCGCGGTTTACGGCGAGGGCGGCGATCCCGACCGCCTGATCCCCTTCGACATGTTTCCCCGCGTCTTCACCCAGCCCGAATGGCGCCGCCTGGAAAAGGGCATCAAGCAACGCGCGCGGGCGCTCAATGCCTTCCTGCTTGATGTCTATGGCAAGGGAGAGATCGTGCGCGCGGGGCGCGTTCCCGCCCGGCTGGTCTATCACAACGAGGCCTATGAGCGTGCGGTTGCGGGCTTTACCCCGCCGCGCGGGGTGTATTCCCATATCGTGGGGATCGACCTCGTGCGCACCGGCCCGGACGATTTCTTCGTGCTCGAGGATAATTGCCGCACGCCCTCGGGCGTCAGCTACATGCTGGAAAACCGCGAGATCATGATGCGCATGTTCCCCGACCTGTTCGGCGAGAACCGCATCGAGCCGGTGGACGGCTACCCCGAGCTTCTGCGCCGCACGCTGAGTTCGGTCGCCCCCGCGAAATGCGACCGCGATCCGACGGTGGTGATCCTGACGCCGGGGCATTTCAACTCGGCCTATTACGAGCACAGTTTCCTGGCCGACATGATGGGTGTCGAGCTGGTCGAGGGGGCGGACCTGTTCGTCGAGGGCGGGTTCGTCTGGATGCGCACGACCGAGGGGCCGAAGAAGGTGGATGTGATCTATCGCCGCCTTGATGATGCCTTCCTTGATCCGCTGTGCTTCCGGCCCGATTCCATGCTGGGCGTGCCGGGGCTGATGGATGTCTATCGCTCGGGCGGGGTCAGCATCTGTTCGGCGCCCGGCGCGGGTGTGGCGGACGACAAGGCGATCTATACCTATGTGCCGGAAATGGTGCGGTTTTATCTGGGGGAAGAGCCGATTTTACAGAATGTGCCGACATGGCAATGCGGCAAGGCCGGGGATCTGTCATATGTCCTCGACAACCTTGGGGAACTGGTGGTCAAGGAGGTGCACGGCTCGGGCGGGTATGGCATGCTTGTCGGGCCGCGCGCCAGCAGCGACCAGATCGCGCTGTTCCGCCAGAAGATCTCGCAGGACCCCGAGAACTATATCGCGCAGCCGACGCTTGCCCTGTCGACCACGCCGACCTTCGTGGAAGAGGGGATCGCGCCGCGCCATGTCGACCTGCGCCCCTATTGCCTTGTGGGCGACACGATCGAGCTGGTGCCGGGCGGCCTGACGCGGGTCGCGCTGACCGAAGGCTCGCTTGTGGTGAACTCGTCCCAGGGCGGGGGCGTCAAGGATACCTGGGTTCTGGCGGAGTGACCTGACATGCTGAGCCGGACGGCGGAAAATCTTTTCTGGATCGGGCGCTATATCGAGCGCGCCGAAACCATGGCGCGCCTGCTGGAAGTGGGCGGGCGGATCGCGCTCATGCCCTCGGCGGGGCGCGGGTATCGCAGCGAATGGGAAAGCCTGCTTCAGGCCTCGGGCACGGCGGCGGGCTTTGGCGCCAAATATGACGATGCGGTGCAGCGCAATATCGAAAGCTACCTGTTCTTCGATCTCGACAACCCCTCGTCGGTGGCCTCCTGCATCGGCAAGGCGCGCGAGAATGCGCGCATCGTGCGCACCGCGCTGACGACGCAGGCCTGGGATGCGATCAACACCGCCTTCCAGGAGATGCGCGGCCTGGAACGCCGCCCCAGATCGGACCTGAGCCTGACCGAGATCACCGAATGGACCATGCGCAAGACCGCGCAGATCCGTGGCGCGATCGACGCCACGCTCTTGCGCAATGACGGGTATGACTTCCTTGGCCTCGGGCTTGCGCTGGAACGGGCGGACAACACCGCGCGGCTGATGGATGTGAAGTATTTCGTGCTGCTGCCGGATGTCGATCTGGTGGGTTCCAGCCTCGACAGCTATCAGTGGCACACGCTCCTGCGGGCGCTTTCGGCGCATCGGGCCTTTCACTGGGCCTATGGCGGAGAGATCAGCGCCGGCAAGATCGCCCATTTCCTGATCCTCAATCCGCAGATGCCGCGCTCGCTTATCGCGGCGTCAAGCGTGGTGCTGGAGCATCTCAACCGTCTTGCGCGCGATTATGACCGCCGCACCCCCGCCCAGACCCGCGCCCGCGCCTTGCAAAGCGAGCTGACCGATCTGACCGTGCAGGAGATCTTCGACGAGGGCCTGCACGAATTCCTGTCCCGCTTCATCGGCGAGATCGGAGAGCTTACAGAACTCGTCCAGCAGATCTACCTGAGCGGAGAAGCGCGATGATCCTGACCGTCAATCATGTCACGCATTACCGCTACGATGCGCCGATGCGTTCGGCCGTCCAGTCGCTGCGCCTGTTTCCGACGCGCTTTGCCGGGCAGCGCGTGCTGGACTGGAAGGTCGAGATTCCGGGCGGAACGCGGGGCGGCGCGTTTCGGGACGGGGCGGGGGACCGGGTCGAAGGCTGGTCCGTGCGCGGCCCGGTGACGGCCCTGGCCGTCAGCGTCACGGGAACCGTGGAAACCGAGGACACCGCCGGGATGTTGCGCGGCCACCGCGAAACCGTGCCGCCGATGGTCTATCTGCGCGACACGCCCGCGACCGAGCCTGACATGGCGATCCGCGATCTGGCGGCCGGGGCGGTTGCGGGCGCATCGGACGATCTGGACCGTGCGCACCGCCTGGCAAGCGCGGTGCGCGCCGCGGTGGCCTATCGTCCGGGCGTGACGCATGCCCATACCTCCGCCGCCGAGGCGCTGGAGCTGCGCGAGGGCGTTTGCCAGGACCACGCGCAGGTTCTGATCGCGGCGGCGCGCAGCCTTGATCTGCCCGCGCGCTATGTGTCGGGGTATCTTTATGCCGCCGAGGATGGCACCCCGCACGAGGCCGCCCATGCCTGGGCCGAGATCCATGTGCCCGATCTGGGCTGGATCGGGTTCGACGCGGCCAATGGTTGCTGCCCGAACGAGCTTTATGTCCGCCTCGGTTCGGGCTATGACGCCGCGGATGCGGCACCGATCCGGGGCATTGCGCTTGGTGCCGGACGGGAAAGCCTTGACGTGACGGTTGCACTTGAGGCGACGCAGCAATAATCTGCCGGGCGCGCCGGTGCCGAGGAACGAAGATGACCTATTGCGTGGGCCTGCTGCTGGAAGCAGGCATTGTGCTTTTGTCCGATACCCGCACCAATGCCGGGCTCGACAATATCTCCACCTATCGCAAGATGTTCACCTTCGAGGAACCGGGGGAGCGGGTGATCGCCATCCTGACGGCGGGCAGCCTGTCGGTGACGCAGACCACCATGGCGCGCCTGCACGAGGCCGCCGAGGATGCCGAGGCCACGCCCGACAGTTCGGTCCTGCTGGCGCCGACGATGCTCAAGGTGGCCGAGATCGTCGGCAACACCCTTGCCTCGGTGCGTCAGGACATCGAGCACAAGATGAACGCGACCAAGGTCTCGACAGCGGCCTCGATGATCGTGGCGGGGCAGCGTGCGGGCGGCGCGATGCGCATGTTCCTGATCTATCCCGAGGGCAATTTCATCGAGGCGACCACCGACACCCCCTTCCTTCAGATCGGCGAGCATAAATACGGCAAGCCGATCCTCGACCGGGTCGTGTCGCGCGAGACCTCGCTGGCCGATGCGCAGAAGGCGGTGCTTCTGTCGATGGATTCGACCCTGCGCTCGAACCTGTCGGTGGGGATGCCGCTGGACCTTGCGGTGATCGAGCGCGATGCCTGCCGGATGAGCATGATCCGCCGGATCGAGGCGGGCGACAAGGATTTCGCCGCGATGAGCGGGGCCTGGTCGCGGGCGCTGCGCGACGCCTTTTCGCAGATCGAGCTTTAGCGCGGGGCAGCGTCGAAAAGCGCCGCACAGGCATCGTAGAACCGCGCGCGGGCGGGGGGCGTTTCCATCATCAGCTCGTGCTCGGCCCCGGTGATGATTTCAAGCCTGCCCCCGGGCCAGCCTGCCATCCGCCGATGGACCCAGCCGATCTCGACGATCTTCTCAAGCCCGCCAAGGGCGCAATAGCAAGGCAGGTCCGGCGCCGGCAGCGCGGCAAGCGCCGCGCATTCGTGCAGCGACTGCGTCAGCCATCGGATCGTCGGGCCGGCAATCGTCAGCTCGGGCTCGGCCGCGACCTGCTCGATCATGAAGGCCCACATCGCCGGGTCCGTGGTCAGCCGGTTGCGGTTGAAGGCGGTGCGCAGCACATAGGTCTCGGGCGAGGTCGTGGGAACATAGATCTCGTCCAGCCCGACCCGTTCGAGCGTGCGGGCAATCGCGCGCGACAGGGGCGGCAGGGGCAGGCGAATCCCCCACATCGGCGCCGAGAAGGCCGCCGCCGCGAAGGGATTCGTATCCATCAGCCGGCGCAGGCCGATCGCGCCGCCCATCGAATGGCCCAGAACGAACCACGGCCGGGGCAGGCCAAGCGTTTCGACGCAGCGCAAGACCGCGTCGAAATCCAGCTGATATTCCGGGTAGCGGGACACATGGCCCTTGGCCGGGTCCGCCACCAGCCGGTCGGCAAGCCCCTGTCCGCGCCAGTCCACCGAGATCATGGCATAGCCGCGCGCGGCGAATTCGCCTGCGGCGGGGCCGTATTTCTCGATGTATTCCGTGCGTCCGGGCAGCAGGAATACCGTTCCCCTGGCCGCCTCCGGCCCCTGCCACGCGGCCAGCCGGATGCGCACGCCATCGGCGGCGCGCAACCAGAAGGCGCGTCCGCCCGCGGGGGCGCGGGCGATCGCATCGAACAGGGGGGCCGGGTCCATCACGCCAGGGCGGCGCCCAGTTGCATCGCCAGCCCCATCGCGCCGTCGACCTTCAGCTTGCCGCTCATGAAGGCCATCGTGGGGTTCACGTCACCCTCCAGGATGCCCTTGAAGGTATCGGCCGAGGCGGTCAGCGTCACGTCCGCCTCATCGTCGCCGATGCGCACGCCCTCGGGGTCCGCGATGATCGCGCCTTCGCCTTCGATGCAGAATTTCGCGGTGGACGAAAAGCCCTCGGGCAGTTTCGCCTGCAATGCGGCCAGTGCGGTGTCGAGAACGTCGCTCATGAATTCCTCCGATTGTGAATGCCGGGCTATCGCATTTTCCGGCAGTTAGGTTACATCTTAGATATGCGTGAGCGATCTGCCTTCTACAAATGTGCCGTGGCGGCATTTTTTGGCGCACTGGTTGTCGGTGCGCCCCTGCGCGCCGAAACCGATGGGCTGGATCGGTATTTCGAGGAACTGGCCGATCCCGACTATCCGGGCTGGGCGCGTGCCGAATCCGACATTCGCAGGGCGTGGTCGCGTTCGGGCTCTCCGGCGATGGATCTTCTGCTCAAGCGGGGCGAAGATGCGCTGGACGGCGGCGATGCACAAGCCGCGATCGAGCATCTGACCGCGCTGACCGATCATGCGCCCGATTTCGCCGAAGGGTGGAACGCGCGCGCGACGGCCTATTTCCTGGCCGGGCAATATGGCCCCTCGCTGTCCGACATCGCGCGCACCCTTGCGCTTGAGCCGCGCCACTGGGGCGCGCTTGCCGGCCTTGGGGCGATTCTGGACGAGATGGGCAACCCCGAGGGCGCGCTCGCGGCGTTTCGCCGCTCTTATGCCTTGCACCCGCATCAGCAGGATGTGAAAGACGCCATCGACAGGCTGGAAAGACAGCTCGCGGGCATTACGCTCTGAGCGGGGAACGGAATGGCGCAGGGGCGGATCACCGCGGTCCTCGGGCCGACGAATACGGGCAAGACCCATTACGCGATCGAGCGGATGCTGGCGCATCGCACGGGCATCATCGGCCTGCCGCTGCGCCTGCTTGCGCGCGAGGTCTATGACCGGATCGTGAAGGCGCGCGGCCCCTCGGTCGTGGCGCTGGTCACGGGCGAAGAGCGCATCGTTCCCGAACGCACGCAATACTGGGTCTGCACCACCGAGGCGATGCCCGAGGGGATGGGCGCGGATTTCGTTGCGCTGGACGAGATCCAGCTTTGCGCCGACCCCGAGCGCGGCCATGTCTTCACCGACCGGCTGCTGCATGCGCGCGGCCTGCACGAGACGCTTCTGCTTGGTTCGGAAACCATGAAGGGGGCGATTGCCGCTCTGGTGCCGGGCGTGCAGTTCACCCGGCGCGAGCGGTTTTCCGAATTGCGGTGGGCTGGTTCGAAAAAGACAAGCCGGATGCCCGCACGCAGCGCGATCGTGGGATTTTCGGTTGATAATGTCTATGCCATCGCCGAACTCGTGCGCCGCCAGAAGGGCGGTGCCGCGGTGGTGATGGGGGCGCTCAGCCCGCGCACGCGCAACGCGCAGGTCGAGCTGTATCAGAACGGGGATGTGGATTACCTGGTCGCCACGGATGCCATCGGCATGGGGTTGAACCTCGATATCGACCATGTCGCCTTCGCGGCCACCTCGAAATTCGACGGCCGCCGGATGCGCCACCTGTTCCCGCATGAGCTGGGCCAGATCGCGGGCCGCGCGGGGCGGCACACGCAGGACGGCACCTTCGGCGTGACGGGCGACGCAAGCCCGTTGCCGCCCGAGGTTGTCACCGCCGTGGAGGAGCACCGCTTTGCCCCGATCCAGCGGCTGCAATGGCGCAATCCGCAGCTGGAATTCGGCACCGTCGCGCGGCTGATCCGCAGCCTGGAAGAACAGCCGCAAGAGGCGTGGCTGACGCGCGGGCGCGACGCGGATGACCTGATCGCGCTGCGCACGCTGGCCGAATATCCCGAGATCCAGGACAGGATCGGCCACCCCGCCGATGTGCGCCTGCTGTGGGATGTCTGCCGCATTCCCGACTTCCGCTCGATTTCGCAGACCGAACATGCGACCCTGCTGGCGCGGATCTTCGGGTTCCTGCAAGGCGGCAAGGGTGTTCCGTCGGACTGGCTTGCCGGGCAGATCGCCCGGATCGACAAGACACATGGCGATATCGACGCGCTGTCGCGCCGGCTGGCGTTTATCCGCACATGGACCTATGTGGCGCAGCGCAGGGGCTGGGTCGATGACGAAAGCCATTGGCGCGGGGAAACTCGCGCGGTAGAAGACCGCTTGTCGGATGCGCTGCATGGCGCGCTGACCCAACGATTTGTGGACCGGCGCACCTCTGTGCTGTTGCGCCGGCTCAAGCAGAAGGAGACCCTCGTGGCCGAGGTGAACGACAAGGGCGAAGTGACGGTCGAGGGCGAATTCGCCGGCCGTCTTGAGGGGTTCCGCTTCCGGCAGGACGACACGTCCTCGCCCGACGAGGCGAAGATGCTGGCGCGCGCGGCCTATGAGGCGCTGCGCCCCGAGTTCCACCTGCGTGCGGACCGCTTCTACAACGCGCCCGATACTGAGATGGACTTTACCGAACAGGGCGGCCTGATGTGGGGCGAGATCGCCGTGGGCAAGCTGGTGAAGGGCGCCGAGGCGATGCGCCCCTCGGTCGAGGCTTTCGTGGACGAAGAGGCGGGCGCGGGTGTGGCCGCGGAGGGCAAGCGCCGCCTTCAGCACTTCATCGACCGCAAGGTCGCCACCCTGTTCGAGCCGCTTCTGGCCATGGGGCGCGATGAAACGCTGACCGGCCTGCCGCGCGGCTTTGCCTTCCGCCTGGTCGAGGCGCTTGGCGTGCTGCCGCGCGAAGGCGTGGCGGCCGAGGTGAAGGAACTGGATCAGGATGCGCGCGGCGCGCTGCGCAAGCATGGCGTGCGGTTCGGGCAATACACGATCTTCCAGCAGGCGCTTTTGAAACCCGCGCCGACGCGGCTGCGGCTGGTTCTCGCATCGCTTTGGGAAGGGCTGGACGAGTTTCCCGAAAGCCCGCCGCCCGGTCTTGTGACGATCCCGAACCTGCCCGAGGTTCCGGCCGCGGCCTATACGCTGTCGGGCTATCGCGCGGCGGGCGCGCGTGCGATCCGTATCGACATGCTCGAACGTCTGGCCGATCTGCTGCGCGGCCAGGATACGCGCGGCGGGTTCGAGGCCACGCCCGACATGCTGTCGATCACCGGCATGACGCTGGAGCAGTTCGCCGACCTGATGGCCGGGCTGGGCTACAAGGCCGAACGCGGCGAGCGTGAGAAGGTGAAGCCCCCGGCCGAGCCGGTGCCGCCCGCCGAGGGCGCCGAGAACCCGATCCCCGAGGAAAGCTCTCCGGTGGCCGAGGCTGCGGCGGATGCCGAAGCGGCCGCGCCCGAGACCGAGGTGTTCTATACCTTCGCATGGGCGCCGCGCCCGCGCGCCCCGCGCCCCGACCGCGCGCCGCGGCGCGAGGGGGCCGAGGGGCGCAATGCCGGCGGCAAGTCCGGCGCCCGGCGCGAGGGCGGCAAGCCTGAGGGCAAGCGCGGCGGCAAGGGCAAGCATGGCAAGGGCGGCAAGCCCGACGAGCAGCCCCGCAACTTCCAGGCCCGCCCGCCCAAGAAGGACCGCCCGATCGACCCCGACAGCCCCTTCGCGGTGCTGGCGGCGCTGAAAGGCAAGACCTGATCCATGACCGGGGCCGTCGACCGGATCCGGATCGACAAATGGCTCTGGCACGCGCGGCTGTGCAAGACGCGCGGGCTGTCGGCTTCGGTCGTCAGCGGCGGACGGCTGCGCCTGAACGGGCAGCGGATCGAAAAGCCCGGCCGCGCGGTGGGGCCGGGCGACGTTCTGACGCTGCGCCTTGCCGGCCAGGTGCGCGTGCTGCGCATCCTGGCCTGTGGCACCCGCCGCGGCCCCGCGCCCGAGGCCGCCACGCTTTACGAAGAGATCGCCCCCGCCGGCGAAACCGCCGTTCCGGGGGAGGCATCGGTTCAGGAAGATCCGTCCGCTGACAGCGCCGGATCGCCGCAGGATGCCCTTTCGATATCGCAGCGGCTTGATTGATCGGCAAGTCAGGGCTAGGTAACGGGCGAACGAACAGCCTTCGGGGTTATCCATGACCTATGTCGTCACCGACAACTGCATCAACTGCAAATATACCGATTGCGTCGAGGTCTGTCCGGTCGACTGCTTCTATGAAGGCGAGAATACGCTTGTCATCCATCCTGACGAATGCATCGATTGTGGCGTTTGCGAGCCTGAATGCCCCGCGGATGCGATCCGCCCGGATACCGAGCCGGGAATGGAGGACTGGGTCGAGTTCAACCGGAAATACTCGGAGCTTTGGCCGGTCATCACCCAGAAAAAAGACCCGATGGACGAGGCCGAAAAGTTCGACGGCGAGGCCGGCAAGCTGGAGAAATACTTCAGCCCCAAGCCCGGCACGGGCGACTGATTCCCGGCACGCAGGCCGGTCCGGGGGGCGATTCGGGATGAACCGATCGGTTCGGATGGGGTTGCGGCCCGCCAAGCCCCTGATTTCAAAGGGAATTGAGGCCTGATCGCAGAGCCGTGCTTTGAAGGCGGGCTTTTTCGTGTTATACTACCGTCATAAAGGTTCCCAAATCCGGATCCACCGCAGGTCCACTCGCTTGCGGTGGTTTTTCAGTGACAGTCGGCACCGATGCGAAAGCCCTGGCTTTCGTAAAGGTGCGGTGCGGTTTCTGAGGCGTATTTCGGCAACCGAACCCGTGGCCGCCTGTTAAGGAAGCGAAATGACCAAGACCAAGAAGAACGAGTTCCACCCCAACGACTTTGTTGTGTATCCCGCCCACGGCGTCGGAAAGATCGTGTCGATCGAAGAACAGGAAATCGCGGGCATCCGGCTTGAGATGTTCGTCATTTCCTTCGAGAAGGACAAGATGACGCTGCGCGTGCCGACCAACAAGGCCAGCGATGTGGGGATGCGCAGCCTGTCCACGCCCGACATCGTCTCGAAGGCGCTCGATACGCTGCGGGGCAAGGCCAAGGTGAAACGCGCGATGTGGTCGCGCCGCGCCCAGGAATACGAGCAGAAGATCAACTCGGGCGATCTTCTGTCGATCGCAGAGGTGGTGCGCGACCTGCACCGTAACGACGATCAGCGCGAGCAGTCCTATTCCGAGCGTCAGCTTTACGAAGCCGCGCTGGAGCGTCTGACCCGCGAAGTGGCCGCCGTTTCGGGCACCGATGAGGTCGGCGCCGCGAAGAAGGTCGACGATGTGCTTCTGAGCCGCGCCGCCTGAGCCACACCCCGGCACGACACTTCAACCCGCATGCGCCCGAGGGTGCGTGCGGGTTTTCATTTGCCCTGTTCGGCGCCGCCCGGAACAGAGGGCGGGCCTTGGAACCGCTCCATCAGCGCGTTCTCAAGCTCTTTGTTCAGCTCATGCGTCCGCGCGATATATTCGTCATTGTCCTCGATGGCGACGCCGGGCTTCCAGACCTGCGCAAGGTCGCGTACCGCGGCGCGGTCCAGCTTGAAGAAGATCTTTTCAAGCTCGGCGGCTTCGAATTCGGACAGCCCCACGTTTTCAAGGACATAGCGCCCGACCCTCAGGCTTGAATCGAACATTTCGCGCACGATGTCATCGGCCCCCGCGCGGTAAAGCTCGAACACATGGATGCGGTCGCGGGCGCGGGCGATGATGTGCAGGTCGGGGCGGATGCGGCGGGCATAGGTAACAAGCCGCGTGGTCGAGTTCTTGTCGTCCAGGCACACGACCAGAACCTGCGCCTTCGAAAGGCCCGCCGCCGCCAGAAGATCGGGGCGCGAGGGGTCGCCGAAATAGCCCTTGAAGCCGAATTTCCGCATCAACTGGATGGTTTTCAAGTCGCCGTCCAGAACCGTGGTGCGAAAGCCCGACATGGTGACCATGCGGTTCACCACCTGCCCGAAGCGGCCCACGCCGGCGATGATGATGGGCTGCTGGTCCTCGATCGCATCGGCATCCGGCCCCTTGCTGGAGCTTGTGAACCACTTGGCGATCCGGTCGTGCAGGATGAACAGCAGGGGCGTGATCAGCATCGACAGTGCAACCACGACCAGAACCTTTTCCGCAATGGCGGTGGGCAGGATGCGCTGCGAGACGGCGAAGGACACCAGGACAAAACCGAACTCGCCCGCCTGGGCAAGGCCAAGGGTGAACAGCCACTGGTCGCGCTCTCGCAACCCGAAGGCATGGCCCAGAACGAAGAGGATCGCGGCCTTCAGCGCCACCAGGCCAAGCACCAGCCCTACGATCTGGAATGGCGCGGCGGTCACGATGCCGAAGTTGATACCCGCGCCGACGGTGACGAAGAAAAGCCCCATCAGAAGGCCCTTGAACGGCTCGATATCGCTTTCAAGCTCGTGCTTGAATTCGCTTTCGGCCAGCACGACCCCGGCCAGAAACGCCCCGAGCGCGGGCGAAAGCCCAACCAGCAGCATCAGCGAGGCGATGCCGACAACGATGACCAGCGCCATGGCGGTGTTGATCTCGCGCAGCTTGGCGCCCTGCACGAAGCGGAACAGCGGATGCACCAGATAGCGCCCCATCAGGATCACCGCGCCGACCGCGGCGATGGTGACCAGCGTCACCCCCCATCCCGGCAGGCTGTGGATCAGGTCGGCGGCAACGTGATCCGCGCCGTTCTCGGCCTTGGCAAGGGCGCGCGCGCCCGGCAGCGCCAGCAGCGGCATCAGCGCGAGCATGGGAATGACCGCGATGTCCTGCATCAGCAGCACCGAAAAGGCCGAGCGCCCGCCCGCCGTCTGCATCAGCCGCTTTTCGTTCAGCGTCTGAAGTACGATCGCGGTCGAGGACAGCGCGAAGATCATCCCGAGGGGCAGGGCTATGCGGAACGGCTGCCCCATGAGCATCGCAACGATCGTCACCGCTGCCATGGTCAGCACCGTTTGCAGCCCGCCAAGCCCCAGAAGCTTGTCGCGCATCGCCCAAAGCGCGCGCGGCTCAAGCTCCAGCCCGATCAGGAACAGCATCATGACCACGCCGAATTCGGCGAAATGCTGCAAATCGTCCATCTCGGACCCGGACAGGCCCAGTGCCGGACCGATCAGGATGCCTGCCAGAAGATACCCCAGAACCGAGCCAAGCCCCGTCCGCGTGGCAAGGGGCACCGCGATCACGGTGGCCAGAAGATACAGGGTTGCCTGAAGCAGATAGCTTTCCATTCCCTCGAATTCCGCTGTGGCAGGACTGCCGCCGATCCCGTTTTGGCCCGCCGCGGCAGGGCAGCGGGTTCGGGATACGTTCTATGGTCTAAACGTAACGGTTGGCCGATCAGGCGCAAGCAGCAACGGCGCCAGATTTCAGCGCTGTTACCAATATTGAACATAGAACGCGATCAGCTGCCCTTCAGAAGCTTGAGAACGATGTTGCGTCCGCCCTTCTGGTAGGTCAGTTCGCTGTTGCCGATGCCGGTGACGCGCCCGCCATCCAGCCTGTCCCCGACCGAGACCTTGACGAAGCGCCCATTGGGCATTCGCACCAGGGCGCGGCGCTTGTTCGAAGAGCCGTAAAGCCCGATCAGGTTCATCTTGCCAAGGTTAAGCACGTTCTTCTGGGTTGCCTGCTTGGCGACCGAGGCGCTGGTGGGAACCTTCGGGGCGACGGCAACGGGTTCGGGCTCGTCGATCTCTTCGGGTTCGGGGGTAGGGGCGGCAGCGGCGGCGGCCTGTTTCAGGGCAGCCCTCGGGGCAGGTTCCGGGGCGGGGGCCGAGACCCGGATGGTCGTTTCGGCCACCGCAGCGGCTACTGCCGCCGCGACAGCATTCGAGAAATCGCGTGGCTTCGAGGGCGGCCTGCGCGACACGGCAACGGCCAGTTTCGTGGCGCTCTCCATCGCGGCGCGGCTGGCTTCGGCGGCGGCTTCTTCGGCTGCGCGCTGTTCGGCCAGGCGGGTATTGGCGATCGCCACGGCCTGGGGGCGGGCGCGGGGCTTGATGGCCGCAAGGCGTTGCTCTTCGGCAGAAGAGGGGGCAGGGACAAGGGCGGCGCCATCATCCTCGGCGGGGAGGGCGCCGGTGTCGGGCGCCGCCTCTTCGGGCGCCGGTATCGCAGGCACGATCGCGGCCGGGCGTGCCGCGGGCCGGAAGCCGGCAAGTGCCGGATCGGCATAGGGCGCCTCTTCTGTTGCAGGCGCGTCCTGTGCCGCGGGTGTCTCTTCCGCTGCGGGCGGGGGCTCGGTAGCGGGCTGAAGCCCAGCGGCAATCGCAGCGGCGGTGACGGCCTCGGGGCGGGGGGCCGGCACAAGATCGGGCTGGCCGGAATAAAGCGTGAAGCCGCCCGGCATCGCCACACCTTGTGGGGTTGGTTCGATCTCGCCGTCCGGGTTGATGCGGGCAAGCTGCTCGAACGGGGCGGGCAGCGGCAGCGGCGCGGGCACGGCGTCGGTGACAAGGCTTTCGACCGGAGGCAGTGTGGTTTCGGAAGCTGTGGGGCGGCCCGGATCGACGCTGCTCGACACCGCCGAAAGGCCAAGCTGCGGCGCGCCTGGGGCGTTTCCGCTGGCCAGTTCGCCCCAGACATCGGGGGCCTCGACCGAGGGCATGGCAAGTTCGGCCGGATCGGGTTCGGCCTCTGCCGGTGGTTCGGCCACGACGGATGCGGGGGCTTCGTCCGGAACGGTGTCGGCCGTCTGTGTTTCGGGCGCTGGCTGGGCGGGATCGGTCTGTGCGCTGTCCGGTTCGGGCGTGGTCGCTGCCGGCAGCGGGGCAGGTTCCGGCGGAAGCTGTCCGGTGCTGGCGGTCTGCTGCGGTTCGGGGGCGTCGCTGTCGAGGAAATTCGACCACAGAACGACGATGCCCATGAAGATGAGCAGCCCGAGTGTCAGCGCAAGACCAAGGAATTTCGGCTTACCGCCAACGGGTTGCAGCTTGCGGCTGCCAAAGACCGTGCGATCGGGATCCGTTGTGCCGGCCGTTGCAAGGGCCTTGCCGGTTACCGGGGCCGCAGGCGTTTCGGGTTTGGCTTTCTTGCGGTTTGCAATGCCACGAGCAAGCGCCTTGCCCGCCGCGCCGCCAAGGGCCGCTGTGCTGCGCGCGGCCGAAACGAAGCGCGCGCGGGCCTCGGCCTTTGCCTTCTTCACGCCGCCGCGCCGTGCCGGTTTGGCCGGTTGCGGCGGATCTTCCTTGGGCAGGGCAAGTCCGGGGGCGACGACGCTGGCATCCGTTGCCGATCCGTCCACTGATAGCCGTTTGCCTTGCGGCAGTGGCGGCAGGCTGTCACGCGCCCCGGCGCCGCCAAGACGCCACGCCCCTGCCGTGCCGAGAGGCGGCAGCGGCGGGATCTTTGCCGCCGTATGCCCCAAAGCCGCACCCTTCGGATCCGCCGGAGTTTCGGGTTCGGTGAGGGGCAGGTCTTCGGCACGGGCGGCCTTATCCGATTCGGGTGTGTCCTCTGCCGCAGGGGTAGAGGTTGCTGTATCGGCTGGTGTGTCGATAACAGCAACCGATGGCGGGGCATCGGCCTCGGGCTCGCTCACGGCAACGAAAGGCGTTTTGGTTACCGCATCCGCCCCGGGGAGGAGCGCGGCGGCCTCTGACTCCGCCACGGCTTGCGGCGCGTCGAGGCTGGCGGCCTGTGACTCATGGGCCTGCGGCGCGTCCGCTTCCGCGGGGGGCGCTTCCGCGTCGGTCATTTCCGGCGCGGGGGAAGGGGATGGGGCGGCCGTGTCGGTGGCAACCTCGGCAGGCAAGGCTTCGAGAGGCAAGGCTTCGAGGGTCTCGGGTGCCGGCACCGGCCCGGCCTCGGGTGCCGGCTCTGCTGCCGCCTCGGCCAGGGGCTCGGGTGCTTCCGAACCCTCGGGGTCCGCCGGGATCTCCGGCTCGGGTTCCGGGGCGGTTGTTTCCGGCTCGGGCGCGGGTTTTGCCGGCGCTTCCGGTTCGGGTTCCACCTCCGGCGCGGGTTCCGGTTCGGCCATCACCGCAGGCGTCGGTTCCGGGGGCGCGGTCATCTCGGGCGCGGGCGGCGCCTCTGCTTCGATCTCTGCCACCGGTTCGGCAGGGGCTTCGGCCAGGGTATCCGCCGTCGCCGTGGCGATGGGCGCGCGGATCACGCCGCCGGGGCGCACCGGGTCCTGATCGCGGTCCAGCCGCGCGCCTTCGGGCAGGTGTTGGGCCGCGCGCGAGGTCAGGCCGAAGAACGGTTCGCCCCCGAATTTTCCGGGCGCGGGGCTGGCGACGAAAGCCACCGGACAAAAGCCGTAGGTCTCGGCGAACTCCTCGGCCTCGGCCAGGGTGTCGCGCGCTACGACGGCCACCTGGACCACATCGCCATGGCCCGACCAGTCGAAGACCAGATCCTCGACCGGGTAGGGCGTGCGCCCCTCAAGGGCGACTGCGATCTGGGCGCGCCGGGCGGCCGCATCGGGGCCAGGGGCCTCGATCTCACTGTAAAGGATCTGGGTATCGGGGATGATCAGCTTGCTGGTCAGGCCCTTCGGCTCCAGCTCCAGCGCGGTGCGCCGCAACCGTGCAAGCGCCCCGGCCAGATCGGCATCGTCAAGCGATACCTCGCCCACGGTGAACCAGCCGGGCCCCGCGCGATGCAGAAGGCCGATACCGTCATGCGAAAGATTGAGCGTGAAGCCTGGTTTCATTCCGCGGATCTAGCACAGAGTTTCGGGCCGCCGAAACCGGCGGAAGCGACTGCACCCTTTGGTAAAGCAGTTTTCCGCGCATGGAAAGACGCGGCCCGGAACGGTTGCGTGACCTGCAGCCGGGGCAGGGTCCGGGGGGACGGGCGCGCAAGGGCGCGCCCGCGGGGGCAAATTTAGGCCGTTGCGGCGCTCAGCGCCTGGTCCAGATCGGCGATCAGGTCGCCCGCATCCTCGATCCCGATGGACAGGCGCACCACGTTCGGCGCGGCGCCCGCGGCGCGCTGCTGATCCTCGGTCAGCTGGCGGTGCGTGGTCGAGGCCGAATGGATGATGAGCGAGCGGGTGTCGCCAAGGTTGGCCACATGGCTGAACAGCTTGAGGCTGTCGACCAGCTTGACGCAGGCCTCGTATCCGCCCTTGACCGCCACGGTGAACAGCGCGCCCGCCCCCTTGGGGCAGACTTTCGCCACGCGCCCGTGCCAGGGCGAGGAGGGCAGCCCCGCATAGGTGACGAAGTCGATGCGCGGGTCTTTTTCCAGCCACTCGGCCACCTTGCGGGCGTTCTGCACATGGCGCTCCATGCGCAGCGACAGGGTCTCGATCCCCAGCAGGGTGTAATGCGCGCCCTGCGGGTTCATCGTCATGCCCAGATCGCGCAGGCCCACGGCGATCGAATGGAAGGTGAAGGCCATCGGGCCAAGCGCCTCGTGGAATTTCAGGCCGTGGTAGGCGGGCTCTGGCTCGGAGAGCGAGGGGAACTTGCCGCTGGCCGACCAGTCGAACTTGCCCGAATCCACGATGATGCCGCCGGTGACGGTGCCGTTGCCGGTAAGGTATTTCGTGGCCGAATGCACCACCAGCGTCGCGCCGTGTTCGATCGGGCGGCACAGATAGGGCGAGGCCAGCGTGTTATCCACGATCAGCGGCAGGCCGGCCTTGTTGGCCACCGCCGCGATGGCGGGCAGGTCGGTGATATAGCCGCCGGGATTCGAGATCGACTCGCAGAAGATCGCGCGGGTATTGTCGTCGATGGCCGCTTCCAGCGCGGCGGTATCGTCGAAATCCACGAATTTCGCCGACCAGCCGAAGCGCTTGATGGTCTGCCCGAACTGCGTGATCGTGCCGCCGTAAAGCCGGGTCGAGGCAACGATGTTGCAGCCCGGCCCCATCAGCGGGAAAAGCGCCATGATCTGCGCCGCATGCCCGGACGAGCAGCACACCGCCCCCGCGCCGCCTTCCAGCGCCGCAACCCGGTTGGCAAGCGCCATGACGGTCGGGTTGGTCAGCCGCGAATAGATGTAGCCGACCTCTTGCAGGTTGAACAGGCGCGCCGCATGTTCGGCATCTTTGAACACATAGGCCGTGGTCTGATAGATCGGAACCTGACGGGCGCCGGTCGCGGGGTCGGGCTCGGTCCCGGCATGGACTTGCAGCGTGTCGAAGGAAAGGTCGGTCATGTGCGGGGCTCCCTTGAAGAAATCGGGCGGAGCCTAGCCGCGGCCCTCATGGGCTTCAATCATATTCGCATCGTCGCATATCGCAGGCTCAGCGCAGCCAGAGCCCCTCGCGCCGGATGGCATTGCGCAGCGCCTGTTCGCGCCGGGGCAGGGCCTTGCGGTCGAACAGGGCGCGCAGCTTCTGCCCCTTGCCCTGATAGACCAGCTTGCGCATCGCCTCGGACCCGCGCAGCACCTTCTTCACCGGGTTCGGGCGCGCGATCTCTTCCAGCACCGCGACCGCGCGGTCGCTTTCGCGCGCATAAAGCAGCGGCAGCGCGCGCCAGTGGCAGCTGACATCGCCGTCAAGCCCGTCCAGATCCGGTCCCGGCCTGCCGCCGCCAAGCGCGTGGATCACCAGCGGCAGGGCGATCTGGTCAAGCCAGGGAAACAGCGCCTGGCTGGCAAGCGCGTCGGGCGGGTCGTCGCGGATGGATTGCGCGTAACGCAGGAAAAGCGTCCCGAATTCCGCCGGGTCCGCGCCGAAGAACCAGCCCGCATTGAAATACAGGTAGCGCCGCCAGTATTCGTCGGGTTGCGACAGATCCAGCGAGCTTTCGAATTCAAGGCCGAAGCGGTCGTAAAGCGATTTCCAGATCGCGCCGAAGCCGGGGCCGTAAAGCGGCGGATCGGGCCAGGTGCCCTCGCGCCGCATCGAGGCCGAGGGGCGGGCGAAATCGAAGCGCACCGTGTCGATCGGCGCGGTGAAAAGCGTGTCGGTGTCGAAGAAGACGAAGGGCTCGTTTGCGGGCAGGATGCCAAGCGCCTCGATCTTGTTGCCCTGCGGATAGTCCTGCCCGAAGACGCGGGCCTCGAAGGGCAGGATCTCGGCGCCGGCGGCTTCAAGAAGCGCGCGCACGGGCGAAGAAAGGCGCGTCTCTCCCTTCCACAGGGGGCCGGGCTGCGGCTCGGCCACGATCAGGCGGCCTTTGAAGCCGGGATTGGCCGCGCGGAACGACAGGGCCAGCAGGACGGCCTCGTATTCAAGGCGGCCGGCCTGTGCCACGCATAAAAGGTTAAATGCTTGCCCCTTCACCCGTTTGCCCGCCATAGTGCGCCTTGCCTGCCGATTTTGCGTTACCTTAACGGGGAATGGGGCCGGGCAAAAGGGATCGGAAGGAATACGGATGCGCATTCGGGCGGCTTTCTTGCTTGGCCTGTGTCTGGCGGCGGGCGGTGCCGCGGCGCAGAACTTCACCACCGCGGCCGAGGTGCGCCCGGTTCTGGGCATGACGCGCGCCAACTGGGTGACGCTGCGCGAATATAACGGCCGGGACCTGATCTATTTCTCGCATCTTCTTGCCTGGCGCTGCGGCCTGTCGGAAATCCGCTATGGCCTGAACGGCGCCGCCGCGCAGCAGGTGCTGAAGATGGAGCCCTGCCACGAGGGATCGGCCCAGCCCAATGCGCTGTCGGGCGATGGCGTCTTCGTGGCCGCGCCGCCCGGTTCGGTCGCCTCGGTCCGGGTGCGGCTGATCTATGACGACGGCGGCAGCGACGAGGCCGCCTTCGACCGCGCCGACATCCTGCGCCGTTAGGCCGCCCGCCGCGCCAAAGCTGTTGACGGGCGCGGCAATAAGTGCGACCCGTTGCCCTGCGACAGGGGCGCCCGCACTGCCGGGCTGAGAAGCACCCTTTGAACCTGAACCAGATAATGCTGGCGGAGGGAGGCGCGGGTGCAATGCCCCGGTTCGGCGGATTTGGACCCAGGTCTTTCTCTTCGGTGGCACCGAAAGGAAGACGCGATGATCGACACCGGGGCCTCGCTTGCGCGGATGCGCCAGACCGCGCCGCTTGTGCAGAATATCACCAATTACGTTGCGATGAACGTCATGGCCAATGTGATGCTGGCCGCGGGTGCCTCGCCCGCGATGGTGCATGCGCGCGAAGAGGCGGCCGAATTCGCCGCCATCGCCTCGGCGCTCAGCATCAATATCGGCACCGCGTCTGCGCATTGGGCCGTGGCGATGGAAGAGGCCGCGAAGGCGGCGGTCGGGGCGGGACGGCCCTGGGTGCTTGATCCCGTCGCGGTGGGGGCGACGGCGTTTCGCCGCGATCTGGGCGCGCGCCTGCTGGCGCTTTCACCGACGATCCTGCGCGGTAACGCCTCTGAAATCCTTGCGCTGTCGGGGGCCGCGGCGGCGGGCAAGGGCGCGGATGCCGCCGATCCGGTGGCGGCGGCCGAAGCGGCCGCAGGGGCGCTTGCGCGCCGCCACGGGGCGGTGGTCGCGGTGACGGGGCCGGTCGATTTCGTCACCGACGGTGTGCGCGCGGCGCGGGTGTCGAACGGCCACCCGACGATGCCGCTGGTCACGGCGCTCGGCTGTTCGCTGACCGGGATCATGGCCGCCTTCGCCGTTGGGCAGGACCGGTTCGAGGCCGCGGTTTCCGCCCTTGCCTATTTCGGCCTTGCCGGAGAGGTCGCGGGGGCCTCCGCCTCCGGGCCGGGTTCGTTCCAGGTGGCGTTCCTCGATGCGCTGCACGCGATCACGCCCGATGATCTTGGGGCCCGCGCGCGGATGGCCGCGGCATGATCCCGCCCCTGTGTTTTGTGACCGATGCCGGCGCGCCCGCGGCGATGGTGGATCAGGCGCTTGCGGCGGCGCAAGGCGGCGCGCGCTGGGTGCAGCTGCGCCACAAGACGCTGCCGGACCCGGAATTCGCGGCGCTTGCCCGCAGCCTGATGCCGCGCCTTGCCGCATTCGGCGCGCTTCTGGCGGTCAATGACCGTGTGGGGGTGGCCATCGAGATCGGCGCCCCGGTGCTGCATGTCGGGCAAGGCGATGGCGATCCCGCCGCGATCCGCGCGCGGCTGCACCCCGGAACGATCCTTGGCCTCTCGGTCGAGACGGCCGGGCAACTGGCGGCGGTCCCGGCGGGGGTGGATTACCTGGGGGTCGGACCGCTGCGCGCCACGGCCTCGAAACCCGATCACGCGTCGCCGATCGGCCTGGACGGCTTTGCCGCAATCGCGGCGCGGACCACGCTGCCCTGCCTTGCCATCGGCGGGATGGGGGCGGCGGATGCGGGCGCCGTGAAGGCCGCGGGCGGGGCCGGGATGGCCGTCGTCTCGGCCATTTCGCGCGCACCGGACATGCGCCGCGCCACGCAGGAGATTCTGGACGCATGGAGGCGCGCATGATCCCCAACATCCTCAGCATCGCAGGCTCGGACAGCTCTGGCGGGGCCGGGATCCAGGCCGATATCAAGGCGATTTCGGCCAATGGCGGTTACGCGATGACGGTGCTGACCGCGCTGACCGCACAGAACCCCCGCGGCGGGAGCCGGATCGAGCCGGTCTCGACCGCGATGATCCGCGCGCAGATCGCCGCGCTGCGGGCCGATCTGCGCATCGACGCGGTCAAGATCGGGATGCTGGGCACCGGCGCGATCATCGCCGCCGTGGCCGAGGGGCTTGAGGGGCTCGACTGTCCGGTCGTGCTTGACCCGGTGATGGTGGCCAAGGGCGGCGACCGCCTGCTGGATGCCGAGGCCGTGGCGGTGCTGCGCGATCTGTTGTTGCCGCGCGCCACCGTCATCACCCCCAACCTGCCCGAGGCGGCCGATCTTCTTGGCCGCCCCGAGGCCCGCGGCGCCGATCAGATGCTGGCCCAGGCCGATGCGCTGATCGGGATGGGCCCCAGGGCGGTGCTGCTGAAGGGGGGGCACCTTGGCGGGGCGGAAAGCCCCGATCTGTTGCTGGGGGCGGCCGGGCCGCTTTGGCTGAAGGCGCCGCGCGTGGCCACGAAGAACACGCATGGCACGGGCTGCACGCTGTCCTCGGCGCTTGCGACATGGCTCGGCCGCGGGCTGCCGATGGCGCAGGCGGTGCAGGCAGCGAAACGCTATATCGGCGGCGCCATTGCCGCTGCCGACCGGCTGAGCGTGGGGCAGGGCCATGGCCCGGTTCATCATTTCCATGCATGGGACAGGGGCACGAGATGACATTCACCCAAGAGCTGTGGCGCGAAACAGAAGCCTTGCAGCACAAGATCCGCCACATGCCCTTCAACCGTGAGCTGGCCGCGGGCACGCTGCCGCCCGAGGTCTTTCGCGGCTATATCGTTCAGGATGCGCATTACCTGGAAGGTTTCGCCCGTGCCCTTGCGGTCGCGGCCGCGAAGGCGCCCGATCCGCAAGGCGTGGCGCAGCTTGCAGCTTCGGCCGCCGGGGCGATCGCGGTCGAGCGCGGGCTGCACGACCACTATCTGGGCCATTTCGGCGTCAGCCCCGAGGCCTTCGCGCAGGCCGAGATTTCGGCCGCCTGCGACCACTACCTGTCCTTCCTGTTGCGCACCGCCTCCCTGGGCGATTTCCCCGAGGCTCTGGCGGCACTTCTGCCCTGTTTCTGGATCTATCACGAGATCGGAACCGGGATCGCGCGCGATGCGGCCGGGGCCAACCCCTATCGCGCATGGATCGACACCTATTCCGGCGCGGCCTTTGCCGAAAGCGTGGGGCGGATGCTGGCGCTGGTGGATCGGGTGGCGGCCCTTTCCGACGCTGCCACACACCTGCGCATGCATCGCGCATTCGCCACAAGCAGCTGGCACGAGTGGCATTTCTGGGACAGTGCCTATCACATGCGAGGTTGGGCGGGGTGAATGCGCCGCCGGCTTGCCCCGCGCGCAAATGACAAAAGGCGCCTTTCTCGGCGCCCTTTGCAAACACGATCCCGATCCCTGATTACCAGGCCATGCGGAAGCCGCCCTCGACCGACAGGCCGTGATTGTCGGACCCGCCGTCAAGCGAGGTGCGATAGGCCGTTTCGGTATAAAGCGTCTTGTTGCCGTCCCAGACGATCGAGCCGCCAACGCCAATCTCGGCCCATGTCCGGCCATAGTCGGCGGCAAGCTCGGTCCCGCTCAGCGTGACGCGGCTGTCGGCCGAGAAGTCGCGCAGCAGGTTGCCGATCACATAGGCCTTTTCGCGGTGACGCTGCGGGCCGGCCGCCTTGCGGTCTCCGAACAGCCAGCCTTCGCTGTATTCGTATTCATAGGCAAGGCCGACGCGCCCGGTCAGGCTTGTGTTGTTGCCCGGATCGACAGAGTTGCCGAGGCTGTCGGTGAAGGCGTCGCCGGATAGGCGCGCCCAGCTAAGCTGGGCCTGCGGCACAAGCGCGGTATTCGGTCCGGTAATATAGCGATGACCCACTTCGGCACTCAGGGCTAGGGCGGTGGCATGCGTGCCGTCGGCCAAGGTGCCGAAGCTTCCGGCCTCATAATCGGCACGGATCCGCGTCACCTGCGTTTGCAGGTCAAGATAGCTGCCCGCATCGCCATACCAGGTGCCGGTCAGGCCAAGCCCGAGGCCGCGCCCCGAGATCCGCCCGGTGCCGACCGAATTGCTGACATCGCCCGTGATCCGGCCGAATTGCGCGGTCGCGCCCAGAACCCAGACGCCGTTCTCGCCCTCGCGGACCAGCGCATCGAGCCCCGCCTGAAGCTGCCAGCTTGTGGTTTCAAAGCTGGCGCTGGAGGCGCTTGTGTCGGGCTTCACATCGCTCCTGTCGCCGCTCAGCCGCAGCCAGGCGCCGCGTCCGGGTTCAAGCGGCCCGCGCGTCGCACTGTCGCGGCCAGCCCATTGGCGTTGTCCGACGCGCTGTTCCAGCGTCGGCAGGTCGGCAAAGCCCATGAGAACCCCGGGCGCGCTTTCATAGATCGAGGCGTTGCCACCCATTACCTCGGTCGAGCGCAGATACCAGCTTTGGTCAAGCGCATCGGCGGGGTTGCCGAATTCAAGTGCGTAGACGAAGGCTCCGCGTTCAAGCGGCGCGCCATTGGCAAGGAAGAAGGCGTCCGCCGAAGACGTGCCCCCCACCGCGACAAGCTGGATGCCCAGGGCCGTTTCGGCCCCCGCGCCGCCTGCCGGGCTGACCAGAAGGCCAGTGCTGCCGGTGGCGTCGCCGCTGATCGTGACCCGGTCGGTGGCCGAGGAATCGCCCCCCAGAACGGTGTCGAGCGTGATCGTGCCACCGGTGCCGGTATAATCTCCGGCAATGGTCAGCCGGTCGCCCGCGGCGCCGTCGCCAAGCGCGATGATGCCGCCGTTAGATACGTTGCCGGTGATGGCGAAGCTTGTGCCCAGCTCGATCGCGCCACCATTGGCAAGTGTCAGGCCGAAGCCCGGCTCTGCCCCCACGGCAAGCGCGCTGTCGGTAAAGCGCAGCGCACCCCCGTCCACGAGAACGCTTTCCCAGCCCGTCAGGTTCGTGCCCGCAAGTGCCCCGGTGACACCGGCGAAGGTCAGCCTGTCGATGGCGCCATCGGCCGTGGACAGATCGTCACCCCCGGCGAGAAGCGTGACCGCAGAGATGTCGGCCCCGTCGAAGGTGAGTGTATCGCTGC
>CALMEG010000264.1 GCA_937863185.1 uncultured Paracoccaceae bacterium | reverse complement strand
GGGCCTCGCTTTTCGGGGTGTTGGCAGGCGGGCTTTTCGGGATTTCCGCCATCGGCTATCGCGGTGCCACGCTGGAACTGATGCCGCTTGATTTCCTGTCCCGCGCCGTGGTGACGCTGGCCTGTGTGACTACGATGCAAACCCTTGGCATGGCGCTTTATCTTGCGCTGCGCGAACCCGGAGAGCTGCGCCGCGTGGCCCTGGCCTGGCGGCGCACGGTCTGGGTGGGCGTGACTGGCGTGCTGGGATCGGCGGGATGGTTCACGGCCTTTTCGCTGCAAAACGCCGCGCTCGTGCGCGCGGTCGGGCAGGTCGAGATCGTGTTCACGCTGATCGCCTCGGCGCTGGTCTTTCATGAAAAGCTCAGCTTGCGCGAGGCAGGGGGGATTGCGATGGTGGTCGCCAGCCTTGTGCTGATCGTTCTTGGAGCGCCCCGATGATAGGAGCCTGGCTGGCCATCGCGCCGACCTTTGCGCTGATCGTTCTTGGCTATGTGCTGCGGCGGGGCGGCATTCCATCCTTCGAGTTCTGGAACCTCAACGACCGGTTGGTCTATTGGGTGCTGATGCCGGCGCTGTTCTTTGCCAAGATCTCGTCCGCGGATCTGGGCGCGGCCCCCCTGGGGGGCTTTGCAGGTATCCTTTACGCCGGCTTTTTCGCCGCGGTGGGGTTTGGCTGGCTGGCGCAGCACCTTGCGGGTTATGCGCCTGCACAGGGGACGGATGTCGTGCAGGGGGTGGGGCGCTTCAACACCTTCGTGGGCCTTGCCATCGCCGAGGCGATGTTCGGCGCGCAGGGCTTGCAGACGGCGGTTCTGGGCTCGGCGCTGCTGGTGCCGGTGGTCAATGTGGTGATGGTGAGCATGCTGGCGATGATGCTGGGCACGCATGGCGGATCGCGCCTTGGCGGCACGCTGCGCGAGCTGATCCGCAACCCGCTGATCCTGTCGATCCTTGCGGGTGTCGCGTTCAACCTCATGGGGCTGGGCCATGTGCCCGTGCTGCACGAAACCGCGCTGGTGCTGGGGCAGGGTGCGTTGCCGGTGATGCTGCTTTGTGTGGGCGCGAACCTGCGGCTGGACGGGCTGCGGGCCTCGATGGGGCCGGTCATCCTTGCGGGGGTGGGCAAGCTTGTGGTCTTTCCGCTGGTGGTGGCCGTTGCGATCTGGCTGATCGGGCCGCCGCTGATCGTGGCGCAGGTGGCGATGATCTATGCGGCGCTTCCCGTCGCGGTGGCGGCCTATTCGCTGGCGCGCCAGATGGGGGCGGACGCCCCGCTGATGGCGGCCATCATCACGGCCCAGACCATCGTGGCCTTTGTCAGCATTCCGCTTACGCTGTCGCTGATCTCCTGGCTTTACTGAATCCGGCGAAAAGCCGAGGGCGCGTGCCGGTTGTCGAAAAACGGCACGCTCTCGGGGTGTGCGGGCGCTGCGCTGCCATCCCCCAGAAGCGCCGAAACCTCGGCCAGGACCACCTCGGTGATGAAGGGCAGGTTCAGTTGCCGCGCCTCGGCGATGGGCACCCAGTGCAGGTGCGATAGCTCATCGCAGGCCTGCGAGAAATCGTCCGGATCGCCTTGCACCTGCGCGGCATCGGCCAGGAAGAAGCGTGCATCGAAGCGCCGCGGCCGGCCCTGCGGCGTGATCGCGCGGAACACGAAATTCAGCGCGGTGGCCGAGGGCAGATAGCCCCGCGCGGCAAATCCGGCCCAGTCGGCGGGCACCGCGCCCGGCCATTGCCCGGGCGCGCCGAGGATCAGCCCGGTTTCTTCCCACAGCTCGCGCACGGCGGCGGCGGCAAGCCCGTGGGCGACGCCGGGGGTGGTGCCGCTTTCAAGCCGCGCGGCGCAGACCGGGGACAAGGGCCGCGCCAGCGGGATGGAGGCATCGCCCGGATCGACCGCACCGCCCGGAAAGACGTATTTCGACGGCATGAAGGCCGCCCCGGCCCCCCGCATGCCCATCAGAACCGAAGGCGCCTTGCCCCTGTCGCGCCGGACCAGAAGGATCGTGGCGGCATCGCGGATGATGCGGGACTTGTCGATTTCGGGGCCTTGCGATGGCGCGGCGGTGTCAGTCATTGCGGCGCGACGCTCCGGCGTGGGCGAAGCCATGCATGCGTTGGGCCCACTGGATCGCCACGATCATGCCCTTCATGCGTGGCAGCAGCACCGCCGACAGCGCGATGCTGCCGGTCATGAAAATGGCGATCATCGTCATCGGCTCGGGCCGGTAGGCCACGAAGAACCACAGGATCAGCGGGGCCAGAAGATGCCCGACGATCAGGATGGTCATGTAGGCCGGCCCGTCATCGGCGCGGTGATGGAAGAATTCCTCGCCGCATTCGGGGCAGTGATCGTTCACCTTCAGATAGGAATGCAAGAGCCGCCCCTTGCCGCAATGCGGGCAGCGGCAGGCCAGGCCGCGCAGGATCGAGCGGCGCATCGGGCGGTCCGTCTCCTGATCGTAGGTGGTGTCGGTCATCGTCTTCTCCCTTGACGGGGTAGTTATCCATCGAAACGGACGGCAAGAAAAGCACGCAATGTCACGCTTTGGTGAGATCGGGGATTTTGCGACGGAAACGTGGGGCTGCCGCGTTTGGTTTGCATCAGGCAGCGGGAAGCTGCGGACCATACAGGAGACGACGTGATGAAACCGAATTTCAGGGATGCCGCTGTGGCGATCATTCTGGGCGGCGCAAGCCTTGCGATGGCCATCCCGGTCTATGCCCAGTCCGAAGCGCCCGCCGCGCCGCCGGCAGCGGCCGATGCGGCGCCGCAGGGCCTTGTCGCCCCGTTCGCCCGGTTCGATACCGATGGCGACGGCAAGGTGACCGAGGCCGAGATCCAGACGTCCCGCGCGGCCAGGGCGGCCGAGCTTGACGCGGATGGCGACGGCAAGATCAGCCTCGAAGAGCTTGTGGCACAAGAGATGAAGGATGCCCAGGCCCGTATCGAGGCGCGCGTGAAGGCACGGATTGCGGCGCAGGACAGCGATGGCGATGGCATGTTGTCGGCCGCCGAGCTTGCCGCCCGCCCGATGCCCGATCGGATGTTCCAGCGCATGGATGCCGATGGCGATGGTGCAGTCAGCGCCGAAGAAATGCAGGCCCGTCGGGACATGATGCGTGCCCAGGGCCGCGATGGTGGCAAGGGTGAGCGTTTCGGTCAGCACCATGGCGGCAAGAGCCGTTTCAACTGCGACGGTATGCCGGGGCGCGGCGGGCGTAACTGAGGATCGCGCCGCGCGCCCCGGGGCGGGTGGCCTTGGGGCGCGCGGGCACATAGGTGTGGAAATTGCCAATCGGGTGAATTCGCGCTAGGCCGGCAGCAGGATGGATATGGCATTCGACGCGCAAAACGACGCTTCTGACGAGGCACTCCTGGTTCTCTATGCCAATGGGGACCGGGGCGCGGCCCGCAGTCTGGTCGTGCGGCTTGGCCCTTTGGCCTATCGCGTGGCGATGCGGATGCTGGGCGATGCCGCGGAGGCCGAGGATCTGGCCCAGGAGGCGATGCTGCGGCTGTGGAAGGTTGCCCCGGAATGGCGTCAGGGCGAGGCGCAGGTCTCAACGTGGCTGTATCGCGTGGTGACGAACCTGGCGACGGACCGGCTGCGCCGCCGGCGGGGCGTGGCGCTTGACGAGGCGCCCGAGCCCGAGGACGGGCGCCCCGGCGTGCTTGAGACGATGATCGACGCGGACCGCGCGGCGGCCTTGCAGGGCGCGCTGGACCGGCTTCCCGCGCGTCAGCGTCAGGCGGTAGTGCTGCGTCATCTCGAGGGGCTTTCGAACCCCGAGATTGCCGTTGCGATGGATATTGGCGTCGAGGCCGTCGAAAGCCTTACGGCGCGCGGGAAACGGGCACTGGCCGCGGATCTGGCCGGGCAGAAAGAGGAACTGGGGTTTGGTCATGACTGAGAACGAACGGTCCGGTCGTCCGGATCTTGATCATGTGGAAGATTTCTTCGCCGCCGCGCGCCGCGCGCCGCCCGAGCCGTCGCCGGCATTGCTGGCCCGGATGCTGGAGGATGCGCATGGGCTTTGCCCGGCCGGGGTGCAGGGTGCGGGAACTGCGGGACCGGCCCCGTCGGGCCTGCTGGCAATTTTGCGTGCAATTTTTGGGGGCTGGCAAACAGAGGGTGGCATGGTGATGGCCGCTGCTGCCGGCGTGTGGATCGGCTTTTCGGGCGTGGGCGGCATCACCGATGCCGCGTCGGGCTATCTGGGGGCTACCGAGGTTCTGGGCACGGTCGAATTGATGCCTGAATCCGATGTGCTGGCCTTCGCCACGGAACTGGAGGGTCAGGAATGACGCAAAAGGACAAGATCGCAGCACCGTCCGAACCGGCGCGCGCGCGCCTGAAGGGCTGGGTCAAGGCGGCGTTCATCGCGTCGGTCACGCTCAACCTTCTGGTTGCGGGGGTGGTTGTGGGCGGGATCATCCGGCATGACAGGCACCCGCCGCGCCCGATGATCTCCGACGTCTCGATCGGGCCGTTCACGGAGGCGCTGTCGCAGAACGACCGCGAGGCCCTGCGCCGTGCGGCGCAGCGCGAAAGCACGGGGTTTCGTGCGATGCGCCAGGCCGCCCGCGAGGATTACCGAAGGCTGATCGCCGCGCTGCGCGCCGAACCTCTGGACGAGGCCGTGGTCCAGGAGGTCTTCGCAACCCGCCGCCAGAGGCTTGCGGAGCGTTCGGCCTTTGGAGAGCGGTTGATGGTGGAACGCGTGAAGGCGATGAGCGCCGCGGAAAGGCAGGACTTTGCCGACCGGCTGGAGCGGATGGCAGAGCGCCGCGAACGCATGCCCGACCACGCGAAAGGCAACTAGGCGGCCGCGGCCCGGGATCAGGCCGCGCTTGCCGTGCCCGAGATATGGACCCTGTTGCGCCCGCCGGCCTTGGAGCGCAACAGCGCCCGATCCGCTTGCGAGACCAGATCGTCCGTGGACTGCACCCCGCCGCCCCCGCCGATGGCGAGACCGATCGAAATGGTGATCGAGACCGGCGCATGCCCCCCGCCCGGCTCGATCGGTTCCCGTTCGATCGCGCGGCAAAGCCGCTCGGCGGTGACGCGCGCCGCGCCGAGCGAGGTTTCGGGCATCACGACAAGAAACTCCTCTCCGCCGATCCGGGCGACAAGATCGCCTTCGCGCAGGTTGGCGTCCAGGCGGCGGGCGACCTCGACCAGAACCCCGTCACCCGCGCTGTGGCCAAGCGTGTCGTTGATTGACTTGAAGCGGTCGAGATCGAGGATCATCACCGCGAACTGCTGCCCGGTCTTTTGCGACTGATCGGCGACGCGCGACAGGTGCGGCAGGGCGTAGCGGCGGTTGTGCAGCCCGGTAAGCGGGTCCGTGACGGCAAGGCGCAGCCCGTCCGCCACACGCTGGCGGCGCCTGTCGGCAATGCGCTTGCCCGCCAGTTGACGGCGCAACCGCAACGCGGCTTCTTCCGCAAGCGGCGCCGAGGCCATGTCCGCAGGCAGAAGGTCGTTGGCGCCCAGGTCCAGCGCCATGGCCGCCCCTTCGGACGGCGTGGTATCCATCACGATGCAGATCACGGCGTGGCGCGTGGCGGGACGCGCACGCAGTTCCGACATCAGGCGCAGGCCTTCGGAGCGATGCGCGAGATCGGCCGAGATCACATAGGCATCGGGCGGGGCATTCAGGTCGGCCGCGCCGAGCACCTCTTCCTGGGCAAGCACGGTGAACAGGTCGCGCGGCATGAAACCCGAAAGGGTGGTTTCCCAGATCGCGCCGGTCGCCCTGTCGGCGGCGATCAGCGCGATCCGGGCGGGGCCGCTGAAACCCTCTGCCGCCTCGGCGAAGCCGAGCGTGCGGCAGGTCTGGTCGCGCAGGCGCAGCTCCTCGTCGGTTTCGCGGGCGCGCAGCAGGCTGCGCAGACGCGCAAGAAGCAGGATGTCGTCGACGGGTTTGGACAGGAAATCGTCGGCCCCGGCCCGCAGGGCGGCAAGGCGCCCCTTGGTATCGCAGTGGTTCGAAACAAGGATCACCGGAATTTCGGCCGTGATGGCGGTTTGCTTCAACTGCCGGCAAAGTTGTGCACCGCCGGGGTCTGCCAGATGTGTGCCGATCATCACCAGGTCGGGGCGTTCCTGAATGCAAAGGCGAAGCGCCTCGCCTGCGCTGTCCGCCTGCGCTGTCTCGTATCGTGCGGCGGCCAGCCTGGCCCCAAGCTCGGCCAGGTTGGCGGCAAAATCGTCCACGATGAGGATTTTCCCAGCCACTCTAGCACGCGCTCCCTTTACATTCGACCATCAAGGACTTTTTTGTTTCAAAAAGGTTAACAAACCCTTTCCGGAAGGTCGGACATGGCATTTCATCGGCAGGAAGATGCGCAGGATCTGGCGATCCGGGCGCTTGGCTGGATCGCCGGGGATGACGAAATCTTCGGGGCGTTTCTGGGCGCGACCGGGGCCGATCTTGCGGGGATCCGGCAGCGCGCACAAGATCCGGCTTTCCTTGCGGCGGTGCTCGATTTCCTTCTGATGCAAGATGAATGGGTGCTGGGGTTCTGCCGTGATACGCAGACGCCGCCCGAACAGCCGATGCAGGCCCGCGCGATCCTGGGCGGCGGGGACATGCGTCACTGGACCTGAGCGGCCTTGCAAATCGGGCGCCGATCGGTCAGCCAGAGCATTCAGGGAAAGGACAGGTGCAATGCCGGTGATTAGAGCGATCCTTTTCGACAAGGACGGCACGCTTTTCGATTTTCAGGCCAGTTGGGGGGCATGGGCGCGCGATCAGCTTGGCCGTCTTGCCGATGGCGACCTGGCCCTTTCGACGCGGCTGGCCGATGCGATCGGCTATCGCTTCGACCCGCCAGATGCGGATGGGGTGCGCGGGGCGGGCAGTTTCGATCCCCGGTCGCCGGTGATTGCCGGGACGGTCGATGAGGTGGCCGCGCTTCTGTTGCCACACCTGACGCAGTGGCGCCGCCCCGATCTGATTGCCGACATGAACCTGCGTGCCGCCGAGGCCCCGCTTGTGCCCGCCGTGCCGCTGCGCCCGCTGCTGGAGGGGTTGCGCGGGCGTGGCCTTACGCTCGGGGTGGCAACGAATGACGCGGAGGCGCCGGCCCGCGCGCATCTGCGCAAGGCCGGGGTAGAGGATCTTTTCTCGTATGTCGCAGGCTATGACAGCGGGTTCGGCGCAAAACCGGCTGCCGGTCAGTTGCTGGCCTTTGCAAGGGCGGTGGGCGCGGCGCCGGGCGCGATCGCCATGGTCGGCGACAGCCTGCACGACCTGCATGCGGGGCGTGCGGCCGGCATGCGGACCGTGGGGGTCCTGAGCGGGCCCGCGCGGCACGACGACCTGGCCCCCGAGGCCGACATCGTCCTGCCCGATATCGGCGGGCTTCCGGGCTGGCTGGACCGTCTGGCCGCCGGTTGAGCGCCTCTGGCATTTCCGGCCCCGGACCGTTAGCGTTCCGGCGCAACATCAGACGCGACAAGGGTGCGACATGGGCATCGGCAGGCTTTCCTACGTCATTCTCGGAACCATTGCCGGGCTTTCGTGCTGGGTGATGACCGACCGGCTGCCCGATCTTTGGGAGGGCCGGCTGGCGCTTGTGGCGACGGTTCTCGTCGTGGGCTTCTTCGGCCCCGCGCTTGCCATGGCCGCCGAGTTGCGGCTGCGCCCGACGCTTCTGTTTGCGGCCGTGATTGCGCTGCCCCTCGGGGTGCTTGTCTTCATCGACTCGCTTGGTTTTCCCACGGCAGGGGCATTCCTTGAAACGGGACATGTGCTGTTTGCCGCCGTGTTGCTGGGCGCGCTTCCGGTGCCGTTCCTGATCGGGATCGGGCAGCAGGGGCGCGCGGGCTGGAACGACTATCCCGCGCTGTTCATGAATTCGTGGAACATCGTCGTGCGCTATGCCGCGGCGCTGATGTTCGTGGCGGTGGTCTGGCTGGTTCTGGTGCTGTCTTCCGAGCTGCTGCAACTTGTCGGGATCGACGCCTTGAAGCATCTGCTGCGCGAAGAGGCGGTGATCTGGATGCTCAGCGGCGCGGTGCTGGGGCTGGGCCTGGCCGTGGTGACGGACCTTCCGGACCTGATCTCGCCCTATCTGCTGTTGCGCCTGTTGCGGTTGCTGCTGCCCGTCGTCCTGATCGTGGTGGCGGTTTTCGTGGCCGCGCTGCCGTTTCGCGGGCTCGACCGGCTTTTCGGCCATCTTTCGGCAACGGGAATCCTGGTGGGGGTGGCGGCCGCGGCGGTGGCGCTGATCTCGATCACCGTCGATCAGGATGACATCGAGGGCGCGCATGACAGGCTTTTGCCGCCTGCGGCGCGGCTTCTGGCGCTGTTACTGCCGGTGCTGGCCGGGCTTGCCGTCTGGGCGCTTGTGCTGCGGGTGGGGCAATATGGCTGGACGCCGGTGCGGGTTTCGGCCGCGGCAAGCGTGTTTGTCACCTGTGGCTATGCGCTGCTTTACACGCTGGGGGGTCTGGCTGGGGGGTGTTACGCGGGGCGACGCCGCGCCCCGCACGCATGGGCGGGCCACGTTGGGGGCGGGCCGCTCGTGCAC
>CALMEG010000263.1 GCA_937863185.1 uncultured Paracoccaceae bacterium | reverse complement strand
ATCATCGAGCTGCCCTCGGGCGAGGTCGGGCAGAAATTCACCGACTGGCTGGCCGAGAATCGCCCCGAAACGGTGGATCCGATGATCCATATCAAGATCACGCCGAACCGCCCCGACGCGCTTGGCGTGCGCGGGATTGCGCGCGACCTGGCGGCGCGCGGCCTTGGCCGGCTGAAGCCGCTTGAGGTGGCGCCGGTGCCCGGCGGGTTCGACAGCCCGATCAAGGTGCATATCGACCCCGCGCTGAAGCAAAAGGGCTGCCCGCTTTTCGCCGGGCGGCTGATCCGCGGCGTGGTCAACGGCCCCAGCCCCGACTGGCTGCAACAGCGGCTGCGCGCCATCGGCCTGCGTCCGATCTCGGCGCTGGTCGACATCACCAATTTCTTCACCTTCGATCTGAACCGCCCGCTGCACGTTTTCGATGCGGCCAGGGTGAAGGGCGATCTGCGCATCCATCCCGCGAAGGGCGGCGAAGCGCTGCTGGCGCTGGACGACAAGACCTATACGCTGCGTGAAGGCATGATGCTGATCTCGGACGACGCGCAACCCGAAAGCCTTGCCGGGATCATGGGGGGCGCGGCGTCGGGCTGCACCGGGGACACCGTCGATGTCTTCCTGGAAAGCGCCTATTGGGACCCGATCACCATCGCGGCCACGGGGCGCGCGCTGAAGATCAACTCGGACGCGCGCTACCGGTTCGAGCGCGGCGTGGACCCGGAATTCACCCTGCCGGGGCTGGAACTGGCCACGCAGATGGTGCTGGACCTGTGCGGCGGTGAGGCCTCTGCGGTGGTGATGGATGGCGCCGTGCCGCAGGTGGACCGCGCCTACCGGCTGGAGCCTGCGCGCGTGATCAGCCTTGTCGGCATGGACATCCCCGAGGCCGAGCAGCGCGCGACGCTGCAGGCGCTCGGCTTCACGCTGAACGGCGATATGGTCACGCCCCCCGGCTGGCGCCCTGACATTCTGGGCGAGGCCGACCTGATCGAGGAGGGGGCGCGCGTCGCCTCGCTGACGCGACTGGCCGGGCGGCCGATGGCGCGCGAAAGCGTGGGCGTGCCGGGGCCGGTCCTGACGCCGATGCAGGTGCGCGAAAAGACCGTGCGGCGCATGATGGCGGCGCTTGGCTACAACGAATGCGTCACCTACAGCTTCATCGACGCGAAAAGCGCCACGCTTTTCGGCGGCGGCGCGGATGCGACGCGGATCGAGAACCCGATCAGCTCGGAGATGACGCATATGCGCCCCGATCTGCTGGCGGGCCTGTTGCAGGCGGCGGCCCGCAACCAAGCGCGCGGCTTTGCCGATCTGGCGCTGTTCGAGGTGGGACCGGCCTTCACCGGCGGCGAGCCGGGCGATCAGCAGGTGCAGGCCGCGGGCCTTCTGGTGGGCCATGCCGCGCCGCGCGATCCCTATGGCTCGCGCCGGCCGGTCGACCTGTTCGATGCCAAGGCCGATGCCGAGGCCGTGCTGGCCGCGATCGGCGCCCCGGCGAAGATGCAGATCAACCGCAAGGGCGCGCCTTGGTGGCATCCGGGCCGCGCGGGCGTGATGGCGCTTGGCCCCAAGGCGCTGTGCGTCTATGGCGAGGTGCATCCGAAGATCCTGCGCGAGATGGATGTGAAGGGCCCCGCCGTCGCCTTCACGATATGGCCCGAGAACGTGCCCTTCCCGAAGGTGAAAACCCCCACCCGCCCGGCGCTCGACCTGTCGGACCTGCAAGCGGTGGAGCGGGACTTCGCCTTCGTGGTGGACGAGGGCGTCGAGGCGTTGACTGCCGTGAACGCGGCCGCGGGCGCCGATAAGGCGCTGATCGAAAGCGTGCGCATCTTCGACCAGTTCACGGGCGAGAAGGCCGAGGCGCAGATGGGCGCAGGCAAGAAATCCATCGCGCTGACCGTGCGGCTGCAACCCCGCGACAAGACCCTGACCGATGCCGAGATCGAGGCCGTGGCCGCGAAGATCGTCGAGAAGGTCACCAAGGCGACCGGCGGCAGCCTGCGCGGCTGAGGCGCCGGAAACGATCCGGCGCGGCACCCCGCAAGGTGCCGCGCCGCCCCAAATCAATCGCGTTTGGGGATGTTCAGCCCGCGCTGCACGGCGGGGCGCGCAAGGAAGCGCTCCAGATAGGCGGGCACATGGGCAAGCTTTTCCCAGCCGGTGATCTCGCTTGCCTTGTAGAAATTGCGCAGCGTGCGCAGCCAGGGGCAAAGCGCGATATCGGCGATGGAATAGTCGCCCGCGATCCACTCTTTTCCCGCAAGGGCGCCGTCCAGCACCTTCAGCAGGCGTTCGGCCTCGGCGCGGTAGCGTTCCTTCGGGCGCGGGTCCTCGATCTCCTTTCCGGCGAAGGTATGGAAGAACCCGAGCTGGCCGAACATCGGCCCGACCCCGCCCATCTGGAACATGAGCCATTGCAGAACCTCGTAGCGGTTTTCCTGCGGTAGCAGGCGGCCGGCCTTTTCCGCCAGGTAGATCAGGATCGCGCCGCTTTCGAACAGTGGCAGCGGCTTGCCGCCGGGGCCGTCCGGGTCGATGATGGCGGGGATCTTGTTGTTGGGATTCAGCGAAAGGAACTCGGGGCTCATCTGGTCATTGGTGTCGAAGCTGACCAGATGGGGGTCGTAGGGCAGGCCGAGTTCCTCAAGCGCGATCGAAACCTTCACGCCGTTCGGCGTGGGCAAAGAGTAGAGCTGGATCGCCCCCGGCGTTTGCGGCGGCCATCTTCTGGTGATCGGAAATTGGGTAAGCGTGTTCATCGCGAACTCCTGTCTGTCATATGGGCAGAAAGCCAGAATTTTCCCCGCTGCGAAAGGCTGCACAAACGCACAGAATGTGTTAACGCTAGCGTGTTCGCGCCCAAGGGCGTTTTTCGTGGGGACAGATAATGATCAACGAGTTCAAGAACTTCATTGCCAAGGGCAATGTCATGGATATGGCGGTCGGTATCATCATCGGCGCGGCCTTCACGGCGATCGTGTCGTCGCTGGTGGCCGATCTGATCAACCCGATCATCGGACTGATCACCGGGGGCCTCGATTTCTCGAACCTCTTCGTGAACCTCGGCGAGGGTGAGTTCACCTCGCTTGCCGCCGCTCGCGAGGCCGGGGCGCCGGTGTTTGCCTATGGCGCATTCCTGACCGCCGTCATCAATTTCCTTATCATCGCCTTCGTGGTCTTCCTGCTGGTCAAGGGGGTGAACCGGATCAAGGAAGCCGCCGAGAAGAAGGAAGAAGCCAAGCCCGAAGAGCCCGCGGGCCCGAGCGAGCTGGACGTTCTTCTTGAGATCCGCGACGCGCTGAAGCGCTGAGTTGGGATAAAATGCCGAAGGCCCGCCTGTCCTGGCGGGCCTTCTTCTTTTGGGCAAGCGCGGGCCGAGATGCGCCCGCTACAGGGCCAGGGCCTCTTCCGCGCGGATATGGGGCAGGTTCAGCGCCTCGCCCACGGCGGCATAGGTCAGCTGCCCCGCATGGACGTTCAGCCCGGCCAGCAGATGCGCATCATCCTTGCAGGCCTGTTTCCAGCCCTTGTCCGCAAGCGCCAGCATGAAGGGCAGCGTGGCGTTGCCAAGGGCCTGGGTCGAGGTGCGCGCCACCGCGCCGGGCATGTTGGCCACGCAGTAATGCATGATCCCGTCCACCTCGTAGATCGGGTCCTGATGGGTGGTCGGGCGCGAGGTCTCGAAACAGCCGCCCTGGTCGATGGCGACATCGACGATGGCCGCGCCGGGGCGCATATGGGCCAGGTCCGCGCGCCGGACCAGCTTGGGGGCCGAGGCGCCGGGCACCAGGACGGCCCCGACCACCATGTCGGCGCGCCGCACCAGTTCGGTCGTGACGGCCTGATTGGCGTATTGGGTGGTCAGCTTGCCGTGGAACAGATCGTCCAGAAAGCTGAGCCGCGCGATCGAACGGTCCAGCACCGTGACGCGGGCGCCCATGCCCACCGCGACCCGTGCCGCGGCGGTTCCCACCACCCCGCCGCCGATGATGACCACATCCGCGGGCGGCACGCCCGGCACGCCGCCCAGAAGCACGCCCCGCCCGCCATTGGCCTTTTGCAGCGTCCAGGCCCCCATCTGCGGGGCAAGCCTGCCGGCAACCTCGGACATCGGCGCCAGAAGCGGCAGCCCGCCCGCACGGTCGGTGACGGTTTCATAGGCGATGCAGGTCGCGCCCGAGGCCAGCAGGTCGCGTGTCTGGTCAGGGTCGGGGGCAAGGTGGAGATAGGCGAACAGGATCTGCCCCTTGCGCAGGCGCGCGCGCTCGATGGCCTGTGGCTCCTTGACCTTCACGATCATCCCGGCCTCGGCGAAGACGGCATCGGCATCGGGCAGGATGCGCGCGCCGGCCGCCACATAATCGGCATCGCCATAGCCCGAGCCTTCGCCCGCGCCGGTCTCGATCATCACGTCATGGCCGCGTGCCACCGCGTCGCGCGCGGCATGCGGCGTCAGCCCGACGCGGAATTCCTGTGGCTTGATCTCTTTCGGGCATCCGATCTTCATGGCGTGTCCTCCCTGGCTCCATTCGGATTGTTATCGCTCCAGCGTGCAGCAGGTCGCGCGGAAATGCATTGAAAACTTGGCCTCGCCGCAGCGTTCTCATGTGTGTATTCTTCGACGAAACCCCGCCTGAACAAAGAAAAGTTGCACATCCATGACGCTTGACGCGACAGACCGCCGAATCCTGACCGTGCTGCAAAAGCGCGGGCGCATCTCCAACGCGGAACTGTCCGAACGTGTGAACCTGTCGCCTTCGGCCTGCCACCGCCGCGTGCAGCGGCTGGAGGAAGACGGCTACATTCGGGATTACGTCGCGCTTCTGGACGCGCGCAAGCTTGGGCGGCAGACGACCGTTTTCGTGGAGATCACCCTGTCGGGGCAGGCCGACGAAGTGCTCGAGGCGTTCGAGCGCGAGGTGAAGAAGATCCCCGACGTGCTGGAGTGCCATCTGATGGCGGGCAGTGCGGATTATCTTCTCAAGGTCGTGGTGGCCGATACCGAGGATTATGCGCGAATCCATCGTGCCGCCCTGGCGCGCCTTCCGGGGGTTGCGCAGATGCAAAGCTCGTTCGCGCTGCGCACGGTATTCAAGACCACGGCCCTGCCGGTCTGATCTAGCTGCGCCAGAAACGCGGCAGGAAGACGACAAGGATGGCCAGAAGGCCAAGCCGCCCGAGAAGCATGGCAAGCGTCAGAAGCCAGATCGCGGTATCGTTGAAATCGACCATCGTTCCGGTGCGCGCAACCATCGGCCCGAACCCGAAGCCGATGTTCCCGACCGCCGCCCAGACGGCGAACAGGGCCGATTGCATGTCGATGCCGGTCATCGACACGCCGACAGAAAGCACTCCGAGCGTCAGGATGTAGCCGGTGAAATAGAACATCAGCGGGTCAAGGGTATCGCTATCGAGGATCTTGCCCGCATAGCGCGGTAGAATCACCCTGTGCGGCGCATGCAGCCTGCGCACCGCCGTAACGATCGCGGCGGCAAGTGCCTGCCAGCGAAACACCGACAGCGCCCCGGAACTGGACCCGGTGCAGCCGCCGATCATGCCTGCACAGAACGCGGCGGCCAGCGGAAAAGTACCCCAGCTTTCGACATTGGCCGAGAAAAAGCCCGTCCCGGTCATGATCGAGGCATAGTTGAACAAGGTTTCCCTCAGGATTTGTTCGGCTGGCGCGGTGTCGTGCAGCAAACGCCAGGCCGACACGCTGGCGAAGACCCAGCCGAACCAGCGCAGGAAGGCCGCAACCTGTGGGTCGCGCAGGATTGCCAGCGGCGTGCCGCGCAGCAGCTGCACATAACGTATGAAGGGCAGGGCGCTTGCCAGCATGAAGATCGCCCCGGCATATTGCGCGCCGTTCGACCAGCCCGAGAAGCTTGCGTCCGTTGTGCCGAAGCCGCCCGTGGCGATGGTTGCCATGGCGTGAACCAGCGCATCAAGCGCGGGCATGCCCAGCATCATGTAGATCACGGCACAAAGCGCGGTCAGAAGCATGTAGACGCGCAGCAATTCGCGTGCGATGTCCCGGGCGCGGGGCAGAACCTTGCCCAGGGTGTCGAAGCCCTCGGTCTGGAAAAATCGCATCCCGCCGACCCGCATGACCGGCAGGAAGATCATCGCCACGAAAGCGATGCCCAGCCCGCCCATCCAGTTCAGCATGCCCCGCCATAGCACGACGCTACGCGGTAGATTATCAAGCCCCGTGAAGACAGTGTAGCCGGTCGTGGTGATGCCCGAGACCGCCTCGAAATAGGCATCGGTCAGGCTGGCGTCCGGTCGGCCGTAAAGAAAGGGCAGCGCCGCAAAGAAGGGAACAACCACCCATATCCCCGCGGTCAGCAGGTAGGCCTGACGCAGATCGAAGGGGCGTTGTTTCTCGACGCGACTGGCAAGCGCCAGAAGCGCCCCGGCAAGGGATGTCTCGATCGCCGCCTCAAGCACCTGGGGCCAGTTCGGATCGCCAAGCGCGAGATCGAGGCCGGCCGGAACGGTCATGGCAACCCCCAGTGCCAGCAGGATCAATCCGAGGATGTGAAAGACGGGGCCGAGGGCTGGCATGGTGGTGAAGGGGTGCGCCCGGCGCCCGCCATAGTCAAGTCACAGCAGCGGGAGGCACCAAAAAACCCCCGATGGCGCGGCCACGGGGGTTGATCGGTGCGGGCGAACCCGCCAGCGGTTCCAGTCGCCTGAAACGCGCGATGAAGGGCCTTAAAGGGCGCCTTCGCGCTGAGCCTTCTTGCGCGCCAGTTTACGGGCACGGCGGATGGCCTCGGCCTTTTCGCGCGCTTTCTTGACGGAGGGTTTCTCGAAATGCTGCTTGAGCTTCATTTCACGAAACACACCCTCGCGCTGAAGTTTCTTCTTCAGAGCACGAAGCGCCTGTTCGACGTTGTTGTCGCGAACGCTGACCTGCATGTGGTGTCACCACCTTCCTAAGTTAAAGTTGCATGCGGTTGCAGGAAGCGGCCATATAGCAAAGGCCGGTGGGTTTGTCTACATGTTGCACGGGAAGGAAACGCGATGAAGAACGAGCATCTTGAACCGGATCGGGTGCGCGCGGAATTGCTGGATGCGATCGTGCCGCATGTGCCGTTCGACGGCTGGTCCGAACCCGCCTTTCGCGCGGCGGTGGAGGATACGGGCCTTGACCCGGCGCTTGCCGCGGTGATCTGCCCGCGCGGGGCGGTGGATCTTGCGGTTGCCTATCATCGCGCGGGCGACAGGGCGATGCTGGATGCGCTTGGCGCGGCGGATCTTGGCGGGATGAAGTTCCGCGACAAGGTTGCCACCGCCGTGCGGCTGCGGCTGGAGCCGGCCGACCGAGAACTGGTGCGCCGCGGCATGGCGCTTTTCGCGCTCCCGCAGCATGCGGGTGTGGGGGCCGGGCTGGTCTGGGGCACGGTCGATGCCATCTGGACGGCGCTTGGCGACGAAAGCCGGGATTATAACTGGTATTCCAAGCGGCTGACGCTGTCGGGTGTCTATTCCGCGACGGTCCTTTTCTGGATCGGGGATGACAGCGCGGGGCATGCCGACACCTGGGACTTCCTCGACCGTCGCATCGCGGACGTGATGCAGTTCGAAAGGATCAAGGGGCAGGTTCTGCGCCTGCCCGGCCTGGGGGCGATTCTGGGGAAGGTGCGCGCCCCCTCGCCGCAAGGGGATCTGCCCGGCGCCCTGTCCGGCAAGGAGCACGCGCAATGAGCCTTCCCCATCAGATGCGCGTGGTCGAGATTTCTGCCCCCGGCGGCCCCGAGGTGCTGCGCCCCGCCGTGCGGCAGGTGCCGGTGCCCGCGCAGGGCGAGATCCTGATCAAGGTTCACTATGCGGGCGTGAACCGCCCCGATGCGCTGCAACGCGCGGGCGCCTACAAGGCGCCGCCGGGCGCGTCGGACCTGCCTGGGCTGGAATGCGCGGGCAGGATCGCGGCGCTTGGGCCGGGTGTCTCGGGCTGGGCGGTGGGCGATGCGGTCTGCGCGCTTCTGCCCGGCGGGGGCTATGCCGAATATGTCACCTGCCCGGCCGCCAATGCGCTGCCGGTGCCCGCGGGGCTGGACATGCGTTCGGCGGCCTGCCTGCCGGAAACCTGCTTCACCGTCTGGTCGAACGTGGTGCAGCGCGGCGGCCTGAAGGCGGGTGAGCGGTTTTTGGTGCATGGCGGGTCTTCGGGGATCGGCACCACCGCCATCCAGATCGCGCATGCGCTTGGCGCAAGGGTCTTTGCCACGGCCGGATCGGCCGAAAAATGCGCGGCCTGCGTCGGGCTGGGGGCCACGGCGATCAATTACCGCGATCAGGATTTCGTCGAGATCCTGCGCGCCGAGGGTGGCGCGAACCTTGTTCTCGACATGGTGGGCGGCAGCTATATTTCGCGCAATATCAAGGCAATGGCGGATGACGGGCGGATGGTCTTCATCGCCTTCCTCGAAAGCCCCAAGGCCGAGATCAATTTCGCGCAGGTGATGCTGCGGCGGCTGACGATCACCGGCTCGACGCTACGGCCGCAATCGGATGCGGCCAAGGCGCAGATCGCCCGAGAGCTGCACGAAAAGGTCTGGCCCATGGTCACATCGGGCAAGCTGCGCGTCATCCATGACAGCGAATACCCGCTGGAAGAGGCCGCCGCCGCCCATGCCCGCATGGAAAGCAGCGCCCATATCGGAAAGATCGCCCTGCGGGTCAGCTGACCTTCGGGGCCGCGCCCGCCGTCTTCGTGCTTCAGCGCACGGCCTCCATCAGCGCGTCCGTCATGCGGCAATCGCGGGCCGTGTCGGTGCCGCAGGGGCGGGGGCGCAGGTCTTTCGTCAGGCAGATGCGCGCCTCCTGGATGCGGCCCTGGTCGCAGGTGATGGTGATCATGTTGCGATCAAGCGCCGGGTTGGCCTCGATGAAGGCCTCCTCGACGACCGGGGCGGGCAGCTTCACGTCGCGGTTCAGGCGGCGGAAGACCTCGGGGATGGTGATGCTGTCATAGGCGGTGCGTGCGGTTTCAAAATATTGCGCGGCCGACAGGCCGGTGCAGCGGCCATGCTTTTTCCACTGATGCCAGGCCAGCCCGGCCGCGCCCATGATATCGGCCATCTCCGCCGTCTGGCGGCGCGAGGGATCGCGCGCGCCCGTGCGGCAGTAAGAGGGCCATCCGCTTTCATATTGCGGCCACAGGCCATGCAGCGTGAAGCTGTAATCATGGCGCGGGTCGCACTGATCCTCGTTGCGCGCATCGCCCGTGGTGGCACACCACCCCGGCGACCAGGACAGCGACAGCAGGTAATAGTCGAACGCGCCGGCCCTCTCGCCCTCGGCGAGGGCGGGGCTTGACAAGAGCAGGCTCAGCAGGGCTGCGCGGATCATTTTTGCTTTCCTCCGTCTGCGTTCGGCACTATATAACGCGGTAATTCCCCTTCCGAAATGGACCGCGACCGAAGGAGAACCCCGGTCGCAGCCGATTTCACGGCGCGGGAGAGATTTGTAAAGGATGGCTCCGATGACGAACAAGCCCCTGATGGCCAAGGCGACCGCGGTCTGGCTGGTGGACAATACGACGCTTTCGTTCAAGCAGATCGCGGATTTCTGCGGCCTGCACGAGCTGGAAGTGCAGGGCATCGCGGATGGCGATGTGGCGGCCGGCGTGAAGGGATTCGATCCGATCGCCTCGAACCAGCTTGATCAGGCCGAGATCACCAAGGGCGAGGCCGATCCGCTTTACAAGCTGCGGCTGAAGTTCAACGCCGCCTCGGTCGGCGAGGACAAGCGCCGCGGGCCGCGCTATACGCCGCTGTCGAAGCGTCAGGACCGCCCGAACGCCATCCTGTGGCTGGTGAAGTTCCCCCCCGAACTGGCCGATGCGCAGATCGCGCGCCTGGTCGGCACGACCAAGCCCACGATCGCCTCGATCCGCGAGCGGACGCATTGGAACATCGCCAACATGACCCCGATCGACCCGGTGGCGCTTGGCCTGTGCCGTCAGTCCGAACTGGACGGCGAAGTGCAGAAGGCCGCGAAGAAGAAGGCCGCCGAAGGCGGGCTGATGACCGATGACGAGCGTCGCAAGCTGGTGTCGACCGAGCAGAGCCTTGGCATGAGCGACGAGCCGCGCCTGCCCTCGGCGATCCAGGGGCTGGAGAATTTCACCCTTGGCGGCAAGGACGAGGAAGAGGAAAACCCGCGCGATTTCTCGAACGCGGACAGCTTCTTCAACCTGCCCGAAGGCGATGACGACGACGAGGATGAAGACGACAAGCGCTGAGCGCCCGGATCGTCGGAAGAAAAAGGCCGCGCGGTTGCGCGGCCTTTCGCATTTCGGGCCGGGTCAGACCGACAGGCAGATATATTTCATCTCCAGGTAATCCTCCATCCCGTGATGCGAGCCTTCGCGGCCAAGGCCGGATTGCTTGACACCGCCGAAGGGGGCCACCTCGGTCGAGATGATGCCGGTGTTCACGCCGACGATGCCGTATTCCAGCCCTTCCTGAACGCGGGTGATGCGCCCCACGTCGCGGGCGTAGAAATACGAGGCCAGCCCGAAGATCGTGGCATTGGCCTTGGCGACCACCTCTTCCTCGGTCTCGAAGCGGAACAGCGGCGCGAGGGGGCCGAAGGTTTCCTCGTTCGTCACCAGCATGTCGTCCTTGACGCCCGCGACGACGGTCGGCTGGAAGAACGAGCCGCCCAGTTCGTGACGCTTGCCGCCGGTCACCACGCGCGCGCCCTTGCTGAGCGCGTCCTCGATATGCTCTTCAACCTTCTCGACGGCGGCCATGTTCACCAGCGGGCCGGTGGTCACGCCCTCTTCCAACCCGTCCCCGACATTCAGCTTGGCCACCGCGGCCGACAGCTTTTCGGCGAAGGCGTCATAGACGCCGGCCTGCACATAGATGCGGTTGGCGCAGACACAGGTCTGCCCGTTGTTGCGGAATTTCGAGGCCATCGCGCCCTCGACCGCGGCATCCAGATCGGCATCGTCGAAGACGATGAAGGGCGCGTTGCCGCCCAGCTCCATCGAGCATTTCATGACCTGATCGGCCGCCTGGCGCAGCAGGATCCGCCCCACCTCGGTCGAGCCGGTGAAGGTCAGCTTGCGCACGGCCGGGTTCTCGCAAAGCTCCTTGCCGATATCGGACGAGCGTTTCGAGGTGATGACCGAGAAGATCCCCTTCGGCAGGCCCGCCCGTTCGCCCAGAACCGCAAGCGCAAGCGCCGAAAGCGGGGTTTCCGCCGCAGGCCGCGCGACAAAGCCGCAGCCCGCCGCAAGGGCCGGGCCGCATTTGCGGGTGATCATCGCATTGGGGAAGTTCCACGGCGTGATCGAGCCGACAACCCCGATGGGCTGCTTGATTACGGTGATGCGCTTGTCGCGCATATGGCCGGGGATGGTTTCGCCATAGACGCGCTTGGCCTCTTCGCCGAACCATTCGATGAAGCTGGCGCCATAGGCGATCTCGCCTTTCGCCTCGGCCAGCGGCTTGCCCATTTCGGCGGTCAGGATGCGGCCCAGATCCTCCTGGTTCTCCATCATCAGGTCGAACCACTTGCGCAGGATCTGTGCGCGTTCCTTGCCGGTGCGTGCGGCCCATTCCTTCATCGCCGTCTCGGCGGCGGCGATGGCGCGGGCGGTTTCGGCCCGGCCAAGGTTCGGCACCTCGCAGATCACGTCGCCGCGCGCGGGGTTGGTCACCGGGAAGGTGGTGCCGTCATCGGCCTCGATCCATTCGCCCGCAACATAGGCGCGCGTGGCCAGAAGGCCGGGATCGTTGAGAAGTGATTTCAGGTCCGTGGTCGTGTCGAGCATGCTGGCCTCCCTCTTTGGGCATGTTAGGAAAGAACCACGGAGCCGGTGCGGAGTCCATCCCGACGACTGGCCAGAAGCGGAGGATGAAGATGGCCGAATTGGACGATGCCTATGCCAATATGGCGCATATCCCTGACGGAAATCGTTTTCCCGACCTCTGGGCCACGCGTTCGCTGCATTTTCTGCAAGAGCATCGCGCCCAGGTTGTCCACACCGGGCCGTCGGACCGGGCGCGGTTCCTGTTCTGGCGCGGCGGCCCCGACCTTCTGGTGATCGTGCATGGCGGCTACTGGCTTAAATTCGCACCCGAAGAGTTCGCGCATCTGGCGGGTGGTGCGTTGCGGGCGGGCTGGTCGGTGGCGATGCCAGCCTATCCGCTGGCCCCCGCCGCGCGCCTGCCGCAAATCGTGCAGGCGCTTGCCGGGGCGCTGGAGGTGATGGGCAATCTTGCTCCGGGGCGGGTCCATCTGACGGGGCATTCGGCGGGGGGGCATCTTGTGGCGCGCCTTCTTGCGCCCGGCATGCTGCCCGCCCGGATCGTCGCGCGGATCGCGCGGGTGGTGCCGATCTCTCCGCTGTCGGATCTGCGCCCGCTCTTGCGGACCTCGATGAATGCCGATCTGAAGCTGGATGCGCAGACCGCGCAGGACGAAAGACCGGTCTTTCAGCCGCGCCCCGCGGTGCCGGTCCATGTCTGGGTGGGCGGGGCCGAGCGTCCGGTCTTTCTCGATCAGGCGCGGTGGCTGGCCGAGGCCTGGACCTGCCCGGTCACGGTCGATACGGGGCGGCACCATTTCGACGTGATCGAGGGGCTGGAGCATCCCTCGGCGCTGCTTTCGGCGGTCATCGGCTGAAAAGGCGCTGCCAGGCGGGTTGCAGATCCCCCGGCGCGGGTTGCGCGCAATGGACCGCGCGGGCGATGGCGCGGGCAAGGCAACTGGCTGCGGCATGGCCCAGGACGAAGGTGTCGGTTGCCGGATCGGCCAGCGGCCTTGCGCCGGTGGCCGCGGCAAAGACCAGATCGCCGTCGAAAGGCGTGTGGCTGGGCACGATGGCGCGCGCCATGCCGTCATGCGCGGCCACCGCCATGCGTTGCGCCTGCGCCTGGGTCAGGGCCGCGTCGGTTGCGACGATGGCGATGGTCGTGGCCTCGCCCAGCCGTTTCATGGGCGCGGGTTCGGCCCCCGGATCATGCCCCGCTGCGGCCGGGCCAAGCCCGCCGAACTCGTCCCCCATCTCCCACGGCGCGGCCCAGAAATGCGGGCCTTCGCCCACCGTGACCGACCCAAGCGCGTTGACCGCGACCAGCGCGCCCACGGTGATGCCGTTTTCCAGCACCGCCGAGGCCGATCCAAGCCCACCCTTCAACCGCCCCGTCATCGCGCCGAAGCCCGCGCCCGCGCTGCCAAGCGCGAAATCGGTGCTGCGCGCCTCAAGCGCCTGCCGGCCAAGCGCGCCATAGGGGTTTTGCGTCCAGTCCTTGTTGCCGCCATTGAGCAGATCGAACAGGATCGCGCCGGGCACGATCGGCACCCGGATCACGCCAAGCGGAAAACCCCGCCCCATCGCGCGCAGCCCCTCGGCCACGCCCGAAGCCGCGTCGAGCCCGAAGGCCGAGCCGCCCGACAGCACGAGCGCGTCGACCTCCTGCACCATCTTGTCGGGCGCCAGCAGGTCGGTCTCGCGCGTTCCCGGCGCGCCGCCCATGACATGCACGGCGGCGGTGAAGGGGCGCTCGGCCAAAAGGACGGTGGCGCCGCTGCGCAGCCCCGCGTCCTGGGCATTGCCGACCATCAGCCCGTCGATATCGGTGATAAGGTTCCGCGGCCCCGGCTTCATTGCGCCCGTCCTTTCCCTGCGGTGTCAGATACAGCGCCCGCCATCGACGTTCAGCGCGACGCCCGTCACCATCGACGCCTCGTCCGAGCACAGGTAGAGCGCGGCGGCGGCCATGTCCTCAGGCGTCGAAAAGCGGCCGATCGGAATGGTCGAAAGGAACTTCGCGCGCATCTCGGGCGTGTCCTCGCCCATGAAGGATTTCAGCAGGGGCGTTTCCCCGGCCACCGGGTTGATCGCATTGACGCGGATGCCGGTTGGGGCCAGCTCGACCGCCATGGCCCGTGTCGCGGTGATCATCCAGCCCTTCGAGGCGTTATACCAGTTCAGCCGCGGCCGTGGGCTGACCCCGGCCGTCGAGGCGACGTTGAGGATGGCGCCGCGCCCGGCGGCCTTCATCAGCGGCACGATATGGCGCGCGGTCAGGAAGACCGATTTCGCGTTCACCGCAAGGACGCGGTCGAACTCGGCCTCCGAGACCTCTTCCATCGGTTGCGGAAGATGGGTGATGCCCGCGTTGTTCACAAGGATGTCGATGCGGCCCCAGGCCTTCATCGCCGCCGCTGTCATGCCCGCGACCGAGGCGTCGTCGCTGACATCCACCTCATGCGCGCGGGCGCCGGTTTCCTGCGCGAGCGTTTGCGCGGCGGCCCCGTTGAGATCGGCCACCATCACCTGCGCGCCTTCGCGCACGAAGCGCCGCGCGATCCCGGCCCCGAAGCCCGAGGCGCCCCCCGTCACGATTGCCGTCTTGCCGTCCAGCCGCATCCTTGCCCCCCTCATGATCCATGGGGAGGCAGAGTGGCAGAATACGCGCGCTTGGCAAGCGCGGGATCAGAAGTCGAACAGTTCCGACAGGAAGGATTCACGCTTCTTGTAGCGGCGAATATCCTTGCGGTCCCGATCGTGATCGCGGTCGTGATAGCGATCCCTGTCACGATGGCGGTCATCGTCGCGCGGCTGCCGGGGCGACGGCTCGGCACTGCGCGGCGGTTCGCTCAGCGGCATTGGGGGTGTGGCGCGGTCGATGATCTTGTCCAGCTCTCCGCGATCAAGCCAGACCCCGCGGCATTTCGGGCAGTAGTCGATTTCCACGCCATTGCGATCGGTCATCACGAGTGTTTCGCCATCTACCGGGCATTGCATCATGCGTGCTCCTCTCAAACCTGTCTCGGGTTTGAGATGGGGGTGGCGGGCGGGTGGCGCAACCCTTGCCCCCTTCGCGCCCGATCAGCCGTGCCAGGCCGCCACGGTCTTGAGCGCGGAAAAGCTGTAAAGCGCCTCGAACCCCTTTTCGCGGCCATGGCCCGAGCGCCCGGTGCCGCCGAAGGGCAGTTCTACCCCACCGCCCGCGCCGTAATTGTTCAGGAAGACCTGTCCGGCCCGCAACCGCCGGGCAAGCAGCATCTGGCGTGCGCCGCTTTCCGACCAGACGGCGGCCACCAGCCCGAAATCGGTGCCGTTGGCGATGGCGACGGCCTCTTCCTCGTCCTCGAAGGGGATCACGACCTGCGCGGGGCCGAAGATTTCCTCCTGGGCAAGGCGGTGGCCGGGGCGGACATCGGCAAAAAGATTCGGGGCGCCGTAATGCCCGCCGGCGGGCGCATCGTTCCGGACGCGGCCCGTCGCGGCAAGGGCCAGGTCGCCGGCAAGGGCCAGATACCCGTCCACGACGGATTTCTGCCGCGCCGAGATCAGCGGCCCCAGATCGTGATCCTCCAGCGCCGGGCCCGCCTGAAGGGCGCGGTAGCGCGCGGCCATCCGCTCGACCAGTTCGTCGTGACGCGCGCGCGTGACAAGGATGCGCGAGGCCGCCGAACAGGTCTGCCCCGCATTCTGGATGCCCGCATTCACCAGAAAGGGCAGGGCGCGGTCCAGATCGGCATCGTCGAAGACAAGCTGGGGCGACTTGCCCCCGAGTTCGAGCGTCACCGGAACCACGTTGCGCGCCGCTGCCGCCTGGATCTGCACCCCCACCCCGACCGAGCCGGTGAAGCTGAGATGATGCACCCCGCGATGCGCGGCAAGGGCGGCCCCGGCCTCTTCGCCCAGGCCCGGCACCACGTTCAGCGCGCCGGGCGGCAGGCCTGCCTCAAGCGCGATATGCGCGAAGGCAAGCGCGGTCAGGCTGGCCTCTTCGGCGGGTTTCAGAACAGCCGCATTGCCCATTGCAAGCGCCGCCCCGACCGAGCGTCCGATGATCTGCATCGGATAGTTCCAGGGCACGATATGCCCCGTTACGCCATGCGGCTCGCGCAGGGTATAGGCGGTATAGCCGTTCAGATAGGGGATGGTTTCGCCCATCACCTTGTCGGCCGCCCCGCCATAGAATTCCAGGTATCGCGCAAGCGCGACCGCATCGGCGCGGGCCTGTTTCAGCGGCTTGCCGACATCCAGCGCCTCAAGCACGGCCAGATCCCCGGCGCGTTCCAGGACAAGCCGGCCCATCCGGGTCAGGATGCGGCCCCGCTCGGTCGCCGAAAGTGCGCCCCAGTCGCCGCCAAGGGCCTGGCCTGCGGCGGTGACGGCGGCGTCGATCTCGTCCGCGCCGCAGCGCGCGATTCGCGCGATGGTGGCGCCGGTCGAGGGGTTCTCGACGGGGATGTGGTCCTGCGCGGGGTGCCAGCGGCCGCCGGCCAGATACGCGGCCGGGTCGAACCACAGGGCGGCGGCAAGCGGGTCATCGGTCATCTTCGGGCTCCATCCAGGCGGGCGGGATCTGCGGCGTGGCCGCGATCAGGCGTTGCGTGTAGGGGTGGGCGGGGGCGGTGAAGACCTGCTCGGTCGGACCGTCCTCGACGATGCGGCCCGCCTGCATCACCAGCACCCGCGAGGTGACGTTGCGCACCACCGACAGGTCGTGCGAGATGAAAAGATAGGCCAGCCCGTGGCTGTCGCGCAGCGCCGCCAGCAGGTCCAGCACCTGCGCGCGCATCCGCACGTCCAGCGCCGAGACTGCCTCGTCCAGCACGATCAGCGCGGGGCGGATGATCAGCGCGCGGGCAATGGCGATGCGCTGCCGCTGGCCGCCGGAAAACTCGTGGATGAAGCGGTGCCGGTCATCGGGCGAAAGGCCCACCTCGCGCAGGCTTTCGGCGACGCGCGCGCGCCAGTCGGCGGGCCGACCGGTCAGGTGGAAGGGTTCGGCCACAAGGCGCTCCACCCGGTGGCGGGGGTTGAAGCTGCCATAGGGGTCCTGGAACACCACCTGAACCATGGCGCGGTCCTGCCGGGGCATCTGGGGCCCGGTTTCGCGCCCCGCCAGCGTGATCCGCCCGCCCTGAAGCGCATCGAGCCCAAGGATCGCGCGGGTCAGGGTGGATTTGCCGCACCCCGATTCCCCCACAAGGCCAAGGCTTTCGCCTTCGTGCAGCGTGAAGCCGACATCGTCGACGGCCCGCAATTCGGGATGCGCGGCCAAAGGCGTGGGGCGGGGCAGGCGATAGATCCGCGTGGCGCCCTGCGCGACAAGAAGCGGCCTTTGCGCGCCCGCCGCGGCCTTGGGCGGCTGATGGGTCGAGGCTTCGAACAGCGCCGCGGTATAGGGATGGCGGCGGTTGCGGAACAGGGGCTCCGTCGGGCCCTGTTCGACGATGCGGCCCGATTTCATCACCGCCACGCGATGCGCCATACCCGACACGACCGCAAGGTCATGCGTGATAAGCAGAAGCGCCATCCCCTCTTCGGCCACCAGATCGCGCAGCAGGTCAAGGATCTGCGCCTGGGTGGTCACGTCAAGCGCGGTGGTCGGCTCGTCCGCGATCAGGATCGCGGGGCGCAGCGCGATGGCAAGCGCGATGGCCACGCGCTGCCGCTGCCCGCCCGAAAGCTCGTGCGGGTAAAGGCTTGCGGGAAAGCGCGGCGCATGCAGGCCGACACGGTCGAGCCGCGCGCGCGCGATCTGCTGCGCCTTCGCGCGGGGCATGTTGCGATGCACCATCAGCGTCTCGGCCACCTGGTCGCCGATCGTCATCAGCGGGTTCAGCGCGGTCATCGGCTCTTGAAAGATCATGCCGATCTCGTCCCCGCGCAGGGCACACATGCGCGCCTCGGACAGGGCCAGAAGGTTCTGGCCGTTCAGCATGACCTCGCCCGAGGCTTTCGCGCCGTCGGGCAGAAGGCCCATCACCGAAAGCGCGGCCATGGATTTCCCCGAGCCGCTTTCGCCCACAAGGCCAAGGGTTTCGCCGGGCGACAGGTCAAGATCCAGATCCGTCAGGATCTGGTGCGGGCCGATCGTCACCGACAGCTTGCGCAGCGACAGAAGCGTCATGCGACGCGCCCCCGCAGCCGCGGATCAAGCGCATCGCGCAGCCCGTCGCCCAGAAGGTTCAGCCCCAGCACGGTGGCCACGATCGCCAGCCCCGGAAACAGCGCCACATGCGGGGCAAGGGTCACCATGGTCTGGGCCTCGGCCAGCATGCGCCCCCAGCTGGGGGTGGGGGGCTGCGCGCCAAGCCCGACATAGGACAACCCCGCCTCGGCCAGGATGCCAAGCGAGAACTGGATCGTGCCCTGCACGATCAGCAGGTTGGCGATATTGGGCAGGATATGCTCGACCGAGATCCGCGCGCGGCCCTTGCCCGCCACCTGCGCCGCGCGGACATAATCCAGCGTCCAAAGGCTGAGCGCGCCCGCGCGGGCCACGCGGGCGAAGACGGGGATGTTGAAGATGCCGATGGCGATGATCGCATTCACCGCCGAGGGGCCGAAAACCGCCGTGATGAGGATTGCGATGACAAGCGAGGGGAAGGCGAAGATCAGGTCGTTGCCGCGCATGATCACCTCGTCCAGCCAGCTGCCGCGCCGGGCCGCCGCAGCCAGCCCGAAGGGCACGCCAAGGCCCATGCCGATCCCCACCGCCACAAGCGCGACCGCAAGCGAGGTGCGCGCGCCCGCCATCAGAAGCGCCGCAATGTCGCGCCCGAAATGATCGGTCCCGGCCCAATGCGCGGCCGAGGGCGGTTGCAGCCGCTGGCCGATGGCCATGGCCGACACGGCATAAGGCAGCCAGATCAGCGACAGCAGCGCCGCCGCCAGGGCAAGGCCGCTCAGCACCGCGCCTGCGACAAGCCCCGGCCTCATGCGCGCCGCCTCAGCCGCGGGTCCACGGCCGCATAGGCAAGATCGGTGAGAAACGTCACCATGATCACCGCGAAGACAAGGATCATCACCACCGATTCCACCACGATCAGGTCGCGCTGCGTGATCGCCTGAAAGATCAGCCGCCCGAGGCCGGGAATGTAGAACACGTTCTCGATGATGATCGCGCCCGCCAGAAGAAACGAGAACTGCATCCCGAGGATCGTCAGGACCGGGATCATCGCGTTGCGCAGCGCGTGGCGCAACAGCGCGCGCGCCCGGCTCAGCCCCTTGGCGCGGGCGGTGCGGATATAGTCCTGGCCCATCGTCTCGATCAGCGCAGAGCGCAGGACGCGGGCCAGGATAGCGGCCTGTGGAAGCGCAAGCGCCACGGCGGGAAGCACCAGCGCGCGCAGCGCCGCGACTGGATCGGACCAGCCCGGAAAGCCGCCGGCGGGGAAGAACCTCCCGCGCACGGCCAGAAGCAGCACGAGCAGCATGGCGAACCAGAAATTCGGCACGGCGATCCCCAGCTGGGTGGCGCCGATCACCGCCGCGTCGGCCGCCCGCCCCCGCCGCGCGGCCGCGACAAGGCCCGCCGGCAGGGCAAGCGCCGTCGACAGCACCAGCGCCCCCGCGGCAAGCGGCAGCGACACGGCAAGCCGGTCCCCGACCAGTTCCGCGACCGGCACGCGATAGGTGTAGGAAGTGCCAAGATCCCCCGTCAGCATGCCGCCGACCCAGCCGAGATAGCGCATCGGCAGGGATTGGTTCAGCCCCAGCGTCTCGCGCAGCGCGGCCACGGTATCGGGGCTGGCGTTCAGGCCCAGCATATAGGCCGCCGGATCGCCGGGAATGACTTCGATCACCGCAAAGACGACCAGGCTTGCGACGAACAGGCTTGCCGCAAGCGAAAGGACCCGGTGCAGGACAAATCGCGTCATCAGATCTCCTTCCCTGCGGAGGCTGGCGCGTGCGTGGGCGGCGGTCAAGGCCCGATCGGCGCGCCCGATCGGGAAATCCCGTTGAGTTTCGCGCGCGCTTGCGGCACCGTGGCCCCGAGTCGCGGCGATGGCGTCGCCGCAGGGATATCCCGATGCTCGCGGGCGGTGACCCGCTTTCGTCCTGTACGCCGGGATCTTGCGGGGTCCCTGCCTGTGGCCCCATTCGGAGGTCTGAAATGACGAAACGTCCCGAATTCTACACCTGTGAGAACGGCGCCAAGGCTGTGCTTCCCTTCGCACCCGAGGAATACGAGGCCCGGCTTGCCGGTTTGCGCGACCTGATGGAGATGCACGGGCTTGATGCCTGCCTGTTCAGCTCGATGCACAATATCGCCTATTACTCGGGGTTCCTCTATTGCAGCTTCGGGCGGCCCTACGGGCTTGTCGTGACGCGTGAGCGCTCGGTCGTGATCTCGGCGGGGGTCGACGCGGGGCAGCCGGGGCGGCGCTGCCATGGCGGGGCGCCGACCTATACCGACTGGGCGCGCGACAATTACTGGCGCGCGGTGGCGCATGTGATCGGCACGGGCAAGGCGGTCGGGGTCGAGGCCGACCACCTGACGATGGTCAATGCCGAGAAGTTCAGCCACTTCCTCAAACCCGCACGGGGGCTGGACATCGCGCCGGGCACGATGGCGCAAAGGATGGTGAAATCCGAGGCCGAGATCGCGCTGATCCGGCATGGCGCGGCGGTGGCCGATCTGGGCGGCCATGCGATCAGGGACGCCATCCGCGAAGGCGTGCGCGAGATCGACGTGGCGATGGCCGGACGCGATGCCATGGAGGCCGAGATCGCCCGGCGTTTCCCCGATGCCGAATACCGCGACACCTGGGTCTGGTTCCAGTCGGGGCTGAATACCGACGGGGCGCATAACCCCGTCACGGGGCGCAGGCTGAAGCGCGGCGATATCCTTTCGCTGAACTGCTTCCCGATGATCTCGGGCTATTACACGGCGCTGGAACGCACGATGTTCCTGGGCGAGGCCGACCCGGCCAGCCTGAAGATCTGGGAGGCCAATGTCGCCGCGCATGAATACGGCATCAGCCTTCTGCAACCCGGCGCGCGCTGCGACGAGATCACCGGCAAGATCAACGCCTTCTTCGAAGAGCGCGACCTGCTGCAATACCGCACCTTCGGCTATGGCCACAGCTTCGGCGTGCTGTCGCATTACTACGGGCGCGAGGCGGGGCTGGAACTGCGCGAGGACATCGACACCGTGCTTGAACCCGGCATGGTCATCTCGATGGAGCCGATGCTGACCCTGCCCGAGGGCCGCCCCGGCGCGGGCGGCTACCGCGAGCATGATATCCTGGTGATCGGCGAGGACGGGGCCGAGAATATCACCGGCTATCCCTATGGGCCGGGCTTCAACACCATAGGCTAGGCGGCGTCACGGCCGTGGCGGGGGATCGCGCGGGTGCAATGCCGTCCGCGCGCACCCTGACGGGGCCGATTTGTCCTTTTCTGCGGCCTATTTGCCGCGCTTGTGGATAGATTTGGCCTGCGCGGGGTTGACGCAGGGGGTGATGCGCGCGCTGATACGCTGATCTGCCCGAAAGGGAATCGTCTTCTGCCAAGGACATGATCATAGTGAACGCGCCTGTTTCCAGATTGCTGCGGCCCATCGTCGGGCTGTTGATGCTAGCCGGCGTCGCCGCCTGCGGTGCCGCCCCGACGCAAAGCTCGCAAAATGCCAACGTACCGCCGGAATACCGGGCGTTGCAGGACGGCGAGCGGATCATTTCCGCCGTCAGCCCGACCTACCTGACCGAACGCAACCGCCGCAAATGGGTGTCCTATAACGGCCCCGAGGCGCCTGGAACGATCGTAATCGACCCCTATGCCCGGCTTCTCTATCACGTCACCCAGCCCGGCCTTGCGATGCGGTTCGGCATTGCCGTGGGCAAGCAGGGCCGGGGCTTCTCGGGCACGGCGGCGGTCATGCGCAAGGAAGAATACCCCTATTGGGCGCCCACGAAGAACATGATCCGTCAGGACCCCGAGCTTTACGGGCCGCTGGCCGGTGGCCTTCCCGGCGGGCTGGACAACCCGCTTGGGGCGCGCGCGCTGTATCTTTACCGCAACGGCCGCGACACGATGTATCGCATCCACGGCACGATGGACCCAAGCTCGATCGGCAAGGCGACATCGGCAGGCTGCATCCGCCTGTTCAACCAGGACATCATCGACATGTTCGACGAAACGCCGATCGGCACGCGCGTGAAGGTGCGCACGCGGGCCGAAAGCGTGGCGCTGGAAGGTCCGGTGGTCGAGCTGTCGACCGGCTATCTGGTGCCGGCCGCCTCGGTCGAACTGATCGAGGCCGACCGGGCCGCCGCCGCGATGGGCCCCACCGCCGCCGAGCTTGAGGCCGAAGCCCATGCCCGCGCCGTGCGCGACGCCGAGCTGCGCGGGCAGGGCGGCTGAGCCATCGCCCGGCCTGACATTGGCGGGCGCCCTTCGGGGCGCCCGTTTCATTTCAACAAGATGACGTAATCCTTGCGCGTGGTCTCAAGCACCTCCCATGTGCCTTCGAAGCCCGGACGGATCACGAAACTGTCGCCGGGCCCCACCGTCAGGCTTGTGCCATCCGCGCCGGTGATGACCGAGCGGCCTTCGAGGATCCGGCAATATTCCCACTCGTCATAGGCAATGCGCCACTTGCCCGGCGTCGATTGCCAGATGCCGCAGTAAAGCCCCGCATCCTCTTCGGCGTTCCAGGTGGTGTGCACCGGGTCCCCGGCCAGCACCTTTTCGGGGGCGGGGCGCGTGGTTTCCGGCGCCGCCGCGGCGGGCGTCAGGCGATAGATCCGCATCGTCCGGCTCATTCGGTCCAGTGCACGGCGGTCAGGTCGTTGGCCTGGGTCGGGGCATTTTCCCACAACCCCTCGATGCGCGCATCGGCCACGCCGGTCTTGGCAAGCTGGAAGAGATAGGTGTTGACGTAATCCCCGGCGATCATGCGCTGTGCGTCCTGCAACAGCGCGCTGCGCGCGGCCGCATCGGTGGTGCGGTCAAGCGTTTCCATGAGGGCCACGAATTCGGGCCGGGCATAGCCGAAATAGTAATCGTCGCGCGCATAGATGTTGATGTCGGCTGGTTCGGTATGGCTGATGATGGTCAGGTCGAAATCGCGCCCCTTGAACACCTGTTCAAGCCATTGCGCCCATTCCAGATTGGTGATCTCGGTCCGGATGCCCACGGCGGCAAGCTGGGCTGCGATGATCTCGCCCCCGCGGCGGGCATAGGTGGGTGGCGGCAGCGCAAGGCGCAGGGTCAGGTCGGTCACGCCCGCCTCGGCCAGAAGCGCCTTTGCACGCTCGGGGTCATGGGCTGACAACTCGGTCAGATCGACATAATCGGGGTTGTGCGGCGCGAAATGCGTGCCGATGGGCGTGCCATAGCCGAACATCGCCCCGTCGATCACGTCCTGGCGGTTGATCGCATGGGCGATGGCCTCGCGCAGTTTTACATTGTCCAGCGGCGCCTTGCGGTTGTTCATCGCAAGGATCGTCTCGCCCTCGGTCGAGCCGACGATCACCTTGAAACGCGGGTCCGCCTCAAGCTGGGGCAGCGTTTCGGGGGCGGGAAAGTTCGGGAAGGCATCCACATCGCCCGCCATCATGGCCGCGAACGCCGCCGTCGGGTCCGAGATGAAGCGGAACGTTGCCTGCCGGAGTGCGGGTTTCGCCCCCCAGTAGTCGGGGAAGGCCGTCAGCGTGACGTGATCGCCCTGCACCCATTCGCCAAAGGCGAAGGGGCCCGTGCCCACGGGTTTCGTCGCAAGCTCCGCGGCGCTTTCTGGGGCCACGATGACCGCATCGCCCCATGCCATCTTGAAGGGAAAGGCACCATCGGGTGCGGCCAGCGTGACCTGCACCGTGGCAGGGTCCAGCACCTCGACCGAGGCGATCCCGCCGAACAGCGCCTTTTGCGCATTGGCGCTGTCCTCGGCCCGCGCCCGGTCGAGCGAGAATTTCACGTCCTCGGCGTCAAAGCCGCTGCCATTGTGAAACACCACGCCGCCCTGAAGATGGAAGGTGTAGACGGTGCCGTCCTCGGATATATCCCAGCGTTCGGCAAGGGCGGGCAGGACCGCGCCGTCGGGGCCGAAGCGCGTCAGCCCCTCGTAGATATTGGCATAGACCACCTCGTCGATCGCGGCGGCGGCCCCGGCCGTGGGGTCAAGATTCGGCGGCTCCAGCACCATGCCAAGCGTGATCGCATCGGGCGCTGCGGCGGCGGAACCCGCTGCCAGCAGACAGGCGGCGGCGGTTGTCATAAGGCGGTGCAACATCTTGGCCTCCCTTCGGCTTTGGCGCCGCGCCTTGCGGCCGGCCTGCGCATGATTGACCCGTTCTTCCTTGCCGATCAAGGGTTTTGCCGCCTGCGCCGGGGCACGGGCCGTCCGCCCCGGCCCCTGCTGCGCTGCGGCAAAAAATCCTTTCTTTGCGCGAATGGCCCCGTTATTGCTTGTCGCAACGGGAGAGAGTGGGGGGCGAAAGATGAGCGTTGCGGGATCTGTGCGTCAGTTGATGCCGGCGGATATTGCCGGGATGAAGGGCGGGGTGCCGATCGTCTGCCTGACGGCCTATACGACCCCGATCGCCCGGCTGGTGGACGCGCATTGCGACCTGGTCCTTGTCGGGGACTCGGTGGGGATGGTGCTGCACGGCCTGCCCTCGACCCTTGGCGTCACGATGGAGATGATGATCCTGCACGGGCAGGCGGTCGCCCGCGGGCTGAAGCGCGCGCTGATGGTCATCGACATGCCCTTCGCAAGCTATGAGGAAGGCCCCGCGCAGGCGTTCCGCAACGCCGCCCGCCTAATGGCGGAAACCGGGGCCGGGGCGGTCAAGCTGGAAGGCGGCCAGCATATGGCCGAAACCATCGCGTTCCTGGTGGCGCGCGGTATCCCGGTGATGGCGCATCTTGGCCTGACGCCGCAATCGGTGAATACGCTGGGGGGATACAAGGTGCAGGGCCGCGGCAAGGATGCCGAGCGGCTTCTGGCCGATGCCCGCGCCGTCACGCAGGCGGGCGCCTTCGCGGTGGTGCTGGAAAAGGTGCCCACGCTTCTGGCCGACAGGATCACCGCGGAAACGAAAATCCCCACGATCGGAATCGGTGCGGGCGAGGGGTGCGACGGGCAGGTACTTGTCGTGGACGACATGCTTGGCCTTTTCACCGATTTCCGGCCGAAATTCGTCAAGCGCTTCGGGGAACTTGGGGCCGAGGCCGAAGTCGCCGTGGCGGCCTATGCCGCCGAGGTGCGCGCCCGCACCTTCCCCGCGCCCGAGCACAGCTTCAACGACGGGGCCTCCAAATGACGCAGGTGATCCGCAGCAGCGCCGAACTGCGCGAGAAGGTGGCGGGCTGGAAACGCTCGGGCATGCTGGTGGGGGTGGTGCCCACGATGGGCGCGCTGCATGAGGGCCACCTGAGCCTTGCCCGCGCCGCCCGCGCGCAATCGGACCGCGTGATCGTCACCATCTTCGTCAACCCGATGCAGTTCAACGCGGCCGAGGATCTTCTCAAGTATCCCCGCGACGAGGCGCGCGATCTGGCGTTGCTCGAGGCCGAGGGCGTGGATGTCCTGTTCGCGCCCGATGTCACCGAGGTCTATCCCGAGGGCTTCGAGACGCAGGTCTCGGTCAAGGGCGTCTCGGAACCGCTGGAAGGCGCCTTCCGGCCGGGCCATTTCGACGGTGTCGCCACCGTGGTCACCAAGCTGTTCGGAATGACGCAGGCGGGCCGCGCCTTCTTCGGCGAGAAGGACTGGCAGCAGCTTCAGGTCGTCCAGCGCCTCGTGCTCGACCTCAACATCCCGATCCGGATCATTGGCTGCCCCACGATCCGCGAAGAGGACGGGCTTGCGATGTCGTCGCGCAACGTGCGCCTGAGCCCGCAGGAACGCGCCCTGGCCCCCGCGCTGCACCGGATCATGCAAGACGCCGCTGCCGCACTCCGCGCCGGCAACGCCATGGAACCGGAACTTGAAAAGGCACGCGCGGCCATCCTCGCTGCGGGGTTCAGAAGCATCGAATATCTGGAACTGCGCTCGGTCGACGGGCTGAAGCCGGTGGCGCCCTTCGAAGACGGTGCGCGGATGCTGTTCGCGGGCTGGCTGGGCGATGTGCGCCTGATCGACAATATCGCGGTGTGACAGAGGCCGGGGGTTTTCCACCCCCGGCCCCCCGGAGGATATTTGGACAAAGGTGAAGCCCCTTCATCTTCGTATAAATATCCCCGCCGGAGGCTTCCGCAATATCGGGCCGCGCAGCGCTATGTGCTCAGCAATTCGGCCAGAACCAGCGCCATGACGCGCGCGGAATCGGCCATGTCGTCCACGCCGATCCATTCGTCGGGCTGATGGGCAAGGGCAAGTTCGCCCGGGCCATAGGCAATGCAGTTCTTCAGCCGCCCGATCCGGTCGATGTGTTTCTGGTCATAGGTGCCGGGAGAGACGACGTAGCGCGCTTCGCGGCCAAGGACGGTTTCGATTGCGGCGGCGGTCGAGCGGACGATGGGGGCGGTCTTGTCGGTCAGCGTGGGCTGGACCTCGAAGATGTCACGGATTTCGTAGCTGAATTTGGGGCGCAGGGCCTTGACCCGTTCCAGAAGCGCGGTGATCTCGTGCTTCACCTCGGTCAGGTCTTCTTCGATCAGGAAGCGG
>CALMEG010000262.1 GCA_937863185.1 uncultured Paracoccaceae bacterium | reverse complement strand
ATCGAGCGTATAGGTCTCGGGGGCGGCGGCGGCGGCCGAGGCAAGGCCGAAGGCAAGACCGGCGGCCAGAAGAACGGATCTCATTCGCAAAACTCCTTGGTGAATGCGTTGCACGCAGGAACATGCCGCTCCCGCCCCGGTCACTCAATTCACTGCCACCAAACAAAGACTGTTCGCTCATGCACGGATCCCAGGGCCCTTGCGCACCATTGAAACGCGCGCGCCTTGCGGCTAGGAGGGCATTCCCCGAGCGACATGACACCGATGCCCGACACCCCCGCCCCCCAAAGCCGCGCCATCGCCAGCGTGGACGACCTGCTGCAAGCCCGCCTTGCGCCACCCGACGCGCGCGCCGGGCTTGAGGCCGTAGCGCAGGAGTTCCGCATCCGCCTGACGCCCGAAATGCACGCGGCCATCGCGCCGGACACGCCGCCCGCCGATCCCGTCGCGCGCCAGTTCGTGCCCGACGCACGCGAATTGCAGATCCGCCCCGAAGAGCTGCACGATCCGATCGGAGACGCCACCCACAGCCCGGTGCCGGGGCTGACGCATCGCTACCCCGACCGCGTGATCGTGCACCTCACCCAGACCTGCGCGGTCTATTGCCGGTTCTGCTTCCGGCGCGAGACCGTCGGCGCTGACGGCGCCCTGCCCGAGGCCGAGCTGCAAGCCGCGCTCGATTATATCGCCGCCCGCCCCGCCATCTTCGAGGTCATCCTGACCGGCGGCGATCCGCTGGTCCTGTCGGCGCGGCGGCTGGATGACGTGATGCGGCGGCTTTGCGCCATCCCGCATCTGGGCGTGGTGCGCGTGCACAGCCGCGTGCCCGTGGTCGCGCCCGAACGCATCACCCCCGCCCTGATCGGCGCGCTGAAGCGCCATCCCGCCAGCCATGTCGTGGTGCATACCAATCACGCGCAGGAACTGACCGGCGCAGCCCGCGCGGCGCTTGGCAGGCTTGTCGATGCGGGCATTCCGCTTCTGTCCCAAAGCGTGCTCCTGCGCGGCGTGAACGACGATGCCGACACGCTCGAGGCGCTGTTTCGCGCCCTGATCGCGCTGCGCGTGAAACCCTATTACCTGCATCACTGCGACCTTGCGCGCGGCACCGGCCATTTCCGCACCACCATTGCCGAAGGGCAAGCCATAATGGAACGCCTGCGCATGCGGCTTTCGGGCCTGGCACTGCCAAGCTATGTTATTGATATTCCTGGCGGATACGGAAAGGTTCCGATCGGGCCGGACTACGTTCAGCCCGAGACCGAGCCCGGCGCGCACCTGCTGCGCGATCCGCGCGGGCAGACCCACCGCTACCGCGACCCCGCGCGCTGAGCCCATGAAAAAGGGCGCCCCGCGGGGCGCCCTTTCGCGTCACTCCGTGCCCGATCTCAGCACGAGTAATACATCTTGTATTCGATCGGGTGCGGCGTGTGTTCGTAGGCGTAGACCTCTTCCCACTTGAGCGCCATGTAGCCCTCAAGCTGGTCCTTGGTGAACACGTCGCCGGCCAGCAGGAAGTCGTGATCGGCCTCCAGCGCCTCCAGCGCCTCGCGCAGGCTGCCGCAGACGGTCGGGATCGCGGCGAGCTCTTCGGGCGGCAGATCGTAAAGATCCTTGTCCGAAGCCGGGCCCGGGTCGATCTTGTTCTTGATGCCGTCAAGGCCGGCCATCAGCAGCGCCGCAAAGGCAAGATAGGGGTTCGCCGAGGGATCGGGGAAGCGGGCTTCCACGCGCTTGGCCTTGGGCGACTCGGTCCACGGAATACGGACGCAGCCCGACCGGTTGCGGGCCGAATAGGCGCGCAGAACGGGGGCCTCGAAGCCGGGGATGAGGCGCTTGTAGCTGTTCGTCGCCGGGTTGGTCAGCGCATTGAGCGCCTTGGCGTGCTTGAGGATGCCGCCGATGAAATACAGCGCCTCTTGCGACAGGTCGGCGTATTTGTCCCCCGCGAACAGCGGCTTGCCGTCTTTCCAGATCGACATGTTGACATGCATGCCGCTGCCGTTGTCGCCCTTCATGGGCTTGGGCATGAAGGTCACGGTCTTGCCATAGGCATGGGCCACGTTGTGGATGACGTATTTGTATTTCTGGATGTTGTCGGCCTGCTCGGTCAGCCCGCCGAAAATCAGGCCCAGCTCGTGCTGGCAGGTCGCCACTTCGTGGTGGTGCTTGTCGACCTTCATGCCCATGCGCTTCATGGTCGACAGCATCTCGCCGCGCAGATCCTGCGCCTCGTCGACCGGGTTCACCGGGAAATAGCCGCCCTTGTGATCGGCGCGGTGGGCCAGGTTGCCCATTTCCATTTCGGTATCGGTGTTCCAGGCGGCGGCTTCGGCGTCGATCTGGTAGGCCACCTTGCCCGGCGTCACCGAATAGCGCACGTCGTCGAAGATGAAGAACTCGGCCTCGGGGCCGAAATAGGCCGTATCGCCGATGCCCGAGCTTTTCAGGTAGGCCTCGGCCTTGGCCGCGGTGCCGCGCGGGTCACGGCTGTAGGGCTCGCCCGTGTCGGGCTCCACCACGTTGCAATGCACGCACATCGTCTTTTCGGCATAGAACGGGTCGATATAGACCGAACCGGCATCCGGGATCAGCTTCATGTCCGACTGGTCGATGGATTTCCAGCCCGCGATCGAAGAGCCGTCGAACATGAAGCCTTCTTCAAAGAAGTCCTCGTCGACCAGATCGACCACCAGCGTGACGTGTTGCAGCTTGCCTTTCGGATCGGTGAAGCGGATGTCGACATATTCGACCTCCTCTTCCTTCATCAGCTTGAGAGCGTCCTTGATCTTGCTCATGTGACTTTACCCTTTCGTTGAGCATGGGTCCGCGGGCCGGATGGCCCGAATTCGAAATTGTTCAGAGCGCGTCGTCGGCCGTTTCGCCGGTGCGGATGCGAATCGCCTGTTCCACCGGAGAGACGAAGATCTTGCCGTCACCGATCTTTTCGGTGCGCGCCGCCGAGATGATTGCCTCGATCGCCGGTTCGACCATGTCGTCGGGAAGCACCATCTCAACCTTCACCTTGGGCAGGAAGTCCACGACATACTCGGCCCCGCGGTAAAGTTCGGTATGGCCCTTCTGGCGGCCGAACCCCTTCACCTCGATCACCGAAAGACCCTGGATGCCGGCCTCTTGCAGCGCCTCTTTGACTTCATCGAGCTTGAAGGGCTTGATGATCGCCTCAACTTTCTTCATGCCGCCGACTCCCCCTTTGGTGCGTGTCGCACCCTCACACCACTTTCGCCGCCCCCCCGCAATCGGCTAGCCTCGGCACGGCAAGAGTTGCATCCGGATTCCCGGCGACCTGCCTGTTTTTTGTGCTTCTCGCGCTTTTATGCGGCGTTTTGAAAACATTTACGGCTGGAAAATGAGCGAAATACTGACAAGCGCCCAAATGCGCGCCGTTGAAGAGGCCGCGATCTCCTCCGGTGCGGTTTCCGGGCTGGAACTGATGGAACGCGCCGGACGCGGGGTCGTCGAGGCGATCTTCGAGCATTGGCCAGAGCTGGAAACCACCCCCGGAACGGCCTCGGTGTTGTGCGGGCCGGGCAACAATGGGGGCGACGGCTTCGTGGTCGCGCGGTTGCTGGAGGCGATGGGGTGGCAGGTCGACTGTTATCTTTATGGCACCGCCAACACGTTGCCCCCCGACGCGCGGACGAATTACGACCGATGGGCAAAGGACCACCCCGTCCCCTCGCTCACGGCGCTTCTGAAGACCTGCCGCACCGGCCCCGGCCGCACGGACAGCCTGTTCATCGACGCAGTGTTCGGGATCGGCCTGACCCGCCCGCTGGCAGACGATCTGCGCGGTGTCTTCGCCGCCCAGTCCGGCGGAAGGCTGGCCCGGCATTGCGTCGCCATCGACATCCCCTCCGGCCTTGATGCCGATAGCGGCCGCATGCTGCGCCCCGAGGGGCCTGCCGAACCGGACGCGCCGGGATGCGTGGCGGATCTGACCGTCACCTTCCACGCCCCGAAACCCGGCCATCTTCTGGCGGAAGGGCCGCGCCATTGCGGCCGGCTTGTCGTCAAGTCCATCGGCCTTGCGCCCGCCGGGAAGACCGGCGCGCCGCTTCAGCAGATCGGCCCGGACACGCTTTCGGCACACCAGCTGGACAAGCGCGAAAGCGGGCACAAATACACCCACGGCCATGCGCTTGTCCTGTCGGGGGGGCCTGGCAAGGGCGGCGCGGCGCGGCTTGCGGCGCGGGCTGCGTTGCGGGTGGGGGCGGGGCTTGTCACCCTCGCCTGCCCCGAGGCCGCCCTGGCCGAGAACGCGGCCCGGCTGACCGCCGTCATGCTGGCACCCCTTTCCGACCCCGCGGCACTGGGGGATCTGCTTGTGGATGCGCGCCTGAACGCGCTTTGCCTTGGCCCCGGTCTTGGACAGGATGCCGCCCGCGCCCTGGTGCCGGTCGCGCTTGCCTCACGGCGTGCAACGGTTCTGGATGCCGACGCGCTCAGCGCCTTTGCCGATGACCCCGCGCAGCTTTTCGCCCGGCTGCATGCCGGCGCCGTCCTGACCCCGCATATGGGCGAATTCCGCCGCCTCTTCCCCGATCTGGCCAAGCGGCTTCAGGCCCCGCCCCTGCGGGGCCCCGCCGTCTCGCGCCTCGATGCCGTGCGCGCGG
>CALMEG010000261.1 GCA_937863185.1 uncultured Paracoccaceae bacterium | reverse complement strand
CCATGTTGGCGTGGCGCAGCGCATCGCCAGAGCGGTCGACCCCCGGCCCCTTGCCATACCAGAGCGCGAAGACGCCGTCATGCTTGCCCTCGCCGCGCAGCTCGGCCTGCTGGCTGCCCCAGATCGCGGTCGCGGCCAGATCCTCGTTCAGGCCCGGCTGGAACAGCACATTCGCGGCCTCAAGCACCTTTTGGGCCCGCATCATCTGGATATCGACACCCCCCAGAGGAGAGCCGCGATACCCCGTCACATAGCCCGCGGTGTTCAGCCCCGCCGCCGCATCGCGCGCCGCCTGCGCCAGCATCAGCCGCACAAGCGCCTGCGTTCCATTCAGCAGCACCGGGCTTCTGGACAGATCGAACCGGTCCGAGAGAGATATTTCCTGCTTACCCATTGTGCACCCCCCTTGCTCAAAAGGCATAACACCATGGTAGGTCAAAAATACTGACCTAGAAAGGGAAATTTTGGGGCGTTCGTGTTTGTTTAGTTTACAGAACTTCTGTAGAAATCGTGCGCGTGTGAGGTTGGTGATTTTAGAAAGTGTTCAAGATGGACTGGGACAAGCTCAGAATATTTCACGCGGTCGCGGATGCAGGTTCGCTGACCCATGCAGGCGATTCCCTGCATCTGTCGCAATCCGCCGTCAGCCGGCAGATTCGCGCGCTTGAGGAATCACTGGGCACCACCCTTTTCCCCCGCCATGCCCGCGGACTGATTCTGACCGAACAGGGGGAACTTCTGTTCGATGCCACCTCGACCATGGCCAAGAAGCTCGATGCCGCGGCCGCGCGCATCCGCGACAGCGAGGAAGAGGTATTCGGCGAACTCAAGGTCACCACGACCACGGGGTTCGGCACGCTCTGGCTCGCGCCCCGGCTGGGCAAGCTTTACGAGCGGTATCCCGATCTCAATATCGACCTGATGCTGGAAGAGCGCGTCCTGGACCTGCCGATGCGCCAAGCCAGGCGGACCTGATCCGCAAGCGGCTGCTCAACATCCGCATGCGGCTTTACGCAAGCCCCGAATACATCGCGCGGACCGGGCGGCTCGACACGCTGGAGGATCTGCGCAAGCACCGGCTGATCTGCCAAAATCCCTCGACCCCGCAGGTCGAACCGGGGGCCGCCCTCATCCAGCATCTGCTGAGCTATGACGTGCGCTCAACGCTGAAGGTCAACAATTACTTCGGCGTCTTGCAGGGGGTGGTGAATCATCTGGGCGTCGGCGTTCTGCCCGACTACCTGACGCAGGATTTCCCCACGCTGGAACGCGTCCTGCCCGAGATTGAATCGGTCGAGGTTCCGGTGTTCCTGGCCTATCCCGAAGAGTTGCGCCCCTCGCGCCGTGTCGCGGCCTTCCGCGACTTCGTGCAAGAGGAAATCATGGCCTATCGCCGGCAGCAGTCCGACGAAACAACCAGTGATTGAGTTGAGGCATTCCCGCAACGCATAGCGGACATGTTGCATCCGCAGCATGATTCTTCTTGAATGGTTCGCAAACTGCCCATAAATCGGTCGGCGAAGGTGGTGATCGACTTCGGTCTCATCACTTTCTACCTCCCTGTTGGACTATGGCCGAGCTTTGTCTCGGCCTTTTTTTTCGTTTGCGGCAGAATCCGGCGCCTTCACATCAGAATTCGGGGTCCTGTTCGGCAAATCGGCCTTCCACCACGCGGCACCCTGCACTAATACCCGGGCAGATCATGCCAGGAGTCGCCCGATGGAAGAGCCGAAGATCACGCCCGAGCTGATTGCCGCCCACGGCCTGAAGCCCGACGAATATGAGCGCATCCTCGAAATCATCGGGCGCGAACCGACCTTCACCGAGCTTGGCATCTTTTCGGCCATGTGGAACGAGCATTGCTCCTACAAGTCGTCGAAGAAATGGCTGCGCACGCTGCACACCACCGGCCCGCAGGTGATCTGCGGCCCCGGCGAAAACGCGGGCGTGGTGGATATCGGCGACGGGCAGGCGGTGGTCTTCAAGATGGAAAGCCACAACCACCCCAGCTATATCGAGCCGCATCAGGGCGCCGCGACCGGCGTGGGCGGCATCCTGCGCGATGTCTTCACCATGGGCGCGCGCCCGATCGCGGCGATGGACGCGCTCAGCTTCGGCCTGCCCTCGCATCCCAAGACCGCGCATCTGGTCAAGGGCGTGGTCGAGGGGATCGGCGCCTATGGCAACGCCTTCGGCGTGCCGAATGTGGGCGGCGAGGTGCGTTTCCACGCCGCCTATAACGGCAACTGCCTTGTGAACGCCTTCGCTGCCGGTCTGGCCGACAGCGACAGGATCTTCTATTCCGCCGCCTCGGGCGTGGGCATGCCCGTCGTCTATCTGGGCGCCAAGACCGGCCGCGACGGCGTGGGCGGCGCCACAATGGCCTCGGCCGAATTCGACGACACGATCGAGGAAAAGCGCCCTACCGTTCAGGTCGGCGACCCCTTCACCGAGAAATGCCTGCTCGAGGCCTGCCTTGAGCTGATGGCCTCGGATTCGGTGATCTCGATCCAGGACATGGGCGCGGCAGGGCTGACCTGCTCGGCGGTGGAAATGGGCGACAAGGGGCATCTGGGCATCCAACTGGTGCTGGACGCCGTGCCGCAGCGCGAAGCCAACATGACCGCCTATGAGATGATGCTGTCCGAAAGCCAGGAGCGCATGCTCATGGTGCTCAAGCCCGAGAAAGAGGCCGAGGCGCGGGCGATCTTCGAGAAATGGGATCTCGATTTCGCCATCGTCGGCGAAACCATCGCCGAGGACCGTTTCCTGATCCTGCACGGCAACGAGGTGAAGGCCGATCTGCCGCTGTCCAAGCTCAGCTCCAGCGCACCGGAATATGACCGGCCCTGGGTAGAGACCCCTGCCCCCGCCGCGATGCCCGCCCTGCCCGCCATCGGCCCGATCGAGGCGCTGAAGGCGCTGATCGGTTCACCCAACCATGCGCACAAGGCCTGGGTCTGGCAGCAATACGACACGCAGGTCATGGCCGACACCGTGCGCCGCCCCGGTCTGGGCGCGGGTGTAGTGCGCGTGCACGGCACCCAAAAGGCGCTTGCCTTCACCTCGGATGTGACCCCGCGCTACGTCAAGGCCAACCCCTATGAGGGCGGCAAGCAGGCCGTGGCCGAGGCCTATCGGAACCTATGCGCCGTCGGCGCCCTGCCGCTGGCCACCACCGACAACCTGAACTTCGGCAATCCCGAAAAGCCCGAGATCATGGGCCAGTTCGTCGGCGCCATCAAAGGCATCGGGGAGGCCTGCCGCGCGCTCGATTTCCCCATCGTTTCGGGCAACGTCTCGCTTTACAACGAAACCGACGGCACCGGCATCCTGCCCACGCCGACGATCGGCGCGGTCGGCCTTCTGGCCACGCTGGACGAGATGATCGCGGGCCAGCCGGCCGAGGGCGACATCGCCCTTGTGATCGGCAGAACCGAGGGGCATCTGGGCCAGTCGGCCCTGGCCTGCGAGGCCTTCGCCATCGAGGCAGGCGACGCCCCCCATGTCGATCTGGACACCGAGCGGCGGCACGGCGAATTCCTGCGCGCCAACCGCGCCCTGCTGCGCGCCGCGAACGACCTGTCCGATGGCGGCCTTGCCCTTGCCGCCTTCGAGATGGCCGAGGCCGCGGGCCTTGGCCTGAAGCTGGACACAGGCGACATCGCCACGCTGTTCGGCGAAGATCAGGCCCGCTATCTGGTCGCCTGCGATGCGGCCGGGGCTGCGGCGCTGGAAGCTGCCGCCGGGGCGGCGGACGTGCCGGTGGCGCGCGTGGGGCACTTTGGCGGCAACACGGTCACGTTCGGGGACGCATCCGCCCCCCTTGCCGAGTTAAGCGCGCTTTATCGCGGCGCCTTTGCCGACGCGATCGAGGGCTGAGCACACGGGCCGGGGGCACGGGCCGCCCCCGTCCGGCACACCCCCGCACGGGCCATCGGCCCTTGCGGGCAGGCCAGAGCCGACCTAGATTTCCAAGGAACGAGAAGGAGCCGCATATGCCGATGGAAGCCCATGACATCGAAGCCCTGATCCGCGCCCGGTTTCCGGACGCAGAGATCACCATCACCGATCTTGCGGGCGACGGGAACCACTGGGCAGCCGAAGTGGTCGATGCCTCGTTCAAGGGAATGAACCGCGTGCAGCAGCAACGCGCCGTCTACGCCGCGCTGAAGGGGGCGATGGACGGCCCCGACGGGGCACTACACGCGCTTGCACTGACGACCAAGGCGCCCGAGTGAACCGGGCCTGACTTTGGTCAATGAGCGCATCACGCGATGACTGCAACAGGACAGCGATCCGCAGCGAACAAGGACATATCAGATGACTGCCATCGACCAGATCAAGGAAACCATCACCTCCAATGACGTCGTGCTTTTCATGAAGGGCACGAAGGAAATGCCGCAATGCGGGTTCTCCTCGCGCGTGGCGGGGGGGCTGAACTTCATGGGCGTCACCTACAAGGACGTGAACGTGCTGGCGGATCAGGACATCCGCCAGGCGATCAAGGACTATTCGGACTGGCCCACGATCCCGCAGCTTTACGTCAAGGGCGAATTCGTCGGCGGCTGCGATATCGTGACCGAGATGACCCTCTCGGGAGAGCTTGACCAGCTTCTCGAGGACAAGGAGGTCGCCTTCAACAAGGACGCGGCCGAGCAGATCCGCGCCGCCAACGCCTGAACCGGCCCGCGGCCAGCAGGACGAGATCGCAAAGCCCCGCCCCTGTGGCGGGGCTTTTTGCCGGCGGGGGCCCCTTTGCGGCCGCGCGGCGCGCAGGGCCGTTGAAGCGCGCGCCGCCATTCGCTAGCCTCGGATGACACGGCCCGCCCATGCGGCCCCCAGATCAGAGAGCTTTCATGCAGAACGCCCCGGCCCCGCGCCCCGACCCGTCCGCGCATGCGCCCCGCAATGCCGGCGTTCCGCTTGCGATCGACTGGTTCGACCGGATCGCGGTGAACACCCCGGCGGCCGAACGCCGCGCGGCCACGCTGACCACCCGGCGCAGCCTCAAGAAGGAATGGCAGGCGGCCTGGCTGGTGAATGCCATCCGCTGCATGGACCTGACCACGCTGGCCGGGGACGATACCGAAAACCGTGTGGCCCGGCTTTGCGCCAAGGCGCGCGCGCCGCTGGCCGATCATATCCTTGAAGAGCTCGGGCTGGAGGCGCTGCACACCGGCGCGGTCTGCGTCTATCCCACGATGGTGGCCGCGGCCGTACGCGCGCTTGAAGGCAGCGGCATCCCCGTCGCCTCGGTCGCCACGGGCTTTCCCGCCGGGCTCATGCCGCTTGATCTGCGCCTGGCCGAAATCCGCTATGCCGTCGATCAGGGCGCCGATGAAATCGACATCGTCATCACCCGCGCCCATGTCCTGGCCGCAGACTGGAGCGCGCTTTACGACGAAATCGCGGCAATGCGCGCGGCCTGCGGCGCGGCGCATATGAAGGCGATCCTTGCGACGGGCGATCTGAAGACGCTGCGCAATGTCTACAAGGCCAGCATGGTGGCCATGCAGGCGGGTGCCGATTTCATCAAGACCTCGACCGGGAAGGAAGGCGTCAACGCCACGCTGCCGGTCTCGCTCGTGATGCTGCGGGCGCTGCGCGATTTTGGCGCGCGCACCGGCTTTCGCGTGGGCTTCAAGCCCGCAGGCGGCATGAAGACCGCCAAGGACGCGCTTGCCTGGCAGATCCTGATGAAGGAAGAACTGGGCACCGACTGGCTGCGCCCCGACCTGTTCCGCCTTGGCGCCTCGTCGATGCTGGGCGATATCGAACGCCAGCTCGAACACCATGTCACCGGGCGCTATGCGTCCTCGTCGCGCCACGCGCTTGCCTGAGGAATGAGATGCCGACCGTGAAAGAGATACTCAGCACGATGGATTACGGCCCCGCCCCCGAAGCCAGCGACGAGGTGCGCGCATGGCTGCGCGACCGCGCCCGGTTCGGGCATTTCATCAACGGCGCCTTCACCGCCCCCGGCCAGACCTTCGAGACCCGCAACCCCGCCACCGAAGAGGTGCTGGGCCATGCCAGCCAGGGCACGGCCGAAGACGTGGCCGCCGCGGTGGCCGCCGCGCGCAAGGCCCAGCCCGACTGGGCCGCCCTGCCCGGCCATGAACGCGCCCGGTGGCTTTACGCGATCGCCCGCCATATCCAGAAGCGCGAACGCTTCCTTGCGGTTCTGGAGGTGCTGGACAACGGCAAGCCGATCCGCGAGGCGCGCGACATCGACTTGCCCCTGGTGATCCGCCATTTCTACCACCATGCCGGATGGGCCGAGATCCTGGCCGACGAATTTCCCGGCCAGGTCGCTCACGGCGTCTGCGGCCAGATCATCCCGTGGAACTTTCCGCTGCTGATGCTGGCCTGGAAGATCGCCCCGGCCCTTGCCGCGGGCAATACGGTCGTGCTGAAACCCGCCGAATACACGCCGCTAAGCGCGCTTGCCTTCGCCGAGATCTGCGCCGAGATCGGCCTGCCGAAAGGCGTGGTGAACATCGTCACCGGGGATGGCGAAACCGGGCGCCACCTCGTGGCCGCCGGGGTCGACAAGATCGCCTTCACCGGCTCGACCGAGGTTGGCCGGCTGATCCGGCGCGCCACCGCGGGCTCGGGCAAGGCGCTGACGCTGGAACTGGGCGGCAAGTCGCCCTTCGTGGTCTTTGCCGATGCGGATCTGGATGCCGCCGTAGAGGGCGTGGTGGATGCGATCTGGTTCAATCAGGGCGAGGTCTGCTGCGCGGGCTCGCGCATTCTGGTGGCAGAGGCGGTGGCGCAGGATTTCACCGCCCGGCTGACGGCACGGATGGCACGGCTGCGGGTGGGCGATCCCCTGGACAAATCCACCGATATCGGCGCGGTGGTCCACCCGGTCCAGCTTGCGCGTATCCGCGATCTGGTAGCCAGGGGACAGGCGGCGGGCGCGCGGCTCGTGCAGGCCGAATGCCAGTTGCCCGCGCGCGGCGCCTTCCATGCGCCGGGCTTTCTGGCCGATGCGCAGCCCGCCAACCCCGCGATGGTCGAAGAGATCTTCGGCCCGGTGGCAACCCTCACCCCCTTCCGCACCCCGGACGAGGCGATCGAGCTGGCCAACAACACCCGCTACGGCCTTTCCGCCTCGATCTGGTCGGAGAATATCACGCTGGCCACCGATATCGCCGCGAAGGTCCGCGCGGGCGTGGTCTGGATCAACTGCACCAATGTCTTCGATGCGGGCGCGGGCTTCGGCGGCATGCGTGAAAGCGGCTTCGGCCGCGAAGGCGGGCGTGAGGGGATGGCGGCCTATCTGCACACCCCTTCCCCAAGGCCGAAGGCCGAGGCGGCGCCGGGGCGGCTCGATGCCGCGCCGGTGCCGGGCCAGCCCCCTGCCGGAAAGGGGGCCCCTCCGATCGACCGCACCGCGAAGCTTTATATCGGCGGCGCGCAGAAACGGCCGGATGGCGGGTATTCCTACGCCATAACCCACAAGGGGCGCGAAATCGGGCTGGCCCCCCTTGGCAACCGCAAGGATATCCGCAACGCGGTCGAGGCGGCGCAGAAGGCCGGCGGCTGGGGCAAGGCCACGGGCCATAACCGCGCGCAGGTGCTTTACTATATCGCCGAGAACCTGTCGGCCCGCGCCGCCGAGTTCGAGGCGCGGCTGAAATCGGCCGGGCATGACCCGGCCGAGGTCGAGGCGACCCTTAGGCGCGCCTTCTGGTATGCCGCCCAGGCCGACAAGTTCGACGGCGCCGTGCATGCCACCCGGTCAAACAACGTCACGCTGGCGATGAACGAGCCCTGGGGCGTGATCGGGATCGGCTGCCCCGATGCGGCCCCGCTTCTGGGCTTCGCCTCGCTGGTGCTGCCCGCCATTGCCATGGGCAACCGCGTGGTCGCGGTCCCCGCGCAATCCATGCCGCTCGCGGCGACCGACCTTTATCAGGTCTTCGACACCTCCGATCTTCCGGGCGGCGTGGTCAATATCGTGACCGGCGACCGCGACGATCTGTGCAAGGTTCTGGCCCAGCACGACGATGTGGACGCCATGTGGTATTACGGCACCGACGCCACCACGATGGAAACCGAAAGCGCGGGCAACCTGAAAGCCGTCTGGACCCTGAGCAACCGCGACTGGCGCGGCCCCCAGGGACAGGGGCGCGATTTTCTGGCGCGCGCCTGTCAGGTCAAGAACATCTGGATTCCCTACGGCGAATAGCCCGGCGGCCGCGCGCTATTTGCGCGGCTTGCCCCGCCAGGTGCCCAGCCAGGCGGTAAAGCGACCCCACAGGCCGCGCGCACGATCGCCGGCCGCGTCCGCGCGTTCCTCGACACCGTCCCAGGCCTCGCCCACATCCTCGAGCACCGGGTCGATCGAGCGTTCGCGGAACTGCCGCCACATCGCCCGGATCGTCAGGAGGATGGCCAGAAGGAAGGTCAGGATGACGATGTTGACCCAGGGGATGATCCGCACGTCCGGCCCCTCGACCGGGCGGATCGCAACCGCGTTGGGAAAGATCGAGATCAGCTCGTTGCGCCAGCCGTAATGCGTGACCACCGCCCATTTCGGCGCCTCGCGGGTCGAGCGCAGATCGTCCGCCTCGGTCTGAAGCCCGGCAGTATCGAACTTGAAATAGGGCGGCCAGGACCAGCCCGTATCCTCGTTGCGATAGACCATCGGCTTGCCGTCGGTGGTGATCGTCTGGATGAACTGCACGTCGCGGTTGCTCAGCGTGCCGGACTGATCGTCCGGGCTTGACCAGAAGATCCGCGTCCAGTCGTTCAGGTCCTGCCGTTCCTGATAGGTGTTCACCACGCGCACGACATCATGCTGCGGCAGCGTGTAATGAAGAAAGCCGAACACGATCAGCGCCAGCAGCGCAAGGACCGTCCATTTCACATATTTCATCGCCGCCTCATGCGTAGTTGACAAGATAAAGCAACACTCCGATCACCACGACCGGAATGACATAGACCAGCCAGATCAGCTTGCGCCGCAGGCTTTTTTGATAGGCGGCCATGCCCTCCTCGATCCAGGCGTCGCGCGCTTCGGGCGTGGCATCGGCGGGGGGATTGGCGTCCCATTCCTTTTCCAGCCCCTCGCGCCGCAACGAGCGCGAATAGATCGACAGCAGGACATAAAGCACCGTCAGCCCGACAAGGCCGAATACCGCCAAACGCAAAAAGGCAATCATGACTTTCCTCTCAGCACCGCGCCCCAGGGCCCGACCAGATCGACAATGTCGCGCGCGCCGCCGGTGGCATCCCCGCCCGCCATGTCGGGTTCGGCCCCGAACAGGGCCGCACGCGCACCGGCCTTGTCGATCTGATACTCTTTTTCAAGGAAATTGGCCACATAGGCCCGTTTCGCCTCGGGCCAGGTGGCGTAGAGGCGATAGAAAAGTTCCTTGTGGCAGATGAACAGCTGCCGCACATCCAGAGGCGACAGCTCGGCCAGAAGCATGTTGACCAGATCGCGCAGCGGCCCCTGCGTGGCGCGCAGCGTGTAGAAATAGGACGGGTGGCGGCTGTCGATGCGCGGCCAGCGGCCATCGGCCTCGACCCACCGCAAGAGCGCCGCGAGGCCCTGGAACTCTTCGGGTAACGCGCCCCCCAGCCGTTGCGCCACCGCGCGCAGCTCGCGGCGCGAACCGCTTCCGGCCTCAAGGCCAAGGCGTGCGGCCGCCTCGACAAGGATGAAGTCCATCTTCTGGCGCAGGATTCCCGCAGAATCGGCGCCGCGCGCGCTGACGATCGGTTCCGCCAGCCCGTTCAGCTCCAGGAATTTAGCGATCTCGTTGCGCTGCGCAGCCGAGAAGACATGCCGGATCGGCAGGGCGCCAAGCGCCTCGCGGTCGCCCATCACGATCGCGGCGGGATGCTCGACCGAGCGGAAGATGTAGATGCCCCCAAAATGCGCGGTCCAGAAATCGGGCGTCTCGAATGCGGTGGAGCGAAGCTGCACCGGGTTGCGCGTCACATCGCCGGTTTTCCGTGCCAGCTCAATCATCTCGGCGATCAGCACGTCGTCCCACCAGGCATCCGGCTCGGTCCGAAACCGTTCGATCAGCCCCCCCAACCTCCCGGCCTCGGCAACGTGGTTCCCGGTGGTATCGGCCACGACGGTGATATGCCGGATATCCAGAAGCCGGTAAGGCGCGCTGATCTCGAACACCGAATTCTCAAGCTCCCCTGCCACCGCGTCGCGGGCGGTCAGGCTGAAAAGCTGCGCCTCGTTCTCTTCGATGAAGCGCCGCAGGATCGTGCGCGAGGTCGAGAACTTGGCATTGAGAAGCGGCGCATCCTTCTGGTCGGTGCTGAGCAGGATGAACTGCCGGTTGCAACCGTTGGGATTGAGATAGAGGTGATCGCCAAGCTCATCGCCAAGCTCGGGCGAATAGCCCGAGATGTCGATGTGGAAATCGCTCATCGCGGTGCGTTTGCCTGTCAGATGCTCCAGCGCCCGGTTATAGCGTTCGACCAGCGCCGGGCTGTCCACCCGCACCAGGTTGCCAAACATCAGACCTTTTTCGATCAAACGCCTCATGGCCGCGCCTTCCGGACCACAAATGTCATGGTAACGGCCAGCGCGGTAAACAGCGCGAAGACCACCCCATCCGCCGCGCGCACCGGCAAGCCACCTGCCCAGACGGGCCCCGCCGGCACCCAATCAAGCCAGATCACCGCCCCGGCAAGATTGGCAAGCCCTCTGCCCACCGCGAAGCAGAACGGCATCGACAGGACAAAGAGCAGCAGAAACATGGGACGACTGCCCGCGCGCGCCAATAACGGCAGCAGCATGAAGAGCATGACGCCACTAAGAACCGTTCCTATGGTGGCAACGGGAGAGATCATGCGCCGCGCCCCTTCAGATACCGGCGCTTGGCCTCCTCGGCGCGTTCCATGTCACGCACCATGGTGTCGATCGCCACCTCGTCGGACTTGTCGGCATAACGGAATTCGCTGTCGGCATAGCGGTTGATCTCTTGCACCACCATGTCCACGGTGATCGGCCGGCGCAGTTCCGCGATCATGGCCGACTTGGTGTCATAATCCCTGAACAGGAACAGCTCGGGGTCTTCCATCCATGCGTCGGGCAGTTCGAAATCCATCGCCCGCACCTTGACGGCATCGGTGATGTTCTTGATCGCGCGGCCGGTGAAGCGCGCGTCGGCCTCCTGGATCGCCTTGAGATAGGCGCCAAGCTTGGCCAGCGTATCCAGCGCACCGATGCGCGCCTCGACCTCGGCCCAGACGGTTTTCAGCCCCGCCTCATGCGGCACCGAATGCCCCTCGAAGCTTGCGGCCACGGCGCGCTGGATCTCTTGCGCGGCGAAAAGATCGTGATCGCCAAGCGGGATGTCGTGCTTCTTGCCCAAAAGCAGGGCAAGAATATCGATGTAATCCTCGCGCGTTTGCGGCCCGTCCACAAGGAAGCGCGCGCCCGCCCGCTGGCGCAGCGCATCGTCCACGTTCTCGGGATAGTTCGAGAACATCCCGAAGGTGCAGTTGCCGCGCACCACGGTATTGGCCCCGGCAAAGGCCTCCATCAGCACGGCGGTGATCTCCTGCTGCCCGGCCGAGCTTTGCCGGTCGCCCCGCTTGCCCGCGATCTGGTCGATATCGTCGACCGTGCCAAAGCCGATCACCGCGGGGTCCATCACGTTCTGGATGAAGGCCTTGGCGTTCTGCCCCGACTTGCCCTGATAGCTGTCTACATTGTCGATCGACAGGTTCTGATAGCGGAACGGATAGCCTGCCACCTTGCAATAGTCGTTCAGAAGCCCCGCCATCATCTGGATCAGCGTGGTCTTGCCCGTGCCGGGCTTGCCGTCGCCCATGAAGGTGAAGATGAACCCGCCCAGTTCGGCAAAGGGATTGAGCTTGCGTTCGAAATCATAGGCCATGAGCATCTTGGCCAGCCGCATCGCCTGATACTTGGCGATATGGTTGCCCACCACCTCATGCGGTTTCTTGAACGCCATGCTCAGCGTGGTGCCACGCACCTTGCGCGCGGGCTGGAACCCGGTGATCGGCAGATCGTCGGCCTCGATCCGCCAGGCGGCCCCGGTAAAGGCCCCCAGGCGCGGTGCCGTCTCGGCGCGCAGGCGCACCTTTTCCATAAGCTGCTCGGCATAGGCCAGAACCACCGCGATCAGCCGGGCATCGTCCTCGGCCCAAAGCGCGATGTCCTGATCCAGCTCCCACAGCGCGCCTTGCAGCGCGAGCGGGGCATTGTCGGTCAGAACCTCCTCGACATCCCCGATCTCGGCCACCTCCGGCCCGGCCTGCGGCGCCAGAAGGAAAGCCGTGGCATTGGCAAAGACCGACAGCACCGCAAGCGCCTCGGCCGCCAGTAACTCGCCGAACTCGGCCGCGCGGTTTTGCGGCAGGCGCGCCTCAAGGTTCGCCTTCTTCAGTTCGGCCAGTCCGGTGACCTCCTGAAACACCTCGCCCAGGCTCAGCGCGATCGCCAGCGCACGGCGCAGCGCCTGAAGCACCTGCGCCTGCGCCGCGGTCGGCAGATCGTCCCCCGCGATGCCTTGCACGCGCTCGGCCAGCCGCACGCCCTCGGGCCGCGCGACCGAGCGCGTGACAAGCCCCGGCGTCGTCGACCGGAAGCGCCGCGCCCCGGCGCCAACGCCCGGAGAGCGCTCGGGCACCGGCTCCACCGCGGCCGCCTTTGCCAGGCGCGGGGCATGGTCGAAGCCACGCAAAAGCTCGGCCGCGGCGGCATAATGGGCGCGGATCGCCTCTTCCTTCAGCTCCATTTCATCGCGCGGCGCATTCATGCGTTCACCCAATCCTCAATCATAAACAACGACACGGCCTTCCCGGCCGACCACGAACTTGCGGACATCCCGAAATCCGGCCGGGTCTTTCTCGGCCAGAACCTGGAACGGGCGCTGCGGCAGGATCAACGAGCGTGACACGCGCGTGGCGCCGCTCTCGGCCCCGCCGCCGCCCCCGGCAAAGGGATCAAGGCGGAATATCTCGCGTTCGGTATTCGTGAACCAGCCGCGTTCAACCTCGACCCGCTCGCTTTCCAGCTCTTCCAGCGTCCAGGCAAGCGCCCAATCCTCGCCATCGGGCGCGTTGGCCTCGTCCAGAACCTCGCGGATCGGGCCGGTCTGCATCGTGAAGGCCGAAGAATACATCGGCCCCAGATGGATGCGCCGAAGCCGCTTGGGATGCAGGTCCGAGAAATCGGTATCGAGCCCCTTGGCAATCGTCACCGGCTTCAGCCCGCCCACGGATTGCGCCAGCAGATGGCTTTGCACCTGCGGCCAACGTCCCTCGTCCAGCGGCAGCGCGCGGCGCCCGCTATCCTCAAGCTCCATCAGATAGACGACGGGCACGTTGAGCTGGCTGTCATAGACCGCCCAGTGCAACAGGAAGCGCCGCCGCCCGCCGGGCAGGTCCGAGATCCACTGCGCCACCGGATGCATCTGCGGCCAGAACAGCCCCCCCGCCGCAAGCGCCTCGTAGTAAAGCCGCTGGCTCATGGCATATTGCAGCTCGGTCGGCAGCACCCGTTCGCCCACGATGCGCCGGATCATGCGGTCGCGCAGATCGTCCGCACTTGCCATGCCCTCCAGATGGCGGGCGGCCTGCGCGGCATCATTGGCCATCGTGACCAGTTCCTGGTAGATCGGGAACCCGCTTTCATGCAGGTCGATCGTCAGGTGACGCCGGGCCGGACCGGCAAGCCGGCCGGAGACGAGGTATTTCACCGAAAGCGCCCGGAAACTGGCCGAGATCGCCCCGACATAGCCCGACAGGATCGCGGCATCGGCACGCCCCAGATGGCGGTCCTCCTCCATCTCGACGGCGACCGAGGCCAGCATCCGGGTGATCCGGTCGAACTTGGCGAAATACCGCCGCGCGGCGATATCGTCCTCAAGGAGCTTGTGATCCTTTGTCAGATCGAGATCGGGCACTTAGCCACCATACAGGTTCTTGTCATGCTTCTCGACGATCGCGGCAAAGCGGCGGGCGAAACGCTCGTCGGCCTTGGCCTTCTGCTCCAGCACCTTGCGGGCAAAGACCATATGATCCTCGTGCGCCTCCAGCATGGCGGTCTGCGCCTCCTGGTCGGTCTTGACCCCGATCTCGTTGATCCGGTGCGCCACGTCCTGCTGCTGCGCGGTCTTGAGCGACTTGGTCAGCGCATCGTAAAGCACCACGCGCTGCTTGGTATCGGTCTGCAACTTGTTGATCAGGACCATCTGCGTCGCCGCCTGGTTCTGAAGGCTGTCGACCCAGGTCTTGCCCTTCTCAATATAACGCTCCAGCGTCTGGGATTTCGCAAGCTTGACCTGCTCGTCCTGCACAAGCGCGTTGTAGCGCACGTTCAGCGCGGCCAGTTCGGTTTCCAGCTTGGTGCGCGCCGCCGCATCCTGCTCGACCGCGATCTTGTTCTCAAGCTCGATGATCTTCGGGTCCATCCCCTGAATTTCGGCCCGCACGCCTTCCAGCGCGGCAACCGTCGCCTCGCGCTCGTCCAGCGTGCCGGTGAGGTTGCCCTCCACCTTGGCCTTCTGCTCTTCCAGCACCGCAAGCTGGCCGTCGAGAAGCTTCACGATCGTGTCGGACTTGCCGATCAGATCCTGCAACTTTGCGTCGATCGAGGCCGAGCGCAGACGTTCCTGCCGCATCGCCTCGGATTTGCCTCGGGCAAAGATCCCCACGAAGCTCTCCCACCCGGTTTTCGAGCGCATCTCGTCGAAATCCTTGGAGAACCCGGCCGTCACATCGTCCAGCCCCATGATCAGCTCTGCGATATTGGCATTCATCGCATCGGCATGGGCCTGCACCTCCTCCAGCGTCGCGTTCTCGATATCCATGGAGATATCCTGACCGGCCTCAAGCTTCTGGCGCGCGGCCTCGATCCGGCTGGTCACCTCCGAGATCTTCGCCTGCGCCTGCGACACCTGCCGCTGGCTTTCCTCGATCTGCGCATCAAATCCGGCCATCTCCACCTCCAATGTTAATCCCATTTACAACTTGGGAAGCCCGCCGCCCACATTCCAGAGCCCCTGCGCGAAAAGCTAAACAAATCATGCGCCCGCCGCCACTTCTTTTGCACACGCTTTGCGATTGCCCGACGCGGAACCCGGCGTTAGCCTGCCCCGATGGAAGCCGATATCCGCCTGTCACAAGAGATCGCCGCGCGCCGCGATGACCTGATCCGCCTCACGCAGGATCTGATACGCATCCCGACGCTCAACCCTCCGGGGCGCAACTATCGGGAAATCTGCGATTTCCTTGCCGCCCGCCTTGCACCGCAGGGCTTCTCCATCGACATGATCCGCGCGACAGGCACCCCGGGGGACAGCGACACCTACCCGCGCTGGAACCTCGTTGCGCGGATCGAAGGCCGCGGGCCGGGCGATTGCGTGCATTTCAACTCGCATCACGACGTGGTCGAGGTCGGCCACGGCTGGACCCGCGATCCCTTCGGCGGCGAGATCGACGGAAACCGCATCTACGGCCGCGGCGCCTGTGACATGAAAGGCGGCCTTGCCGCCTCGGTCATCGCGGTCGAGGCCTTCATCGCCGCCTGCCCCGATTTCACCGGCGCGATCGAGATTTCCGCAACCGCGGACGAGGAGACCGGCGGCTATGGCGGCGTGGCCCATCTGGCAAGCCAGGGCTATTTCGACCCCGCCCGCGTGCAGCACGTCATCATCCCCGAACCCCTGCACAAGGACCAGATCTGCCTGGGCCATCGCGGCGTCTGGTGGGCCGAGATCGAAACGCATGGCCGCATCGCCCACGGCTCGATGCCATTTCTGGGCGACAGCGCGATCCGGCACATGGGCGCGGTTCTGGCCGAGATCGAGGAGACCCTCTTTCCCCTGCTGGCGGGCAAGACCACCGCCATGCCGGTCATTCCCGAAGGCGCGCGCCAGTCCACGCTCAACATCAACGCGATCCATGGCGGCGAACCCGAACCCGAGCCCGGCTATACCGGCCTGCCCGCCCCCTGCGTGCCCGACCGCTGCCGCATCACCATCGACCGCCGCTTCCTGATCGAGGAAGACCCGACCGAGGTGAAGCCCGCGATCACCGCGCCTCCGGAACGCGTCAAGGCCCTGCGCCC
>CALMEG010000260.1 GCA_937863185.1 uncultured Paracoccaceae bacterium | reverse complement strand
GCCGATGCGGCCCGCGAAGGCGGTCTGAAGTTCTGATACTGGCGGGGGACGTCCGCGTCCCCCCGATGATCCGGGGCCGCCCCGCCCTTGCCTTGCGCATCCGGGCCGGCCACCAGGATTGGATGTAACGGCGTGAGACCACGCCATCACGAAAGGAATGCCTTATGGCAGAACGTGAAAACCGCCGGGGCCGCCGCGAAGAGCGCGAGGAAACCCCGGAATTCGCCGATCGTCTGGTTGCGATCAACCGCGTGTCGAAAACCGTGAAGGGTGGTAAACGCTTTGGCTTCGCCGCGCTTGTCGTGGTGGGTGACCAGCGTGGCCGCGTGGGCTTTGGCAAGGGCAAGGCGAAAGAAGTGCCCGAGGCGATCCGCAAGGCGACCGAGCAGGCAAAACGCTCGCTCGTGCGTGTGCCGCTGCGCGACGGGCGCACGCTGCACCAGGACATGGAAGGCCGCCGCGGGGCGGGCAAGGTCGTGATGCGCACCGCCCCCGCCGGGACCGGGATCATCGCCGGCGGCCCGATGCGCGCCGTCTTCGAGATGCTGGGCGTTCAGGATGTCGTTGCGAAATCGCTCGGCTCGCAGAACCCCTACAACATGATCCGTGCCACCATCGACGGCCTCAAGAAGGAAGCCTCGCCCCGTTCGGTCGCGCAGCGTCGCGGCAAGAAGGTGGCGGACATCCTCAAGAAGCCCGAAGCCGAAACCACCGACGCGTAAGGAGCGAGAGACATGGCCAAGAAAACCATCGTCGTGAAGCAGATCGCTTCCGCCGCCCGCCGTCCGGCCATCCAGGCCGCGACGCTGAAAGGCCTCGGCCTTGGCAAGATCAACCGCACCCGCGAGCTGGAGGATACCCCCTCGGTGCGCGGCATGGTCAACAAGATCCCGCATCTGGTGACCATCGTGGAAGACAAGGGCTGAGCCTTCGGGCCTGTGACTGTCAGAACGTCCCGGTCGAAAGGCCGGGACGTTTTTCATTGAACGCCATTCTGCACAGGGAAAGTTCCATGGACCTCAAGCAACAGCAGGCGGAAACCGCAAAGATCTTCCGCGAGATCGCGGCGATGGAGCCCTTGCCCGCCCGTGCCCGGATCGCGTTCCAGTTCCTGGCCGAGGATGGCGCGGCCGACTGGGATGCCTTCGCCGAGGTCGCCGCTGCCGCCGGTTATGCCGTCGAGGGCTTCGAGGCGCAGGACGACGAGGACGAAGATTGCCTTGAGATCACCACCCCCGATCTGGACCTGACCCTTGAAACCCTGTGGGCCCATGAAGAGAAGCTGACCCTTCTGGGTGCCGTCCACGGGTTCTACGCCGATGGCTGGGGATTCGTTGGGGCGTGACGGCACGGCCGGTTTCGCCGGGTCCTCTTGGGAAGACGGGGATGCCGAAAGCGGCGCCGGGCAATGTGCAGCGGGATGGATGCGTTGCAGGGGCCGCGTGCGGCGCAGGGCCGGCGCGCGCCATGCGACATCGGGTTTGTTCCACGACCGCCCGCCAGTGTGATAGGCCATGGACGTATTCTGAAAACGCATTGGCAGGGAAAATGATGACGCAAGAGGTCTGGGTCAGCTCGGTGATGACTGAGGGGAGTGTCGGCGACAAGCAAGGGATCCGCGAGAAATACTACGGCGAGGACTGGGCGCCTCCGACGATCATTCTTGGCGTCCCTCCCAAACATGTGCTTGCCGCGATTCACCGCCATTACGACGGTCACACCCTGACGCGCGAAGAGTTCACCGAGGCAATTTATGTTTTTGATGAAAAACGCTGGGCGCGGCAGAAGGACCTGTTCATGGCCGACGGTTTCTATGCCGTGCGGGGCAAGCTGGCCGAAGTGCTCAAGCAGTTCGACCTGGGCGAGGGCGGGCTGATCGAATTCCCGATCTACCAGGCCGACAAGGTCACCCCGCTGCCGGGGCCTTTCTATCTGCTCAATTTCGGCTGCATCAAGGACAGCGTGGTGATCGAGCAGTGCCAGAAGCTGCGCCACGTGTTCAAAAAGGAAATCGTCGGCTACGACAAATGGGGCGCTTCCAACCTCGCGGACGGCGATATCGCCGCCACCGCCGCGGCGCTGGAGGGGCTGGATCTGTGGTTCGAGTCCAAGCTTGACAAAAAGATCTTCATGAGCGGGCGGCTGCATGACGCGATTGTGGCGGCAAAGATCAAGGTGAACTTCCAGTTCGCGCAGGCGCGGATCGTCTGAGGCATGGGCGGGCGATCAAGCGCCTTGACCCTTCCGCCCCATCCCCGCTATACGCCCCCGGTGGCCCCTTGGGCCATGGAATCAACAAGAAACGCCGCGTGTGCCCCTCTGTCGCTTGTGGGGGCATTTCCGGCAAAGGAGAAGCGACATGAAACTGCATGAACTGCGCGACAACGAAGGCGCTGCCCGCAAGAAGAAACGCGTGGCGCGCGGCCCGGGTTCGGGCAAGGGCAAGACCGCCGGCCGCGGCATCAAGGGTCAGAAATCGCGCTCGGGCGTGGCTCTGAACGGCTATGAAGGCGGCCAGATGCCGCTTTACCGCCGCCTGCCGAAGCGCGGCTTCACCAAGCCGAACGCGAAATCCTTCGCGGTCGTGAACCTTGGCCTGATCGAGAAGTTCATCGCCGAAGGCAAGCTTGACGCGAAAGCCGAAATCTCCGAGGAGGCGCTGGTCGCATCGGGCCTCGTGCGCCGCAAGCTGGACGGTATCCGCGTTCTGGCCAAGGGCGAGATCAAGTCGAAGGTCACGCTGAACGTGACCGGCGCCTCCAAGGCGGCCATCGAGGCCGTCGAGAAAGCCGGTGGCAAGCTGACCGTTGTGGCTGCCGCGGCTGAATAAGCGGTTGTAGGCAGGGCTTGGCCCGCTTACATAGGCAACAGTTTTCCAAGCGCCGCCGACCGGGAAACGGTTCGGCGGCGCTGACATGAAAGAGACAGGGCAAATGGCATCTGCTGCAGAGCAAATGGCGGCGAACCTCAGCTGGGGCGCCCTCGGCAAGGCGACCGAGCTTCGCCAGCGAATTTTCTTCACGATCGGCCTGCTGATCATCTACCGCCTGGGCACCTATATCCCGGTTCCGGGGATCGACACGGCCGCCCTCAAGGAGTTCATGGAAGGCGCGGCCGCCGGGCTTGGCGGCATCCTGTCGATGTTCACCGGCGGCGCGCTTGGCCGCATGGGGATCTTCGCGCTCGGGATCATGCCCTATATCTCGGCCTCGATCATCGTGCAGCTTCTGACGGCCATGGTGCCCTCGCTGGAGCAGATGAAGAAGGAAGGCGAGCAGGGCCGCAAGAAGATCAACCAGATCACGCGCTACGGCACCGTGGCGCTGGCGCTGTTCCAGGCCTGGGGCCTGGCCGTCAGCCTCGAGGCGGGCGATCTGGCGCATGATCCGGGCCTGTTCTTCAAGCTTTCGGTCGTGGTCACGCTGGTGGGCGGGACGATGTTCCTGATGTGGCTGGGCGAGCAGATCACCGCGCGCGGCATCGGCAACGGCA